>NZ_JAUNHR010000081.1 GCF_030523875.1 Micrococcus sp. | reverse complement strand
GGCCGGGTCCAGGCCGCCGGGGCCGGCGTGCTGGGCGTCCTGGCCGGGCTCCTCGGCGGCGGGGGGCAGGCCGGGGGCGGCGGGGTCGTGGTGCGGGGCGGCGGGGGTCATCGGGTCTCCTCGTCCTCGGGCAGCAGCAGGGCGACGGGCAGGCGGCTGAGCAGCGCGTCCAGGCGGACGGCACCGTGCTCGTCCGGGGTGACGGCGGCGCCGGTCACGGCGCAGCGCCAGCGGCCGGGCGGGACGGTCACCACGGTGTCCCGCCAGCCGCCGGCGGCCTCGAGCGTGGCGGGCAGGCGGGTGGCCACCGTGAGCGCGCCGCCGCGGTCGAACGCGATCGCGTGCGCGGCGGCGGGGCCGTCCACGTCCAGGGGGCGGTAGCCCGTGAACAGCTCCCGGCGGTCCCTCCGGGCGCGCAGGGCGGCGGCCACCACGGCGAGCTTGGCGGAGGCGGGCTCGTCCAGGCCGGGCACGTGGCCGGCGTCGAGGCGGTCCAGCAGGGCGGCGCGGGTCTCGAAGTCCACGGCGCGCCGGTTGTCCGGGTCCACGAGGGACGGGAAGGGGATCTCGGTGCCCTGGTAGACGTCCGGGACGCCGGGGGCGGTGAGCTGCACGAGCTTGTGCCCGAGCTGCACGGCCAGGCCGGGCTCGGCGACCCGGTCCGCCACGGCCTGGACGCGGGCGCGGGTGGCCGAGTCCGCGGCCACGGTCTCGCGGGCCAGGGTGCGCAGCCGGTCCTCGAACGCGTCGTCCTGGTCCGTCCAGGCGGTGTGCACAGCGGCCTCGCGGGCGGCCTTGAGGAGGAACCCCTCGAGCCGCTCCGCCTCCGGGGCGGTGCCGTCCGCGGGCCACACGCCCACGATCGACTCCCACGCCAGCCGCTCGAGCCCCGGCTCCTCCAGCGGGTGCAGCGCCCGCAGCTCCGCGAGCTCGGCCTCCCAGCGGGCCGGGTCCTCCGCGAGCGCCGCGACGCGCGCCCGGACGTCCTCGCCGCGCTTCGTGTCGTGCGTGGACAGGGTGGTCATGGCGTGCGGCCAGGACGCGGCCCGGGCCTGCTGGCGCGCGTGGAACGCGGCCGGCTCCAGGTGCACGTGGGAGGGGTCCCCGCCCACCTCGTTGAGGTTGGACCAGCGCGTCCACCGGTAGAAGGAGCGGTCCTCCACGCCCTTGGCCATCACCATGCCCGAGGACTGCTGGAAGCGGCGGGCCACGGGGGACGCGGGGTCCGCGAGGACCTCGGCCACGTCCCGCAGCAGCTCGGCCTGCCCCGGCCGGGCGGCGCACGCGGCCGTCAGCGCCCGGGCCAGGTGTCCGGACCCCACGGGCAGGTACGTGCGGTACACGGGCATGCCCGCCAGCAGGGCGGCGAAGGCGTCGGTGAGCTCCTCGTCCGAGCGGGAGCCGAGCACGACGGCGGCGCGCGCCTCGCGCACCAGCCGTGCCGTCTCCGCAGCCAGGGAGCCGCGGGCCACGTCCTCCTTCTCCTGGGCGACGAGCTCGGCCCACTCCGCGCGCAGGGCGGCGTCCTCCTCGGGGGTCCCGGCCGCGGCGGGGGCCATGAACACGCGCTCGACCTCGCCGAGGGCGTCGTAGCCGGTGGTGCCGTCCACGGGCCACGCGGCGGGCAGGTCCTCGCCAGGCTCCAGGATCTTCTCCACCACCAGGTACCCCTCCGGCAGCACCCGCTCGCGCAGGCGGCGGACGTAGGCGCCCGGATCGGCCAGGCCGTCGGGGTGGTCCACGCGCAGGCCGTGGACGAGGCCCTCGGCGGTCCAGCGGCGGATCTCGGCGTGGACGGCGTCGAAGACCTCGGGGTCCTCCACGCGCACGCCGGCCAGGGTGGTCACGGTGAAGAAGCGGCGGTAGGCGAGCTCGGCGTCGCCGACGCGCCAGTGCATCAGGCGGTAGTGCTGGCGCTCGTGGACGGCGCGGGCCAGGCGGGCGCGGTCCGCGGTGGGCTCGGCCGCCGGATCCGCGTCCGCGAACACCTCCGCGGCGCGCAGGCCGGTCTCCTCCTCGGCCGCGGCGAGCGAGCCGGGGGCCAGGGGGAAGGCGTTGTCCCAGTACCGCAGGACGCCCTCGTCCCCGGCCTCGCCCGGGACCACCACGAGGCGGTCCAGCTCGGCGTCGGCGCCGCGGGGGTCGTCCTCCGGGCCGTCGCCCAGGACGGGCACCGTCACCCGCCCGCCGCCGGCCTCCCAGTCCACGTCGAACCAGGCGGCGTGCCGGGAGTCGCGGCCGTGGCGCAGCAGGTCCTCCCAGGCCGGGTTGGCGGCGGGGGTGGCCACGCCCAGGTGGTTGGGCACCACGTCCACGAGCAGGCGCATGCCGGCGTCGTGCGCGGTGCGGGCCAGGCGCTCGAGGGCCTCCGGGCCCCCGCGCGCGGGGTCCACGCGGGTGGGGTCCACCACGTCGTAGCCGTGGTCCGATCCGGGCTCGGCGGCCAGCAGGGGCGAGAGGTACAGCCAGTCCACGCCCAGGCGCCGCAGGTAGGGCACGAGGGCGGCGACCGAGTCCAGGGGCAGGTCCTCGCTCACCTGGAGGCGGTAGGTGGAGGCGGGCACGGCGGCGGGGTCTCGGCGGGTCACCTCGCGAACCTAACAGAGGCCCCGGGCGTGCCTGCAGGGGCCGCCGCCGACGGCGTCCCCCGGCCCGGTCAGCCGTTCGGGCCGGGCCGCCAGCGGGAGAGGTCCCGCCCGTGGAAGGGCTCCCCCGTGGGGTCCAGGGCCACGTACACGTCCCGCTCCACCGTCCCGTCCGGGTGCACCAGGTCCGCGGTCAGCGCGCTGCCGGACTGGCGCACGCGCTCCACGTGGTCCACGCCGTACTTGGCGTGGACGTTGGCCTCGAACGCGTGCAGGCCCTCCACGTGCCGCCACGCCCCCACGCCGACGGCGAGCACCGCCGCCACCAGGACGGCGGCACCCAGGCGGCGCTGCAGGCGGGCGTCCTCGAGCACGCGCACCTCGGCGTGCCGGCCCGCCTGCGCGGCCTGGGCGCGGTGCCGGCGGGAGCGCCGGATCCCGAGGGCCAGGAGCGTGCCCCCGACCACGGCGCACAGCAGCGCACCCCAGTAGGCGAGCCACGGCGTCGTCAGGTCCACCGGGACGTACGGCATGCTCGGGTCCTCCCCGGGGCTCGGGCCGTGACGGACGTCACGGCACGGATGTCAGGGAAGCGTCTCACCGCGCGCGGCGGTCCACAAGCGGTGCCACTGGGCGCCGTCCATGCGGGCGGCGGCCGCGTCGGCGCCCGCGCACGCGGCCAGGCGTGCGGGGTCCTGCGTGCCGATCACCGGGCGCACGCCCCACGGCAGCCGCAGCAGCCACGCCAGCACCACGGCCTCGCGGCTGGCCTCGAGCTCGCGCGCCACCTCAGCGACGACGGCGGCCGGCCCGCCCTCGGGGGCGGCGCCGTCCGCGCCGCGGGTGTACCGGCCCTGGGCGAGCGGACCCCACGCCTGCAGCTCGATGCCCTCGGCGGCGCACACGGACCCGAGGTCGGCGGCGCCGGCGGTGGCGGGGGCGGCGTCGTGGTTGGCCAGCACCACGGCCTCCACGAGGGTGCGGTGGTGCAGGCCCAGCTCCATCTGGACGCACTCCAGGCCAGTGCCGTCCGCGGCGAGGTCGGCCAGGGTCCGCTGGTACTCGAGCACGCGGGCGGTGCCCATGTTGGACACGCCGAGCCGGCGCACCAGCCCGGCCTCGCGGGCGTCGAGGAAGGCGCGCACGGTGTCCGCCACGGGGGTCAGCACGTCCGGACGGTGGATGAGCAGCGTGTCCACCGTGTCCGTCCCGAGGCGGCCGAGGGAGGCCTCGAGGCCGGCCCGGACGTACGCCGGCGAGTTGTCGTACCGCACGCGCGGGCGCCCGTCGGGCCCGAGCTCGTGGAGGACGATGCCCGTCTTGGTCTGCACGCGCAGCGCCGCCCGCCGCGCGGCCGGCAGCTCGGCGACGAGCGCGCCCACGGTCTCCTCCGAGACCCCGGCGCCGTAGATGTCCGCCGTGTCCAGGACCGTGACGCCGGCGTCCAGTCCGGCGCGCAGGGCGCCGCGGGCGCGCTCACGGGCGGCCTCGGCCCGCTCCCCGTCGGCCGGGGCGAGCAGGGCGGGGCCCTCGCCGGGGGCGGGCGGCGGCGTGGGCACCGCACCCCATCCCATGGTCCCGAGGATCAGCGGGGATCCGGTGCGCGGCAGGTCGGAGGTCTCGTGCACGGGGGTCATGCGCCCAGCGTCTCACGGGCCGCCCCCGGCGGGCCCGCGCTGTGATGGGATGGCCCCATGAAGCTCGCCACGTTCCGCCAGCCCGACTCCGACCCGGACACCCCGGGCGCCACGTTCGCCGCCGTCATCACCTCCGTCCACCCCGAGGACCCCGAGGTGGCGGTGCGCGCCGTCGCCATCCCGGACTGCCGCGACGTGGGCGAGCTGCTCACCGCCGAGCCCGCCGAGCAGCGCGAGATGGTGGAATCCGCCCTGCGCGGGGCGCAGGAGGACCACGACCTCCTCCTGGACGCCTCCCGGCTGGTCTACGACACGCTCGTCCCGTTCCCCACCAAGGTGATCGCGGTGGGCCTGAACTACCGGGACCACATCAAGGAGACCGGCCAGGACCGGCCCGAGCACCCCACCCTGTTCGCCAAGTTCGCCCAGTCCCTCACCGGCGCGCTCGACCCGATCGAGATCCCGGAGGAGGACCACCGGGTGGACTACGAGGGCGAGCTGTGCGTCGTGGTCGGCGAGCCCGGCCGGCGGATCGCGGTGGAGGACGCGCACGAGCACATCGCCGGGTACGCGGTGGCCAACGACGTCTCCATGCGCGGCTTCCAGGGCCGCACCTCCGAGTGGCTGCAGGGCAAGGTGTGGGAGGCCTCCACGCCGGTGGGCCCGTGGCTGGTCACCCCGGACGAGCTGCCCCGGGACGCCCGGATCACCACGCGCGTCAACGGGGAGCAGCGGCAGAGCGCCAAGCTCAAGGACGTGGTGTTCTCCCCCGAGGAGCTCGTGGCCTACGCCTCGCAGATGGTCACCCTGAACCCGGGCGACCTCATCCTGACCGGCACCCCGGCCGGCGTCGCGGTGGCGCGCAAGGGCCCCGACGGCCGCCGCCCCTGGCTCACCGCCGGGGACGTGGTCGAGGTGGAGATCCCCGGGCTGGGCCGCCAGCGCAACGAGCTCGTCTGATGCCCGGCACCGACGACGCGCCGCGGCCCCGTCTCCCCGTTCACCGGGGGACGGGGCCGCGGCGTGCCCGGACCTGGTCAGCGGCGCGGGTTCCCGGCGACCTTCACGTCCACCCACACGAGGCGGTGGTCCGAGGTGGGGAACGGGTAGGAGCCGGTCAGCTCGGAGCCCGGCTCGCCCTGGGCCGGCCAGAAGACACCGGCGTCCAGGAGCGGGAGGTTCTTCGAGGGCAGTGCCAGGTCCACGCGGAGGTTGCCCAGGGCGGGGCGGTCGTTGAAGTCGGCGGTGTCGTACCGGGGGTCTCCCTCGTGCTGGAGGTTGGCCCCGCCCTGCAGCGCGGACGCCTCGGCCGCGCCGGCCGAGGACGGCTTCGGGTCGCGGATGCGGGAGTGCTCCAGGAGCAGGTCGACGGCGCCGGCCCACGAGTCGCCGTCGACCGGGTCCGCGTTGTAGTCGCCGAGCACCACGAAGCGCTCGCCGCGCGGGAGGCCGCCGCGCACGCCCTCGTCGTCGTAGAGGTAGGCGGCGGTCCGGCCGCCGGTGATGTAGTCCGCCCACAGGCGGATCTCGTCGTGGTTGCGGCGCTGGTTGCGCTTCTCCGGGCCGTCGAAGGAGGGCGGGGTGGGATGCGCGGCCAGGAGGTGCACGGTCTTCCCGTTCACCTCGACCGGCACGTCCCAGTGGGACTTGGAGGACAGGCGCAACTGCTCCTCCTGCTCAGGGGTGTAGTAGTCCTCGGGCATGACGTTGCCCGGCATGTCCACCCAGCGGAAGTCCTGGAACGTGCGGATCCGGTCCTCGAGGATCGGGTGCTGCGAGTAGATCACCATGCCGTACTGGCCCGGGAACAGGCCGAAGCCCCGCGCGTCGTTCGGTCCGCCCACGGTGCCGCTCTGGTCCAGGTCCAGGCCGGAGGGCACGCCCGTGTTCACGGGGGCGGTGTAGCGGTACGGGTAGTGGATCGGGTCCTGGCCCACGGACAGGTAGTTCTCCTGGAACAGGCGGGCGCCCTCGCCGGCGGCGTCGAAGTCGAACTCGTTGATCAGGAGGATCTCCGGGCGGGTGGTCTGCACGACCTCCGCGATGTTCCGGGCCTGCTCGTCGTCCGGGGTGGACAGGTCGCGGACGAGATCGCCCTCGGTGCCGCGGTTGAGGGAGGCGTTGTAGGTGGCGATGCGGACCTCGTGGGAGCCCTGGACGGAGGCGGCGGCGGAGCCGCGCTCCGGGGCGTGGGCGGGGCGGGCGGCCTGGGCGGCCGCGGCGCCGGTGATGGCGAGCGCGGCCACGGCCACGGCGGCGGACAGACCACGAAGGCGCATGGGGACTCCTGGGATGACACGAGCGGGGATGGACGCTCCCAGGGTGGCAGGCGCGGACGAGCCGATGGTGACGAGCCGGTGAACACCCGTGGTGGGATGGGGACATGCCCTCCCCGCACGACGACGCCCTCCCCGCCCCCGCCTTCCGCCTCCCGGGGGCGGTGGGGATCCTCGGCGCGGGCCGCGCCGGGACGGCGCTGGCGCGGGCGATCGCCCGGATCCCGCGCCTGCACCCGGGGACCGCGGCGCCGCGCGTCGTGATGGCGGCGACGCGCCCTCCGGCCGCGGTGCGGCGGCACCTGCTCATCCACGCGCCCGAGGCGGAGGCCGTGCCGGTCGAGGAGCTGGCGGCGGACACCGAGCTGACGGTGGTGGCGGTGCCGCGCGAGGACCTGGACGACGTGGACCCGGCGCTGTTGGCCGGCCCGCGCACGCTCGCCGTGGTGGACATGACCAACACGTGGGGCGATGAGCCGGTGCCGGACTGGCTGGCGGACCCGGGGGACGCGGCGGCCTGGCCGGGGACGGTGCTGATCGCCCGCCGCTGGGCTGCGGCGGGGCTGGCCGTGCCCGTGGTGCGCGCGTTCTCCGAGATCTCCCACCACGAGCTGGACACCGCCGGCCGGACCGAGGAGCCCCGGCGGGCGCTCGGCGTCGGGGCGGACGACCCGGGGCCGGGGCGCGACGCCGTCGCCGCCCTGGTGGCCGCGCTCGGCTTCGAGCCGGTGGAGTACGCGCCGCTGGCGCGGACCGCGGCGCTCGAGCCGGGCGGCCCGGTGTTCGGACGGGAGACGGCGGCGGCCGACCTCGCCCGCGCCCTCCACTCCCGCTGACACGACACGCGCGGCGGACCCGTTCTCGCTGAGGCGGCACGCCCGGCGATCTCGACGCAGAGACGGCGGGCTGGGTTGTCATCGACGTCCGCAGTCGTCACGCTGGGCCCATGACCACTCCCGACCGCCAGGACCCGCTGGCCTTCTACCTCGACAAGGCCGTCCCGGACGCATGGCGGGCCGTCGGCGCGCTGGCCACGGCCGCCCGGGCCGCCGCCGACGACGCCGACCTCGACCGCCAGCTCGTCGAACTGGTGAACCTGCGCGTCTCCCAGCTCAACGGCTGCGCCTATTGCCTCGACGTGCACACCCGCGACGCCGTCAAGGCCGGCCTGAGCCCCCAGCGCCTCGGCCTGCTGCCCGCCTGGCGCGAGTCCCCGGACGTCTACTCTGAGCTCGAGCGCGCCGCCCTCGAGCTCGCCGAGGCCGTGACGAAGCTGCCGGAGCAGGACCAGCAGCAGTACGTGCAGGTCTCCACCCACCACGTCCTCACGGACGCGCAGTACGCCGCGGTGCAGTGGCTCGCGATCGTCATGAACGCCACCAACCGCATCTCCATCCTGTCCCACCACCCGGTCCGCCGCCGGCGGGCGTGAAGGAGGCCCCATGTCCAACGCGGAGAAGGACCCGCAGATCGAGCACTGCCGCGGCGGGGACACACCCGCGCCGTCCGAGGCCGGCGGGCTGCGGGAGGACCTGCCCGAGGCCCGCTTCACGGAGGGGCTGAGCTCCGGCGTGCGGGTCGAAGACGGTGACGGCTGCGCCGTCGAGATCCTCGAGCCCCGAGAGGTGCCCCTGGGCGGGCCCCGCGCCATGCCCGTCAAGCGGACACTGCCGCAGCGCGCCCGCAGCCTCATCGGCGCGTGGTGCTTCCTGGACCACTTCGGCCCCGACGACGTCGCCGTCGCCGGCGGCATGGACGTGGCCCGGCACCCGCACACCGGCCTGGCCACGGTGTCCTGGCTGTTCGAGGGCCGCGTGGACCACGTGGACTCGGCCGGCCACTGGGCGCTCGTCCGTCCGGGCGAGGTGAACCTCATGAACGCCGGCGTCGGGATCACCCACACGGAGTACTCCACGGACGACACCACCGTCCTGCACGGCGCGCAGCTCTGGTACGCGTTGCCGGACTCGCACCGCTTCTCCGAACCGGACCTGCACTCGCACCGGCCGGAGCCGGTGACCGGCGAGGGATGGTCGGCCAAGGTCTTCCTGGGCGAGCTGCTCGGGCAGACCTCCCCGGTGCCCACCGCGCTGCCGCTGACCGGTGTGGAGGTGCGCCTGGAGCCGGGGGCCGAGCTGCGCATCCCGGTCCCGGCCGGGCACGAGCACGGCCTGCTCGCCGTGCAGGGCGCCGTGAGCCTGCAGGGCGTGGACGTCCCCTTCTCGCACCTGGCGTACGTGGGCACGGGCACGGAGGAGCTGGTGGTGCGCGCCGGCGACGAGCCCGTGATCGCCCTGCTGATCGGCGGCGAGCCCCTCGGCGAGCAGATCATCATGTGGTGGAACTTCGTGGGCCGCTCCCAGGAGGAGATCGAGACCTGGCGGGCCGCCTACATGCAGGAGATGGGCTTCGACGCCCCCGGGGACGACTCCCCGCTGGCGCACGTGGAGGCGGGGGGCTTCCGGGGCTCGGCGGGAGAGCCGCTGGGGCACGAGGTCAGCGGTGAGGTCCTGGACGCCCTCGTGGGCACCGCCTACGACGACGGCCGCCCCTTCCCCCAGTTCGGCGCCTTCGCGCGCGATCCGAAGGACCCGATCCCCGCTCCCCCGCTGCCGAACGTCCCGATGCGGCCCCGCGGCTGACCGTCCGCCGAGCCGCCCCGGGCGCGACACGTCCGTCCGACCTCTCACCCCGAACCCAGGAGGACTCCCATGACCGACTCGACCCCCACCCCCGAGGATCCGCAGGTCCGTGATCTCGGCGACCGCTACGCCGTCTACGTGGACGGCTCCGACGACCCCGTCGGCTTCACCCTCTACACGGACCATGAGGGCGCCGACGGCTCCCGCCAGCGCATCTTCCCCCACACCGAGGTGGACGACCAGTACGAAGGCCGGGGTCTCGCCTCGAGGCTCGTCCGCGAGGCGCTCACCCGCAGCACCGCCGACGGGTACCGGATCGTGCCGGTTTGCCCCTATGTGAAGGACTGGATCGACGGGCACGACGCCGTCTCCGCCGACCAGGTGGACGAGCCGACCCGTGACCACCTGGAGGCTGTCGGCGCCGCATGAGCGGCGCCGGCCAGGAGGAACCCCGGGACCGGGAGACCGGAGAGGGCCCGGGAACGACGAAGGCCCCCGCTCATGTGAGCGGGGGCCTTCGTGATGGTCGGGGTGACAGGATTTGAACCTGCGGCCTCGTCGTCCCGAACGACGCGCGCTACCAAGCTGCGCCACACCCCGTCAGACCGCACAACGGCGGACCAACAGGGAATGACTGTACCAGCCCCACCCCCTCCGCGCCACTTCCCCCCTGCCTCACGCCGAGGACGCGGAAGGGGCGGCCATGATGGTGGTCGAACGATGTCGAAGGAGACGACGCATGCTGATCCCATGGCGACGCCGCCCGTCCGCCTCGCCAGCCGTGGCGGCCTCCCGCGCAGCGGCGAGCACGCCGGTGCCGATGAGCGAGCTGGACGGGTGGCTCGCCTCCCTGCGCGGGGTGTTGACGACGGAGCGCTCTCGGATCCGCCCGGACACCTTCGCCCTCCTCTGGTCAGTTCTGGAGCACACGGAGGGGCTCCTGCCGTCATGGGACCGCTGCGCCTCCCTCCGGGCCGCCGATGCCCTCCAGCTGGTCGACGTGCTCACGCGGCGACTCCTGGCCGGACTGCAGGACTTCCTCGTCCTCCCCGACGCCGACAAGCCGGCCCATGCGGACCTCTTCCACCAGGACGTCCAGTCCTGGGCGGATCGCATCGTCCGGCACCGCCGTCGCCTGCTGCGGGTCATCACCAGCCGGCAGGAGGCATGGCGGGAGATCGACGGCCCTGAGCACCGGTGACGCCGTGCGGCGCGGGGAGTCCCAGCTCGCCAGCGCTCAGGAGAACTCTCCTGTAAACGCGGGGAGGCCCCACACCAAACGGTGTGGGGCCTCAACCCTCAAAA
>NZ_JAUNHR010000080.1:4719-10447 GCF_030523875.1 Micrococcus sp. | reverse complement strand
ACGCGCCGGGCCGGCTCGGCGGGGCGGCGGGCGGAGGAGCCGGCGCGGGCCGTGCGCTCCGGGGACTCCCCCCGCGCCGCGGGCTCGGCGTCCTCGTCCCGCCCCCTGGCCGGGGAGTCGTAGCGCGCGGACACCTCGCCGGCCACGCCCACGGAGAAGACCCGGGCCAGCCGGGAGGTGTGGTGCAGGCGGTCCACCTGGGCGGCGAGCTCCACCACGGTCTCCTGGAGGCGCTCGACCTCCTGCTCCAGCGCCACGATCCGGCGGATGCCCTCGAGGGACACGCCCTCCCGGCTCAGGGACTGCACGGTGCCCAGCAGCTCGACGTCGGCGCGGGAGTACCGGCGGTGACGGCCGCCCTGGCGCTGGGGGACCACGAGGCCGAGCCGGTCGTACTGGCGCAGGGTCTGCGGGTGCATGCCCGTCATCTCCGCGGCTACGGAGATCACGAACACCGGGTCGTGCCTGCCCGTGCCGCCCGCACGTGCGGCCCGGCCCCGGCCCTGCTCCCCGCGCGGGTCGGCGGCGCTCACCACTGGGCCCTCCGGGCCAGGTCCCCCCGCACGTCGTCGCCGGCGGTGGCGGCCGCGTAGGCCTCGACGGCGGCGCGCGCCTCGTCGGAGAGCTCGGCGGGCACGGCCACCTGCAGCTCCACGAGCAGGTCGCCCGTGTGCTTCGCGGCGGCCACGCCCCGGCCCTTGAGGCGCAGCACGCGCCCGGACTGGGAGCCGGCGGGCACCTTCACCTTCACCGGCCCCGTGAGCGTGGGCACCTCCACGGTGGCGCCGAGGGCGGCCTCGTCGAAGGCGACCGGGACCTGCACGCGCAGGTCGTCGCCGTCGCGCTGGAAGAACGGGTGCTCGCGCACCTGCACGGTGACCAGCAGGTCGCCGCGCCCGGCGGTGCCGTGCGAGCCCTTGCCGCGGGCGCGCACCTTCTGGCCGTCGCGGATGCCCTTGGGGATGCGCACGTCCACGGTCTCGCCGTCCGCCGCGCGCAGGGACACCGTGGTGCCCTCCACCGCGCCGCGGAAGGAGATGGTGGTGGTGGCGGTGCGGTCGGCGCCCTTCGAGGCCTGCGGCTGGCCGTGGCCGCCGCCGAACCCCTGGGGGCCGCCGAAGCCCGGCGACCCGCCGAACCCGCCGCCCGTGAAGGCGCCGAAGAGGTCGGACAGGTCCGGGCCCCCGGCGCCGGAGGAGGTCCGGAACGAGCCCGGCCCCGCCCCGCCGCCGAACATGCCGCCGAAGACGTCCTCGAAGCCGCCGCCCGCGCCGGCGCCGGCGCCGCCGGGAGTGGTGAACCGCGGGCCGGCGCCGCCCATCGCACGCAGCGCGTCGTACTCCTGGCGGTCCTTGGGGTCGCTCAGGACGTCGTACGCCTCCGAGATCTCCTTGAACCTCTGCTCGGCGGCGGAGTCCCCGGGGTTCTGGTCCGGGTGGTGGGTGCGCGCGAGCTTGCGGTACGCCTTCTTGACGTCGGCTTCGGAGGCGCCCTTGGACACCCCCAGGACCCGGTAGAAGTCCTTGTCGAGCCAGTCCTGCGAGGCCATGGCGCCTCCTTTCCGTGGATGTCGGTCTGTGGTGGGTGGGGGGGCGGGTGCGGTCAGTCCTGACCGGCGGAGACCATGACCTGGGCGGCGCGCAGCACGCGGCCGTCCCGCACATAGCCGTTGCGGAAGACCTGGACCACGTGGTCCGCGGGCACCTCCGCGTGCGGCTGGCGCATCACGGCCTCGTGCATGGCCGGGTCGAACTCGACGCCGGCCAGCGCGTCCTGGTCCTGGCGCTCCAGGCCCAGGCCCGCCAGGGCGGTGTCCAGCTTCGCGGCGATGGCCGCGAACGGACCCTCGGCGAGGTCGCCCGCGGCACGGGCGGCGTCCACGTCGTCGAGGACGGGCATCAGGGCGGAGACCGCCTTGAGGATGCCGGCGTCCTGGGCCTGCGCGCGGTCGCGGTCCACGCGCCGCTTGTAGTTCACGTACTCAGCCTGCAGCCGGCGCAGGTCCTCGAGCAGCTCCGCCTCGCGGTCCGAGGCGGCCGGGGCATCCTGGCCCTCCGCCGGCGCGTCGCCCTCGGCGGCGGCCTGGGCGCCGGCCTCGTCGAGGATCTGCTCGGCCTGGGACAGGGCGTCGCCGTCGGCGGGCGCGCCCGCGGTGCGCGGCAGGCCGGTCTCGGGGTCGATCCGGCGGTTGTCCCGGATCACCGGCTCCTCGGGGCCGGGGCCGTCCTCGCCGGGGGTGGGGTTCTGGTCGTTGCGGTCCGTGCTCATGGGGTGGTCCTTTCGTCTCGCGCCGCGCGCGGGGCGCGGCGCCGGAAGTGCTCGGGGACGGCCGACGGGCCGGTCCCGACGGCCATGCCGTCGAGACCGACCCGCCGGTGCCGCCGGAGGCCCGGGGCGTGCGCCCCGGGCCGTGGGGCGGGTCAGTTCCTCTTGTCGTCCTCATCCTCGACGACCTCGGCGTCCACGATGTCCTCGTCGGCCTGGCCGGCGCCGGACTCGGCGCCCTCGGGGGTGCCCTCGGCGGCGGCCTGCTGGCTGTAGAGGGCCTCGCCGATCTTCACCTGGGAGGACTGCAGCTTCTCGAACGCGGCCTTGACCTCGTCGTCGTTGTCCTGCTTCTCGAGGGCGGCCTTGAGGGCGTCGACGTCGGCCTGGACCTCGGTCTTCACATCCTCGGGCAGCTTGTCCGCGTTGTCCGCGAGCAGCTTGTCCACCGAGTAGGCGGACTGCTCGGCCTGGTTGCGCCGCTCGGCGGCCTCACGGCGCTGCTTGTCCTCGTCCGCGTGGGCCTCGGCGTCCTTGACCATGCGGTCGATGTCCTCCTTGGACAGCGAGGAGCCGCCCGTGATGGTCATCGACTGCTCGGTGCCGGTGCCCTTGTCCTTCGCGGAGACGTGCACGATGCCGTTCGCGTCGATGTCGAAGGTGACCTCGATCTGCGGCATGCCGCGCGGGGCCGGCGCGATGCCGGTCAGCTCGAAGGTGCCCAGCGCCTTGTTGTCCCGGGTGAACTCGCGCTCGCCCTGGAAGACCTGGATGGACACGGAGGGCTGGTTGTCCTCGGCGGTGGTGAAGGTCTCGGAGCGCTTGGTGGGGATGGCCGTGTTGCGCTCGATGAGCTTGGCCATCACGCCGCCCTTGGTCTCGATGCCCAGCGACAGCGGGGTCACGTCGATCAGGAGCACGTCCTTGCGCTCGCCGGCCAGCACGCCCGCCTGCACGGCGGCGCCGATGGCCACGACCTCGTCCGGGTTCACGGACTTGTTGGGCTCCTTGCCGCCGGTGAGCTCCTTGACGAGCTCGGAGACGGCCGGCATGCGGGTGGAGCCGCCCACGAGGACCACGTGGTCGATGTCGGAGACCTTCACGCCGGCCTCCTTGATGACGTCCTCGAACGGCTTGCGGGTCCGCTCGAGCAGGTCCTTGGTGAGGTCCTGGAACTTGGCGCGGGACAGGTGCTCGTCCAGGTGCACCGGGCCGTCCGCGGTCACGGAGAGGTACTGCAGGGAGATGTTGGTGGAGGTGGCCGAGGAGAGCTCCTTCTTGGCCTGCTCCGCCGCCTCCTTCAGGCGCTGCAGGGCGATCTTGTCCTTGGACAGATCCGCGCCCTTGGACTTGGCCTGCTGCAGCAGCCAGTCCACGATCCGCTGGTCCCAGTCGTCGCCGCCGAGGCGGTTGTCACCGGCGGTCGCGCGCACCTGGATGGTGGAGAACGCGTCCTCGTCCTTGGCGACCTCGAGCAGAGACACGTCGAAGGTGCCGCCGCCCAGGTCGAAGACCAGGATGAGCTCGTCCTCCTTGCCCTTCTCCAGGCCGTAGGCGAGGGCGGCCGCGGTGGGCTCGTTGATGATGCGCTTGACGTTCAGGCCCGCGATCTCGCCGGCCTCCTTGGTGGCCTGGCGCTCGGCGTCGTTGAAGTAGGCCGGCACCGTGATCACCGCGTCGGTGACCTTCTCGCCGAGGTACTCCTCGGCGTCGTGCTTGAGCTTCATCAGCGTGCGCGCGGAGATCTCCTGCGGGGTGTACTTCTTGCCGTCCACCTCGGTGGTCCAGTCCGTGCCCATGTGGCGCTTGACGGAGGCGTAGGTGCGGTCCGGGTTGTTCACGGCCTGGCGCTTGGCGACCTCGCCCACCAGGACCTCGCCGCCCTTGGAGAAGGCGACGACGGACGGGGTGGTGCGGGCGCCCTCCGCGTTGGCGATGACGACGGGGTCGCCGCCCTCCAGCACGGAGACGACGGAGTTGGTGGTGCCGAGGTCGATGCCGACTGCACGAGACATGGGGTGTGTCCTTTCCTTGTCTGACGGGGACGGGCTCCGTGCCGCGGGGGCCGCGGCGCGATGTGAGCCCTCCCGACTCAGGTTGCCACCGGGTGCGCTGGCTGTCAAAGAACCTGAGCGGGACCCGCTCAATTTCACTGTCACCCCACACAACCCGCCGACCGGCCGTTCCATTCCCGACACCGTCCGATGGCCCGGCCGGGGCGCCGACGGGGGATTCACCGGGAGGACGCCTGAGCCCTAGAGTCCGGATCGGGCACGACGGCGTGTCGCCGTCCCTCGCCCCGGAACCCGCCGCCACACGTCAGGAGACGACCATGACCGCAGCCCCCTCCCCGAAGCCCGGGACCCGCCCCGCCGGCGACGACGACCGCCGTCCCGTCGCCGGTGTGAACTGGGTGCGGGTCGTCGTGACGGCCGTCCTCGGAGCCCTCATCGTGAGCCTCTTCGGCGCCTGGCTGGGCTATGTGCTGGACAACTACGACGCTTCCGCCCTCTGGATCCCCGCCATGATCGGCGCGCTCGTGGCAGGCGCCACCGACTACGCGCTGCAGCGGAGCCGCAGCGCGCGCTGACCGCGCGGCCCCTCCTGCGCCCCGACGCTCCGCTCCCGGCGAACGGGCCCCGGGGTCGCGCTCCTTGCCCGCGCGCCGCCCACCTGATGGGCTGGAGCCATCGACGACCGCATCGCGCCGGCGCCCCGTGCGGGCCGCCGGGCCATGATCCGAAGGAGGCCACCGTGGCCACGAAGACGAAGACCGCCAACGCCGCCTACACCGTCCCCGGCCTCTCCATCGAGGATGGCCACCGGGTGGCCGAGCTGCTCCAGGGCCGCCTGCACGCGCTCAACGACCTGCAGCTGACCCTCAAGCACGCCCATTGGAATGTGGTGGGCCCGGGCTTCATCGGCGTCCACGAGATGCTCGACCCCCAGATCGAGAAGGTCCGCGCCATGGTGGACGAGGTGGCCGAACGCATGGCCACCCTCGGCGTCTCCCCGCAGGGCACCCCCGGCGCCCTGGTGGCCGACCGCACGTGGGACGACTACTCCCTGGACCGCGCCGGCGTCCGCGAGCACCTCGCCGCCCTGGACGTGGTGTACGACGGCGTGATCACCGACCACCGCTCCGCGATCGAGGCCGTCGGGGACGTCGACCCGATCACCGAGGACATCCTGATCGGCGAGGTCAACGAGCTCGAGCTGTTCCAGTGGTTCATGCGCTCCTTCCTCACCAACGCCGCCGGCGAGCTCGAGCACGGCGACGCCCAGGCGCTGCGCGAGGCCGCCGGCCGCGTGCAGGACCGCGCGGACCTCAAGCCGGCCGCGAAGGCCACGGCGAAGAAGTGACCCGGCGGCCGGTCCTCGGACCGGCCCCGCCCAGCGACAACCACGCGCCCCCCCCCCCCACCGGGCGGGGGGGCCGGGGGGGGGCGGGGCGGGGCTGCCG
>NZ_JAUNHR010000080.1:0-4709 GCF_030523875.1 Micrococcus sp. | reverse complement strand
CGGCGACGACGGGCCCGGCGGGCCGGCCCCGGCCCCGCCCCCCCCCGCCACGCCGCCGGCGCCCCCGCCCGGCCCGGCGAGGGGGCGCCGTCGTCGTGCAGGGCGGGACTCAGGCGGCCCGGGAGGGCCACCACACCTTCGGCCCGATGTCCCGCACCAGCGCCGGGATCAGCAGCGAGCGGACGATCAGGGTGTCCAGCAGGACGCCGAACGCCACGATGAACGCCAGCTGCACCATGAACACCAGCGGGATGACCACGAGCGCCGCGAACGTGGCGGCCAGCACCACGCCGGCCGAGGTGATGACCCCGCCCGTCACGGTGAGGGCGCGCAGCACGCCGGCGCGGGTGCCGAGCTTCGGGGTCTCCTCCCGCGTGCGGGTCATCAGGAAGATCGTGTAGTCGATGCCCAGGGCCACGAGGAACACGAAACCGTAGAGGGGGACGGTGGGGTCCGCGCCGGGGAAGTTCAGCACGTGGTTGAACACCAGCGCCGAGACGCCCATGGCGGTGCCGAAGCTGAGCACCGTGGCGGCCACCAGGAGCACCGGGGCCAGCACGGAGCGCAGCAGCACCATGAGGATCAGCAGCACCACGAGCAGCACCAGCGGGATGACCACCACGAGGTCGCGCTGCGAGGTCGTGTTGGTGTCCAGGGCCTGGGCGGCCGTGCCGCCCACGAGCACGTCGCCCGCGGTGTCCAGGGCGTGCAGGCCGGCGCGCAGCCCCTCCACGGTCTGCTGGGCCTCGAGCGACTCGCCGGGGTCGGTGAGGGTCGCGCTGATCAGCACCTGCCCGTCCCGCACCAGCGGCTCGGGCTCGGGTCGGGCGGCCTGCGGGACGCCCTCCCCGCCCGGGGCGACGCCGGCCGGCGGGCCGGCCGGGGCGTCCGTCTCGAGGGAGGCCTCGGCGACGCCCGGGTGGGCGGCCACGGCCTCGAGGACGCGGTCCGCGTCCTGCTCGGGGGCGACGATCTGCGCCGGGGAGCCCACGCCGGCGTCGAAGTGGGCCGCCAGGACCTCCTCGCCGTCGCGCGCGTCGGATTCGCCCAGGAGCACGTCCGTCTGGGCGATGCCGGAGGCCTGCAGCTGCGTCACGCCCGCCGCGAAGACGGCCAGGACGAGCGCGGTGACGATCCACACCGGGCGGGAGCGGCGCGCCACGAGAGCGGCCACGCGCGTCCACACGCCGTGGTCCTCCTCGAGGCCGGCGATCGGCCGGCCCTGCGCGTCCTCGGGCTGGCGGTAGGCCCGGCCCTTCTCCGCACGGCGCTCCGCCCGGCGTCGGGCGTTGGCGGGCGAGGGGACGGTGGGCCAGAACGCGGCGCGGCCCAGCAGCTCCAGGAGCGCCGGCAGCAGGGTCAGGGCGGCCAGCCACGCGAAGACGATGCCGGAGGCGGCGATCGGGCCCAGGGAGCTGTTCGAGTTCAGGTCGGAGACCAGCAGGATCAGCAGGGCCGCGGCCACGGTGGCGGCGGAGGCGGAGATGGCCCCGAACGAGCCGCGGACCGAGGCGGCCAAGGCCTCGCCGACGGTCGCGCGCCGCTCGAGCTCCTCGCGGTGGCGGGCCACCAGCAGGAGGCAGTAGTCCGTCGTCGCGCCGATCACCAGGATGGAGAGGATGCCCTGGGCCTGGCCGTTGAGCTGGATCCAGTCCGCCTTGGCCATCCAGAACACGGCCAGGATGGCCGCGCACAGGGCGGCCACGGAGGTCAGCAGCACCAGCACGGGCAGCAGCACCGAGCGGTACACGGACACCAGGATCACGAACACCACCACGAGCGCCACCAGCAGCAGGATGCCGTCGATGCCCGCGAAGGCGCTGCCGAGGTCCGCGGCCAGGCCCGCCGGTCCGGCCACGTGCCAGTCGGCGTCCGCCACGACCGTCCCGTCCAGGGCGGCGTCCGCCGCCGCGGGGTCCGCCAGGACGTCGCGCAGGTCCTCGACGACGTCGCCGACCTCGCGCTCGGCGTCCTCGCCGGCGGGCAGGAAGGCCAGGTACTGGACCGCCTCCCCGTCCTCGCTGGGCACGGGGCCCACCACCTGTTCGACGCCGTCGACCTCGCCCAGGCGCTCACCGAGGGCGGCGAGGGCGGGGAACGCCGAGGCGGGGTCGGCCGTGGACGCCTCGCCCACGATCACGGCGGGCACGGCTTCGCCGTCCCGGAACGCGGCGGCCCGCTCCCCGGCGAGGGTGGACTCGGCGGTCTCGGGCAGGAACGTGGACTGGTCGTTCGAGGAGACCTCGGAGATCTTCCCGAAGGTGGGCCCGCCGAGGCCCATCACGGCCAGCCACACGAGGAACAGCGCGGCGGCGACGCCGGCCCGCACCCATCGGGTGCGCCGGCGGGCGGCGGGGTGCTCGACGTCGTCGGCGGCGTGGGTGCCGGCGGGATGGGCGCCGGCCTCGGGGGCGGGCGCGGAGGGGCGGACGGCGGCGCGCGCCGCCGCGGTGCGGTACGGCGTCAGGTCGGGGGGCTGCGGCATACCGGCCAGGGTACCCGATGGTTCGACTGTCGAACGATATCGGTCACAGGACTAGACTTCCGCCCATGAGCGCGACCGGCGGCCCCGCCCCTCCCCGGCACCAGGCCGTGGTGGGGGCCCTGCGCGCCTTCAGCGAGCTCTCCGACCAGGCCGCGGACGACG
This sequence comes from Micrococcus sp., assembly GCF_030523875.1. GTDB lineage: Bacteria > Actinomycetota > Actinomycetes > Actinomycetales > Micrococcaceae > Micrococcus. The sequence continues at coordinate 2,062 of NZ_JAUNHR010000080.1, read as the reverse complement.
CCGGCCGGGAGCTGGGCCTGGGCCGCACCGACCTGCGGGCCCTCACCGTGCTCATGCGCCGCGCCGCGGCGGGCGAGGAGACCACCGTCACCGACCTCGGCCGCGGCCTGCACCTGTCCAAGCCGGCGGCCTCCGCCGCCGTCGACCGCCTGGTGGCCTCGGGGCACGCCGTCCGCCGCCGCTCGGAGGGCGACCGCCGCCGGGTGATCGTGGACCACACGGACTCCGCCCTGACGGACGGTCGCGCGGCCTTCCTGCCCCTGGCCACCCGGATCAGCGGGGCCCTCGAGGCCTTCTCGGACGCCGAGCTGGACGCCGCGCTGCGCGTGGTGGCGGCCGCCGCGGCGGCCCTCGGCGGGGACGTCCCCGCCCCCGCGTGGCCGGCGACGTCGGGCTCCTCCGCCGCCCCGGCCGCGTCGACCCCGCGCGACGCGCCCCTGCCGTGACCGGGCCGCACCGCCCCCGACTCGTTGGTCTCGACGGCCGCTCGGGCGCGGGCAAGTCCACGCTGGCCTCCGCCCTCGCCGCGCGCCTGGCCCCGGACGCGCGCGTGGCAGTGCTGCCCCTCGAGGAGATGTACCCGGGGTGGGACGGCCTGGCCGCCGCGCTGGCCCCCCACGGCCCCTACGCCCGGGCCGTGCACGCCCTGGCCGCCGGGCGGCCCGCTCGCTGGAGGGCGTGGGACTGGCACCGCTCCCGCCCCGGAGCGGGGCGCGCCCTGGACCCGGCCGACGTCGACCTGGTGGTGTGCGAGGGGGTGGGCGCCCTGTGCGCGGCCGCCCGGGACGCGCTGGACCTGCGGGTCTGGGTGGAGCAGGACCCCGCGGTGCGCCGCGCGCGGGCCCTGGCCCGGGACGGGGAGGCCTACCGCCCGCACTGGGACCGGTGGGCCGCGCAGGAGGAGCGCTACCTCGCCGCCGAGCATCCCGAGCACGCCGCCGACCTGCGAGTCCGACACTGACCCGCGCCGTCGGACACGACGACGCCCCGCCGGCCCGGTCCGGCGCCCCTCCCCCGTCCCCCGAGAGGCCCCCATGTCACCCGTCACGCACGACGCCGTCGTCGGCGCCACCACGGCCCGGCAGGTGGTGTTCGTGGGCCCCATGGGCGTGGGCAAGACGACGGCGGTCACCTCCCTGTCCGACGTCCCCGTGATGGGCACCGACGTGCGCCAGTCCACCCTGTCCGTCACCGAGATCCCCCAGGGCGGGAAGACCACCACCACGGTGGGCATCGACGACGGCGAGTGGACCGACCCCGAGGGCCGGCGCGTGGCCCTGCTCGGCACGCCGGGCCAGGTGCGCTTCTCCTCGGCCCGCGAGTCGGTGACGGCGCACCGGGCCCGGATCGTCCTGTGGGTGTTCGGGCGGCGTCCGGACGCCGCCTTCCAGATCGGGCGCTGGCTCGAGCTGCTGGGCGACGAGTCCGTGTGGGCGCGCACCGTCGTCGCCCTGACCCGCCTGCAGGGCGAGCACCCCCGCCTGATCGCGACGGCCGGGGCCGCAGACGGCGAGGCTCCGGCGGCCCCGGCCGGCGCCCCCGTGGAGGACGTCACCCCGGGGCGGCGGCCGGAAGCGGAGCGGAGCGCTCCGCTTGTTGTTAGGCTGAGGACGCGCCGGTCCGCTCGGACCGCGGTGTCTCCCCCACCCTCGGAAGTGCTCCCATGGCAAGACTGCTGTACCGGCTCGGGCTCGGCTCGGCCCGCCGACCCCTCGTGGCCATCCTCGCCTGGCTCCTCGCGCTCGCCCTCGCGGTGGGCGCGTTCCTCGCGTTCGGGGGCACGCTGACCTCCGCGGTCACCATCCCCGGCACGCCCACGGCGCAGGTCACGGACCGCCTCAAGGAGGAGTTCCCGGACGCCGCCCGCGGCACCGGCCAGGTCCTGTTCGTCACCGAGGACGGCTCCCCGTTCACGCCGGAGCAGGAGGACGCCATCGCGGCCACCCTGGAGGCCGTGGCCGGGCAGGCACCGGTGGCGGACGTCCTCGACCCGTTCGAGGTGGCCGCCCAGCAGGAGGACGCGCGACGGGAGCTCGCCGACGGCCGACAGGAGATCGCCGAC
>NZ_JAUNHR010000079.1 GCF_030523875.1 Micrococcus sp. | reverse complement strand
CCGTCCCCGGATCGGATGGGGGTGTACGCGGACCCGGACGTGCTGGAGGAGTACCCGACGGTGGCCGAGGCGATGCTGAGCCTGAGCGCGTTCCAGGGGGTGAGCCCGGAGTTTGGGAGGTACCTGCGGGCGATCGTGCTGACCAGGCACGCACAGCTGGCACCGGATCGGGTGAGCCCGGTGGGGAAGGCGGAGTTCGAGGCGCTACCGCCGCAGGCTCAGCTGAGGGAGGGGCTGAAGCTCCAGGCGCTGGCGGACGAGGTGTTCGCCTGGATGAGCAGCCAGGGGATGGACCCGTTCCCGGGCCGGACCGAGCTGCCGCGTCTGGTGACCGACGAGGTGCGCGAGGCGATGCTGACGCCGCAGGGCTGACCGGCCAGCAGGGGGCGGACACGGCGGAGGCTGGCCGGTCATTCCGGTTCAGCGAGATGACCGAGCGGGTGTTGGCCGGCGGGCTTCCGTATGAGCCGGACAGCGTGGCCGACCAGCAGGCGCGGGCGGACATCGAGGCGGACACGACCCCGGACACCACGGTATCTGCCCAGGTCAGCGGCCCGGACACGGGCGCGGCCAAGCCGGAGGCGGCGGACAGCGGGGCGGACACGGACACGGCCAGCCCCGGGGTGGTGACCGCGAACGTGGCCGCCCTGGAGGTGCTGGCCACGCTGGAGCAGGAGGCGCGGCCGGCCACCGAGGCCGAGCAGGAGACGCTGGCCGGGTGGTCGGCGTGGGGGGCGCTGCCGTTCGTGTTCGACGAGGCGGATGAGCGGGTGGCCACGCGGGACCGGGAGCGGGTGCGGGAGCTGCTGGGTCCGGTGGGCTGGTCGCAGGCGAGGGCCACGACGCTGAACGCGCACTACACGGACCCGGCGGTCGCGGCGGCGATGTGGTCGGCGCTGGAGTCGGCCGGCTTCGAGGACGGTGCGGTGCTGGAGCCGGGGTGCGGGTCCGGGGAGTTCATGGGCGCCGCCCCGGACGGGGCGCAGATGGTCGGTGTGGAGCTGGATGAGACGACGGCCCGGGTGGCCGCGTACCTGCACCCTGACCAGCAGGTGATGTCGGCCGGGTTCGAGAAGACGATGTTCCCGGAGAACTCGTTCTCAGCGGCGGTGGGCAACGTGCCCTTCGGGGGCTACTCGGTGGTGGACAAGACCCACAACGGGCAGGGCCACTCGATCCACAACCACTTCATTCTGAAGTCGCTGCGGCTGACCGCGCCGGGCGGGTACGTGGCCGTGATGACCTCCACGCACACGATGGACGCCAAGCGCGAGACCGCGCGGCGGGAGATGGCCCGGTACGCCGACCTGGTGGGCGCGGTGCGTCTGCCCAACGGGGCCATGGCGGCCTCGGCCGGCACGGACGTGAAGACGGACGTGCTCGTGTTCCGCCGGCGCAAGCCCACCGAGAAGGTGGACCAGGACCGGGTGGCCGGGTGGGTGGATGCAGACACCCTGGCGGTGAGGGACCCGGAGGGCAACGAGCACGAGGTCAGCTACTCGAAGTGGTTCAAGGACCACCCCGAGCGGGTGGTCGGAGAGGCCGGTTACGCCAGCAGCGCGTTCGGGCCGACCTACGCGGTCAGGGCTGAGGCGGACGTGAACGTGGCCGAGCAGGTGGAGGTGCTGCTGACCGAGCAGATGCTCGACGCCCGGTTCGGTGGGTCCAGCGCGCTGTCCTACGCCCCCGAGGTGGCCGAGGGGGTGGCGGTCGACACGAGCCCTGGTCTGCGGTTCGCCCCGGAGCCCGAGGCTCAGATCGGCCATGTGCGGCACAACCCGGGAGGCTGGTTCGAGCAGTACCGGGCGGGGCTGACGTGGGAGCGGGTGAAGATCGCCCGCCCCCTGTTCGCGCAGGCCAAGTCGTTGCTGGCCATGCGGGACAAGGCCACGGAGGTGCTGGCCGCTCAGCGCACGGGTGCGCCCGAGGCCGAGCGGGAGCAGCTGCGCGCGGAGCTGCGCGGGCTGTGGGAGTCCTACGTGGGCTACCACGGGCCGATCTCGCGCGGCGAGGACAAGTACGGGCCGCCGTCGAAGGCGGACCGTGATCGCATGTTGCGTGAGCTGGAGACGCAGTGGCGGGACAGCCTGCCGCAGGACGGCGACGTCGCGCCGGCGGACGTGCCCGTGCCCGAGGACCTCGCGGCCGAGTGGTTGGAGGCGGCGACCGCCTCGGAGTTCAAGAAGCGGGAGCAGAAGCACCTGGAGTTCCTGGCCGGGGACCCGAAGCTGGGGCTGATCCGCTCGCTCGAGGTCTACGACGAGGCCACGAACACGGCCACGCCGGCGCCGATCATGACCCGGGATGTGGTGCAGCACCGGACCCGTCCCGAGCGGGCGGAGTCCGTGGAGGACGCGATCGCCATCAGCATGGACGAGTCCCGCACCGTGGACGTGGGCCGTGTGGCTGAGCTGCTGGGCGTGGACCGGGCGCAGGCGCGTGAGCGCATGTCCGGTGAGGTGTTCCAGGTGCCCGGCACTGAGGAGCTGGTGCCCAAGACGACGTACCTGTCCGGGAACGTGCGCGCCAAGCTCGCGGCGGCGCGGGAGGCCGCGCAGGCCGACGCGGCGTTCCGGGAGAACGTGGCCGCGCTGGAGGCCGTGGTCCCGGCGGAGATCGCGCTGGCGGACGTGTCGGTGAATCCGGGCGTGCGGTGGGTGCCCGAGGACGTCTACGCGCAGTTCGTCTCGGAGACGCTGAAGGCCCAGTGCCAGGTGCGGCTGAATCCGGGCACGGACGCCTGGGAGATTGAGGTCCCCAAGGGTGGGGTCGCCCCGGATGTGCGGTATCGGTGGGGCGTGGAGAAGCGCACGCCGGCGCAGCTGATGACCGCGGCGATGAACATGAAGACCGTGACCGTGACCGTGGAGCTCGAGGAGGGCAAGCGGGTCAAGGACGAGAAGGCCACGGCGGCCGCGCGAGCGAAGGTCGAGGAGATCCGGGCTGAGTTCGGGGTCTGGATGATGCAGGACCCGGCGCGCGTGGAGCGGTTGCAGGGGCTCTACAACGACGCCTTCAACGCGCACGTGGCCCCGGACTACTCGGGCGCCGGTGCGCGGCTGTCCCTGCCGGGGCTGAACGAGTCGATGACCCCGTACTCCTACCAGCGGGCGGCGGTGGCCCGGGCAGTGTCCGAGCCGACCGTTCTGCTGGACCATGTGGTGGGCGCCGGCAAGACCGGAACGATGATCATGTCCGCGATGGAGCTCAAGCGCACCGGGATCGTGGCCAAGCCGTGCATGGTGGTCCCGAACCACCTGGTGGACCAGATCGCCACGGAGGCCACGCAGTGGCACCCGGACGCCAACGTGATCGCGGTGCCCACGGGGCTGGCCGCCCCGGCCCGGCAGGAGTGGATGGCGCAGGTCGGGGCCGGGGACTGGGACCTGGTGGTCATGCCCCAGACCACGTTCGAGAAGGTCCAGATCGACCCGGTGAAGCAGGCCGAGTGGCTCAAGCAGGCCCAGGACGAGCTCGAGGCGGCCACGGCCGGGCAGGACCAGGACGCCGGCTGGGTGAAGCGGTCGGAGAAGGCGAAGAAGGCGCTGGAGCGTCAGCACGGGAAGATCGCGGCGAACACCGATCCGGGGGTCACGTTCGAGGAGACGGGCATCGACTACCTGCTGGTGGACGAGGCGCACATGTTCAAGAACCTGGCCCGGTCCTCGGACCTGGCCGAGCTGGCGTGCTCGGGGTCCCAGCGGGCCATGGACCTGGACTTCAAGCTGCGCGCGTTGCGCGAGGTCAAGACCGAGGCGGCGGAGCGGGCCGGCGTGGCCGGCCCGGGCTACCTTCCGGCGGTGGCCACGTTCGCCACGGGCACCCCGGTGGCCAACAACATGGCCGAGATGTGGGTGATGCAGCACTACCTGCGCCCGGACCTGCTGGAGGCCGCGCGCGTGGACACCGTGACCGCCTGGGGTCAGGCGTTCACGAAGGTCAAGCCCCAGCTGCGGCCCACGGTGACCGGCGACGGCTACCAGCAGGTGATCAAGGTGGCCGAGTACGTGAACGTGCCCGAGCTGCTGTCGATCAACTCCGCGTTCACCGACGTCGTGCTCCGGGACCGGCTGGAGACGACCCTGCCGTCCGTGGCCACCGGGGACCGGATCCTGATGGCCCGCCCGCCGTCGGAGCAGGTGGACCAGTACGTGGACCAGCTGAAGGAGCGCATCGAACTGGTCAAGAACACGCCGCCGACGAAGGGGGCGGACAACATGCTCGTGATCGTGGGCGACGGGCGGAAGGTGGCGCTGGACGCGCGCCTGGTCGGCATGGACGCGGACCCGGACGGTGGACGTGTGGGCGCGGTGGCCGAGCAGATCATGACGATCCACGAGCGCACCAAGGACACCGAGTACCGGCTGCCCAACGGGGAGGTCTCCGAGACCACCGGGGCTCTGCAGATCGTGTTCTGCGACCAGTCCACGCCCACCGAGGACGGGTCCTGGAACGTGTACGACCAGCTGCGCGAGGACCTGGCCGCGCGCGGGATGGACCCGGAGAAGGTGGCGTTCATCCACGAGGCCAAGACGGACGAGGCCCGGGCGGCCTTGTTCGAGAAGTGCCGGGACGGGCGGGTGAACGTGATCATCGGCTCGACCCAGAAGATGGGCACCGGCACGAACATCCAGACCCGCGCGATCGCCCTGCACCACATGGACGTGCCCTGGCGCCCGGCGGACCTGGAGCAGCGCGAGGGCCGGATCATCCGGCAGGGCAACCAGAATCCCGAGGTGTCGATCTACGCCTGGGCCACCGAGCAGACCTTCGACGTCTACAGCTGGGACATGATCGCCCGCAAGGCCACGTTCATCGCCCAGGTGAAGGCCGGTCAGCACAACGGGCGAACCATGGAGGACGTGGTGGCCGGGCTGGAGGTCAGCGGCGCCTCCGCCGCGGCGGTGCTCTCCGGGGACCCGCGCATCGAGCAGCTGGCCACGCTGAGCATGGACGTGGAGCAGCTGACCCGCGCGCAGAGCGCGTGGTCCCAGCAGCGGGCCACCCAGCGGGTCGAGCTGGGCCGGTACGAGGCCCGGCAGGAGTTCCTGGCCGGCCGGCAGGACGCCCTGATCGGGCTGGCCGCGCAGGTGATCCCCACCGGAGGGGATGCGTTCGCGTTCACGACGACGGACGGACAGACGATTCGCAGTCGTGGGGACGCCGGTGAGGTCCTGGTGGCCGCTCTGCGCCGGCAGGCGGCACGCACGGACCGAACCGACTTCCTGGACGCGACCGACCCGGAGCCGTTGGGCACCCTCGGCGGGGTCGAGGTGGGTACGGTCCGGCACGCCTCGCAGGTGTACCTGGTGCCGATGCAGGCCCCGAGCGTGCGCCGGGCCTGGTCCGTGTCCCAGGTGCTCGGCGGTGAGGTCTCTGCTCAGGGTTCGATCATCTCGGCGGAGAACTTCGTGGCCGAGCTGCCGAACCAGCTGGTCAAGGACAAGCGCGAGCTGGACCAGTTGGCCGAGACCATCCCTGCCATGCAGGAGGGGCTGGCGGAGAGCCGGTTCCAGCAGGCCGATGAACTGGTCGCCAAGCAGCGTGAGCTCGCGGCGCTGGAGGCCGAGATGAGCGACGACGTGGACGAGTCCCTGCGTCCGGCAGTGGTCGAGTACACGGCAGATCAGCTGAACGAGCGTGGACTGCTCGGGCACCACACCGTGCCGCATGAGGGCGATGTGTGGGAGTACAACAAGGGGTTCTACATCGTGGGGTACACGGACAAGTCCGTGGGCATCCACGAGCGTCAGCTGTGGGCCTGGCCCGTGGACGGAGACCCCAAGGACGCCTTCGGGGCGTCCAAGTTGCAGTCCAGGGGCCGGATGGTCGTGCGGCGGGAGTCGGGCCTGAACGAGATCGAGCAACGAGCCATGCAGGCCGACCTCGACCGAGACCGGATCGTGCCGAACGCGCGCATGGCGCTGGGGTACGACGGGGAGGTCCTGCGGGAGCGGACCGACAGGACCGTGGCCAAGGGCCGGCTCGACGCCGAGGGGAACATGATCGAGTCCTCCACCGGGGCGCTGATCCGCGATGAGGAGTTCGTGCGGTTCGGGTCGCCGGTGATCCTGATCGACGCGACCACCCCGGAGGCGGAGCAGGCTCGGCGGGAGGCGATCGCGGAGCGGGCGTACACGCGCTGGCCCGATGAGCTGATCCCTGGTCAGGTGCTGCAGGAGGACATCGCCGGGTTCGGGGTCGCCGGGGACATCGTGCGGATGCGCCCGGGGTACGGGGAGCGGAGGGTGGCCGTGTCCCCGGACACGGGGGCCGCGCGTGAGCGGCTGAGCGGGTCGGCGGCGGCCGGCGCCCGGCGGTGGCAGGTCAGCGAGGCCGTCCAGCTCTCGGACGCCGAGCGCGAGAGGCTGTGGGGGGCCAAGACGCGCAGCGTGCAGGTCGGTGACCTGCGGCCAGGGGACACGGTGATGGCCACGGACGTGGACCCCTCGGCCACGGCCAAGGTGCCCGTGACCATCCTGAAGACCGGATCCGGTGGCAACCGGGACATCGTGTACGCCGACCAGGACGGGGCCAAGCAAGAGTGCCGTCGGCGGGACACGACGATGGTGACCGTGCTGGGCCGTACACGCGGGGCGCTGGAGTTGCCGGAGCTGGCCATGCTGGCCGCCGACGCCGGCCAGCCGGTCAAGGCGTGTCCGGCCAGGCGGATCAGTCCGGACAGCCAGTGGGTTGGCCGGACACTGGCCGTGGACACGACGGTGGACAGGGTGGCCACCGAGCGCGCGGCGGACGGGCTGAAGGTCGGGACGGTCATCGCCCAGGAGCAGCGTCCGGTTGCCAACAACTACGGGCATGGGACCGATCAGGTGGCCGTCTTGACGCTGCGCTCCGAGGACGGCCAGCAGTTCCAGGTGACCTCCCGGGATGCCGGCCACGTGTGGGAGCCCGAGGGGCCACTGGACATAGTGAAGGTGTTCGGCGCCCGGCCGGTGGAGGGCTCGGTGCCCGACGCCGCGCCGGGACCGGAGACGGTCGGGGTGACCGGCGAGCCCCCGGTCAAGCAGATGCCCGTGGCCGGTCAGGCGGCGGCCAAGGACCCCGCGCTGGACCGGGACGGGCTGGACTGGATGGGCATGGGCACCGCGGGGCAGGCCGGTGTCGGGGTGGACCCGACGCGGCCGCCGCAGACGGAGGCGGGTGGCCCCGGCCTGTGAGCCAGACCCCGCGCGCCGGGCACGTTAAGGGCGGGGGGCCCCGGCGCGTGCAGCTCCGGGGCCGCCCGCCGCGTGTGGGTCAGAGGTCCGGGCCGTCCGTGGGGGACGGGCCGTGGCGGTGGGGGCCGGTGTCCACGGTGTGCTCGACGTCGGCGGGCAGGTCGATCACGCGCGCCAGGTGCAGCTGGTTCTCGGTCAAGGCGGCGATCGTGGCCTCGTCGTCGTTGGACCCGGTGAGCGCGTCTAGGGCGCGCCGGTAGTGGTGGGCGGTGGCGTCGTTCGCCGCCGGGGGACGGCCCAGCACGCTGGCGGTGTGCTCGTTCTGGTTGGACACGGCCCGCCACAGCAGGACCGCGTGCAAGGTGGCCTCGGACTCGTTCCAGCCGGCCATGTGCGTAGCCCACGCGGGCGGCTCGGCCCGCACGGTCGCGGCCTGGTGTGCCAACTCGGCGTGCAGATGCTCGTGGACCTCCGCGACGGCGGCCGCGCGGGTGCCCTCGGCCGGGTCCTGGGCGGGCCGGTCCAGGGGCGAGGGGGGCAGGACGGTCTCGCAATGGGCGATCACGTCCTTGGGGGTCTGCACCTGCTCCAGCTCGCCGGAGAAGGTGCGGGCCGGGTCGGCCTTGACCATCCGGTTCCAGGTCTCGGCCTCGCGCAGGGCGGCGTTCGTGGCGGGGTCGGGGAAGGCCCGGTCGATCCACGCGCTGGTGCGCTCGGCGCGGGCGGCCCAGTCCAGGAACTCGTACTCGTGGACCAGCCGCCCCAGGTCGTTCGCCCAGGCCTGTTCACCGGCCTGGACCTCGTGGGCGGAGCGTTCAGCGGTGGAGTGCTCCAGCACGGCCTTCAACGCGCCCACGGGGGTCTGGGCGCCGGGGGTGCGGTGCAGCAGTCCCCACTCGTCGGGGGAGGCATGGTCATCGGGCTCGAGGTCTACGTAGGCGTGGTTGGCCAGGCGGCCTCGGGTCATGGCCACGTAGAACAGCTCGCGGGACTGGCCGACCTCGACCACGGTGTGCCCGGTGTCCACGGTGACGCCCTGGGATCGGTGCGCGGTGGTGGCGTAGCCCAGCTCCGTGGAGGAGGCCAAGTAGTCCGGGTCCAGGATCACGGTGCCACCGGTGGCGTCCACGACGGCCTCGGCCGAGCCGTCGGGGTTGATCCCGGTCAGGGTCAGGCGGGTGCCGTTGGCGATGAACGCGCCGGTGGAGTCGCGCAACGAGCGGTCGTTGCGGCGGGCCAGCAGCTCGTCCCCGACGCCGGCGGCGACATCGGCGCGCAGGGTGACGGTGGTCTCCACGTCCACCAGGCCAGCGGTCACCAGGTCGGCCTGGGCACGGGCGTTCAGGTCGGCCACGGTCGCGTTGTCCGAGGCGATCAGGATCGTGGACAAGCCCTCACGCTTGTCCGAGAGCCAGGCGGCGTAGGCGGTGTCCGCGGCGTCGACCTCGGGGTGACCGTGCAGGCGCCCGGCCGCCTCGTACTGCTCCAGCACGTCGTGGTCGCCCTCGCGCAGGTGCAGGGAAGCGCTGCGCTCCCACTCGTTGCGGAAGCGCCACACCTGGTCCAGGCGTGCGACCGGCACGTCGTCGGCGCGGTCCATCCAGCCCAGGAAGCCGCCGGCCTCGACGGCCTCGAGCTGGGCGGGGTCGCCCACGAGCAGCACCTTGGCCCCGGCGGCCTCGGCCTGCCGGGCCAGTTCGGCCATCTGCGCGGTGGCCACCATGGAGGCCTCGTCCACGATCAGCAGCTGCCCGGGGTGCAGGGTGAACCGGGCCTGGATGGCGTGCTCCTCGGCCAGGCGCGCGGTCACGGCCTCGATCTGTCGGGTCCGGGCGTCGGAGGCGGGGGAGTCCCAGAGCTGGGCCAGGCGGTCCTGGAGGCCGGCCACTCGCTGGGCGCGGGCGGCGGCGCCGTCCCCGACGGACTCCCACAGCCACTTGGCCGTGTTCTCCGTGGCCACGCCGAGCTCGTCGGCCAGCACGCCAGCGGCGACAGCCGAGGGAGCCAGACCGACCACGGAACCCTGGCCGTGCTGGGCGTGCCACAGCTGCGCGACGGCGGCCATGGTGGTGGTCTTGCCAGTGCCGGCCGGACCGATGATCGCGTCGATCCCGGACGGGGAGGACAGCACATGGGCGGTGGCCGCCGCCTGGTCGGCCGAGAGGCGGTGGCCGTCCTTGGTGGTCACCTCGGCCACCTGTCCGGCCAGGGTGTCCGGGTCGATGACCGGGGCGCCGGCGGAGCGGACACGGCCCATCAGGTAGGCCTCGTCGTCGATGACCTGCCTGGTGGTCCAGGTGCCGGACACACGCTGGTGGTCCAGACCGGAGCGGCCAGTCGGGGCGGACAGTACGGGGTCGAACTCGGCCGGGGCGGACATCCTGGCCGGGGTCAGGGACACGGCCTGGGCCAGGGCGGTGTCCACGAGCTCGTCGGCTGCGGCGTGCCGGTCCTCGGCGGTGTCGAACCGGACCAGGGCCAGCACGCGCTCGGCCGAGGCCAGCACGTTGGCCCGGGTGAAGGTGGTCCGGCGCACGGAGGCGTCGGTGAGCACCCACACGGCCATGGCCTCGCGGGCCTGGTCGGTGAGCTGGTCAGCGGTCACGGTGCGCCGGTCATGTCCGACGGCGGCGGCCACGATGGCCGCCGGGTCGTGGCCACCGGCCAGCGCGCGGTCACGCCAGCCGACCATCTTCTCGGCCAGGGTCTCGGTGGACTCCTTCTTCGGTGTCCGGGTCTCCAGCGTGGCCTGCTGGCGCAGCTTGAGCACGACGGCTGCCGGGGCGGTGCGTCCGTGGGCGGCCTCCCACTGGGCGATGAGCTCGTCCTTGCGGGCCTGGATCAGTCGGGAGCGGGTGGAGAACTCCTCGATCAGGCTGTCCGGCACGCCGGCCAGCTCCACGCGGTGGCCACCGTGTCCGGCCACGGTGTCCTGCTCGAGCTCCTGACCGGAGAGCACCTGCTCCAGGGCGGCCGTGATGGCCGGGTCACGGGACTCGGCCAGGGCGCCGATCTGGCCGTGGAGCCGGTCGTAGAGCAGCGCGTTGTACTTCTCGGAGATGGCCACCACGTGGCGGTGCAAGGTGTAGCTGTCCAGGGTGGCCCACTGCCCGTCCATCAGCCGCTGGACCCGGTTGGAGACGACGACGTGGGTGTGCAGCTGGGGGTCTCCGGCGCGGGAGTCCCAGTGGTCGAAGGCGCTGGCCACGAGTCCGGTCACCGGGACGTGGGCGACGCCGCCGTGGCCGGCGCGGGACTGGAGCACGTTGTCCTCGACCCAGGCCAGGGCCTCGGCCATGGCCTGCTGGTG
>NZ_JAUNHR010000078.1:8900-10605 GCF_030523875.1 Micrococcus sp. | reverse complement strand
GGAGGTGAGGGGCCGTCGTCGTGCCGGGGTCCGGGCCGGCGAGGCGCGGTGCGCGGGCCGGTCAGATCGGCCCGGTCAGGCCAGGCGCGCGCCCTCGCGGGAGATGCGGGTCATCTCGTCGCGGTCCACGACCTTCACGCGCTCGCGCTCGACCGGGCCGGCCTGCGTGGCGGCGGCGCCGAGGGACTTCTCGTGCGCGTCCAGGGCGTGCCAGCCCTCCCACGTGGTGTACTCCACGCCGCGCTCGGCCAGGAGGTCCAGGACGGCGTCCTCGGACGGCTCCTGCGCGGTGTAGAGGCCGGGCTCGTCCTCGATCAGGTGCTTGATGGTCTCGAGCGAGTCGCCCTTGGTGGAGCCGATCAGGCCCACCGGGCCGCGCTTGATCCAGCCGGAGGTGTAGAGGCCCGGCACGGGCTGCCCCTGCGCGTCGAGCACGCGGCCCTCGGTGTTGGGGATGACGCCGCGGACGTCGTCGAACTCCACGCCCTCCACGGGCGAGCCGAAGTAGCCCACCGCGCGGTAGACGGCCTGCACGTCGTAGTCCACCGTGTCCTCGGTGGCGGTGATGCCGCCCTGCCCGTCCAGCTCCATGCGGCGCATGCGCAGCTTGTCCAGACGGCCGTCGCCGTCCTCGTCCAGGAACGCCTCGGGCGCCTGGAGGAAGTGCAGGTGCAGGCGGCGGGAGGCCTGCTCGGTGCGGTCCTCCTGCTCCATGAGCCAGTTGGTCAGCGTGCCGACCATGGTGCGGACCTGGTTGTTCTCCTCGATGGCCTGCTCGGAGGCGGCGTCGAAGTCGAAGTCCTCCTCGTAGAGCACGATGTCCACGTCGCGGGAGTGCGCCAGCTCGCGCAGCTCGAGCGGGGTGAACTTGATCTGCGCGGGGCCGCGGCGGCCGAACACGTGCACGTCCGTCACCGGCGAGGCCTTGAGCGCCCGGTACACGTTGTCCGGGATCTCGGTGACCAGCAGGTCGTCCGCGTGCTTGGAGAGGATGCGGGCCACGTCCAGGGCCACGTTGCCGTTGCCGATCACGGCCACGGACTGCGCGTCCAGGGGCCAGTCGCGCGGCACGTCCGGGTGGCCGTCGTACCAGGAGGCGAAGTCGGCGCCGCCGAAGGAGCCCTCGAGCTCGACGCCGGGCACGTCCAGCTCCGCGTCCCGCACGGCGCCGGTGGTGAACACCACGACGTCGTACAGGCGGCGCAGGTCCTCGAGGGACACGGTGGTGCCCACGTCCACGTTGCCGAGGAAGCGGATGTCCCCGCGGTCCATCACCTTGTGCAGGGCGTTCACGATGCCCTTGATGCGCGGGTGGTCCGGGGCCACGCCGTAGCGGATCAGGCCGAACGGGGCCGGGTAGCGGTCGAACAGGTCGATGCTGACCCGGAAGTCCCGCTCCTCCTTGGTCAGGATGTCCGCGGTGTACACGCCGGCGGGGCCGGCGCCGACGACGGCGATGCGCAGCGGGCGGTCAGGGCGTTCGGTCACGGCGGGGAGGTCCTTCCAACAGCGGGCGGGGAGGCAGGACGCGGCGGGCGCGGGCCGCGGCACAGGGCCGGGCACGACGCCCGCGGGTCCTGGGATTCAGCCGCCCAGTCTACCGGCGCACCCGCGCCGGTCGCCGTGAGTCCGCTCACCGCTGACGTCCCGGGCCTACCCTGATCGGGTGACCCGCCGCCCCTCCCCCGCGCCCTCCTCCCCCGCG
>NZ_JAUNHR010000078.1:0-8890 GCF_030523875.1 Micrococcus sp. | reverse complement strand
GCCCCGGACACCGGGGCCCGGCCCACCGTGCGGCCGGCCGAGTCCGGCTCCTCGCCCCGCGGCCTGGCGTACGGACTGGGCGCGTACCTGATCTGGGGGCTGCTGCCGCTGTACATGTCCGCCCTGGACCCGGCCTCGGCCGTGGAGATCGTGGTGGTGCGGATCGGCTTCTCCCTGCTGTTCTGCCTGGTCCTGCTCACGCTCATGCGGCGCCTGCCGGAGGTCGTCACCGCGCTGCGCACGCCGGGGCGGTGGGGCACCACGGGCCTGGCGGCCGCGCTGATCGGCGTCAACTGGTTCCTCTACGCCCTGTCCGTGACCAGCGGGAACGTGCTGCAGGCCTCCCTGGGCTACTTCATGAACCCCCTGGTCAACGTGCTCCTCGGCGTGCTGTTCCTCGGCGAGCGGCTGCGCCGGCTGCAGTGGGCGGCCGTCGCCGTGGCCGTCACGGCGGTGCTCGTCATGGCTGTGGCCCTCGGCGAGGTGCCGTGGATCGGACTGGGCCTGGCGTTCAGCTTCGGCCTCTACGGGTTCGTCAAGAAGCGGTTCCCCGTGCCGGTCCACGCCGTGACCACCATGACCGCCGAGACCATCGCGCTCCTGCCGGCGTTCGCCGTCGGCACCGTGGTGCTGGCGCGGGCCGGCGCGCTGACCACCGTGACGGAGGGCCCCGGCCACTTCTGGCTCATGGCGGCCTCCGGCGTCGTCACCGCCCTGCCCCTGATCCTGTTCTCCACCGCGGCCCGGGAGCTCACGCTGACCACGCTCGGCATGCTCCAGTACGTGGCCCCCGTGGGCCAGTTCCTCGTGGCGGTGCTGGTGCTCGGCGAGCACATGCCCGCCGCCCGCTGGGTGGGCTTCGGCCTCATCTGGCTCTCACTGGCCGTGTTCACCGCGGACCAGGTGCACCAGGGCCGGCTGCGGCGTCGGGGGGACCGGGCCCGGCGTTCCGCCGCGGCCTGAGCGGGCAACGGGCGCCGCCCGGCCCGGGTCCGGCGTCGGGACCCGCCCCTAGACTGGCCCCATGCCCCCCAAGCCCCCCGCCCCCGTGTACCTGCCCGCGTTCCAGAAGCTCGTGCCGGACCTGCTGGGCGAGCCCTGGCAGGACGACGACGGCCTGGCCGACGCCGAGATCGACGCGCGCCTGGCCGCCTCCCCCGCCGCCGAGGAGCTGGGCGAGGCCCTCGTGCTCCCCACCGCGCTGCGCGAGTTCTACCGGGCCCTGGGCAACTGCGGCGACCTGCTGGAGACGGACCACTACGTGTGGGACCCGGACGACCTCGAGGTCCGCGACGGCTTCCTGATGTTCCTCGAGGACGCGGGCGAGACCGTGGTGTGGGGCCTGCCCGTGGCCAACCTGTCCCTGCCCGACCCGCTGGTGCACCGCCGCTCCACCGGGGCCGAGGCCGAGCACGGCGCGTGGACGGACGAGGGCGGCACGTTCAGCGAGTTCGTCACGGACCTGCTGGTGTGGACCTTCGAGGCCGACGACGACGAGGCCGCGGACCGATGACCGCGTCCACCACGCCCTCCGGCCTGCCCTCCCACGCCCCCGAGGGATACGTCTGCCCGTTCTGCGGGCTGGTGGCCGGGGACACCTCCGATCCGGGCAACCGGTGCGAGCCGGCGGACACCGTGTACCAGGACGAGGACGTGATCGTCCTGATCGCGGTGGACGGCTTCGGTGACCACGAGGGCCACGCCATGGTGTGCCCGGCCGAGCACTTCGAGAACCTCTACGAGCTGCCCTCCCGCGTGCTGCAGCGCATCGCCCTGACCGCCAAGCAGGTGGCGCTGGCCATGAAGGAGGCGTGGGCGCCGGACGGGGTCTCCACCCGCCAGCACAACGAGCCCGCGGGCAACCAGCACGTGTGGCACTACCACCTGCACGTCTTCCCCCGCTACGAGGACGACCTGCTCTACCGGCAGCTGCGCCACGCCGTGGCGCCGGAGGTCCGGGCCGCCAAGGCCCGCGAGCTCGCGGCCGTCCTGGACATGGGCCCCACCCGGATCTGACGGCTCAGGCGGTGCGGGCCACCACGTAGTCGGCGAAGGCCTCGAGGGCCTCCTTCACCACGGAGTCGGACAGCGGGGCGAGGGCGGCCTTGGCATCCGCGGCCCAGCCGCGGGTCACGGCGCCGGCCTCGACGAAGGCCGGGTGCGCGGCGAGGGCGGCGACGGCGTCGGCCAGCTGCCGGTCCGTGTCCAGCGGGCCCTCCACGAGGGCGAGCACGCGGCGCGCCTCCTCGGCCTCGGGGCCCTGACCCGCGGCGGCGCGGGCGACGAGCAGGGTGCTCAGGGTGGGCACCCGCTCGCGCAGGTCCGTGCCCGGGGTCTTGCCGAGCTCCTCGGCGGTGCTGGTGAGGTCGATCAGGTCGTCGGCCAGCTGGAAGGCCATGCCGACCCGCTCGCCGTAGTCCGCCATCACCTGCACCACGGTCTCGTCCGCCCCGCCCAGGAACGCGCCGAGCACGCCCGCGGCAGAGATCAGGGAGCCGGTCTTGCCGCCGAGCACCCGGTAGTAGTGCTCCAGGGGGTCCTGGCCCTCGGCGGGGCCGCGGGTCTCCCACAGCTGGCCCTGCACGAGCCGCTCGAAGGTCTCGGACTGCACGCGCACGGGCCGCGGGCCCAGCTCGGCCATCAGCTGGGAGGCGCGGGCGAAGATCAGGTCGCCGGCCAGGATGGCCTGGGCGTTGCCCCAGAGCCGGTGCGCGGCCGGGGCGCCGCGGCGCACGGGGGCCTCGTCCATCACGTCGTCGTGGTACAGGGTGGCCAGGTGGGTCAGCTCCATCACGACGGCGGCCTGGCGCACCTCGGGGCCCACGTCGCCGACCTCGCCGGAGGCCAGGCCCGGGTCCCCCAGGAGGGAGGCGAGCACGGTGAGCACGGGCCGCACGCGCTTGCCGCCGGCGGCGGCGAGGTGACGGGCGGCGGTCTGGGAGAACTCGTCGTCGAAGGCCAGGGACTCCGTCAGCTGCGCCTCGACCCGCTCGAGCGCCGTCAGGACGGACTCGAGCACCCGGCCGTGCTCGGCCAGGGGGTCGAATCCGGGGGGCAGGGCGAAGCCGGGCTCAGACGTGGTCACCGGTCAAGCCTACCCGGACGCGGTGCGTCGGCGGTGGTGAGGGAGGGCGTCACGGACTCCAGGATCCGCACCGCCCGGTCCACGGCGTCGCCGCCCGCGGGATCCACCACGTTGCCCATCACGCGGGCCACCGTGCGCAGCAGCGGGGGCACGGCCATGCCCGTGGCCAGGGCCGCCCGCATCACCCGCGGCCGGCCGATCAGCTGCGCGAACTGCACGCCGAGCCGGAAGTGCCGGCCCCACAGGTGCTGGGTGATCACCGGGTAGCGCGAGAGCACGGCGTCCGCGGCGGCGGGCGAGCCGGCGGCCAGCGCCTCGACGGACAGCTCCGCGGCGATCCGCGCGGCCTCCATCGCGAAGCCGATGCCCTCGCCGTTGAACGGGGAGACCATGCCGGCGGCGTCGCCCACCAGGAGCATGCCGGGCACGTGCTGCGGGGTGCGGTTGAACGCCATGGGCAGGGCCGCGCCGAGGATCCTGGAGGTGCGGGTCTGCTCGGAGATGCCCCAGTCGGCCTCGAGCGCGCCGGTCCAGTCCCTCAGCAGCCTCCGGTAGTCGAGCTTCCCGAACTGCGGGGAGGTGTCCAGGATGCCCAGGCCCACGTTCACGGTGCCGTCCGCCAGCGGGAAGAGCCAGCCGTAGCCGGGCAGCGGGTTGCCCTCGGCGTCCGGAAGGCGCAGCCAGGACTCCATCCACTCGGCGCGGTCGCCGGGCAGGGCCGGCGCCGCGCCGTCCTCCCCCGGCGCCCCGGCGGTGTAGTAGGCGCGCACGGCCACGCCCATGGGACGGTCCGTGCGGCGGTGCACGTCCATGGACACGGCGGCGCGCGCGGAGACGCCGTCGCAGGCCAGGACGATCGGGGCGTGCCAGGTGACGGTCTCCCCCGTCTTGCGGCCGTTCTCGGAGATCAGCTCGGCGGTGAGCCCGTCCACCCGGCCGGCCACGTCCCGGGTCACCCCGGTGACCGCGTGCCGCTCCAGCACCGTGGCCCCGCGGGCCCGGGCCGTGTCCGCCAGGATCGCGTCGAAGTCCCGCCGGGTGCGGGTGAGGGCGTAGTCGGGCCAGCTGGCCGTCGTCGGCCAGGGCACGTCCACGGACCGCTCGCCGGCGCGCAGGCGAAGCCCGCGGATCACCTGCCAGCCGCCGTCGTCGTCGGGGCCGCCGCGGTGCTCGATCCCCAGGTTCCGGATCTCCTGCACCGCCTGCGGGGTGAGCCCGTCCCCGCAGACCTTCTCCCGCGGGAAGGCGGACTTCTCCAGCACGACGACGTCCAGGCCGGCCGCGGCCAGGTGAGCCGCCGCGGTGGCGCCGGCCGGACCTGCCCCGGAGATCAGGACGTCCGCCCGGCGGGGACGGGCGGGCGCGGCCCCGTGCGCGGCGGCCTCGGGGGCGGGGTGCTCGGTCATGACTCCTCCTCGGTCAGGGCCAGGTCCAGCGGCAGGCACTGCGGCGCGTCCTCGAACGTGGCGGCCACGGCCTCGGCGATCGCGGCGGTGACGCCGGGCCGGTCCGCGCGGTCGCAGCGGACCTCCACGAGGCGCCGGCCCCGGACCGGGTCGGCCAGCGTGTGCACGAGGCCCACGCGCGTGGTCACGGCCACGTGGGCGAGCCCGTGGGCGGCGGCCAGCGCCGCGAAGTCCACGGTGTGCGGGGTGCCGAAGAACCGCTCCACGGTGCCGGCCATGCCCTTGGCGCGGGCCACCTGCCCGTGCTCGAGCCCGGCGAAGATGGCGCCGCCGGCATCGTTGACCACCACCACGTCCAGGTCCGGCTCCGGCTCGCCGGGACCCTGCAGCAGGCCGCCGGAGTCGTGGAGCGCCGTGAGGTCGCCCACGAGGGCCACGGTGCGCCGGTCCGTGCCGAGGGCCACGCCCGCGGCGGTGGCGATCGTGCCGTCGATCCCGGCCAGCCCGCGGTTGGCGAAGACCTGGACGTCCGGGGCCGCCGGCGGGCGCCAGGTCAGGTCCACGTCCCGGATGAGCGAGGACGAGCCGAGCACCAGCGGACCGCGGGAGACGGCCGGGACCACGTGCGCCACGGACTGCGGGCTGAGGCCGTGGTCCCGGTCCCGGCGGGCCAGCACGTCCTCGAGGGCGGCCTGGGCGCGCATGGACGCCCGCTGCCAGGCGGCCAGCCAGCCGGGCCGGCCCTGCCCGGCGAACGCGGCGAGCTCAGCGGGGTCCGCGATCACGCGCTCGGAGCGGCGGCCGGGCTCGAACCACGGCACCGGCTCGGGGGCGAACAGCGCGGTCTCCACGTCCGTGCGGCGCAGCAGGGCGGTGACGGGCCGGGTGAGCGTGGGGCGGCCGAAGAGCACCACCCGCTCGATCCGGGCCGCGAGCGGGTGGGCCTGGGGGCTCGTGCCCCCGCCCGGGCCGAGCAGCAGGGGGTAGGCGGCGATCGCGTTGACGGAGAACCGCGCGTCGGAGCTGGGCTCGGCCAGGAGCGGCAGGCCCATGGACACGGCGAACGCGGCCGCCACCGGGCCGGCGCCGTGGCAGGCCAGCACCACGGTGCACCGGGCGTCCCGGCGCGAGACGTCCAGCTCGGGCCCGCCGGAGAGGTCCGTCCCCGGGGCCCGCCACGGGACGCGGGCGTCCTGGTGCTCCTCGGCCTCGGGGGCGGGCACGACGGCGGCCATCGCGGCCAGCTGCTCCGCGCCCGGGACCAGCGGCTCACGGAAGCGCAGGTTCAGGTGCACCGGCCCGGCGGGGGCCTCGGCGACGGCCACGGAGTCCTCGGCCCGCTGTGCGACGAACCCGTCCGAGCGCAGCAGGGCCCGGCGCACGGCCGAGGCGACGGAGTCCAGGTGGGCGGCCTCGTCCTCCCCGGGGGCGGGGTCCCCGTGCACGGCGGCCTGGGCGCGGGTGTGCAGGGCGAACAGGCCCTCCTGCTGCGTGGTCTGGTTGGCGCCGGTGCCGTGCAGCTCGGCGGGGCGGTCGGCCGTGAGGGCCACGAGCCGGGAGCCCGCGTGGAAGGCCTCCATCACGGCCGGCAGCAGGTTCCCGACGGCGGTGCCCGAGGTGGTCAGCACGCCCACCGGGCGCCCTGTGGCCAGGGACAGGCCGTGGGCGAGGAAGCCGGCCGAGCGCTCGTCGATGCGCACGTGCAGGCGGATCCGGCCGGCCCGCTCCTGCTCGGCGAGCGCGTACACGAGGGGCGCGGACCGGGAGCCGGGACAGATCACGGCCTCCCGCATGCCCCCCTCGATCAGGGCGGCGGCCACGGTGCGGGCCAGGGTGGTCGAGTCGACGGAAGACATGGTGGTGGCCAGTCTAGGCGGGCCCCGGACACGACGAGGCCGCCGGGGCGGGGTGCCGCGGCAGCCTCGTGATCTCCGGACCGACGCCCTGCGACATCATCGCCGGGCGGAACGGCGGTGATGTCGCAGGGGCGCGGTCACCCGTGGGCGCAGGTCAGTGCTTCGGACCCTTCCCCTGGGCGTGGCCGAAGGCGGAATTGCCCTTGCCGTTGCCCTTCTCCTTGCCGGGGCCCTTGCCGACGCCGTTGTTCCCGGTCACATTGAAGACCTGCACGACGGACGGACGCGGGGCCGCGACCCTGTTGCCGATCTGCACCGGGCCGGACGGGGAGAGGAAGTCCGGGAAGTAGGACGTGTGGGCGCCCCAGGTGCCGTCCTCGCCCGGGTGCTGGACGTTGACGAACACGGAGTTGTCGCGGTCGTGGATGACCGGGCCGCAGGTCTCGGCGTCGCGGGGGACGGCGAGGAACTGCTCGACGCGGCCGCGCTCCGGGCCCTCGAGGGTGACCTTGTGGAGGGCGTCGGCCAGGCCGATGGTGCCCGGCTGGCCGTCGGTGGAGATCCAGAGGTTGCCCTCGGAGTCGAACGCCACGTTGTCCGGGCAGGAGATCGGGGAGACGAGCTCCTTGGGGTACCCGGCGAAGTAGGCCGAGGAGGACACGGCCGGATCGCCGGCGAGCAGCAGGATGACCCAGTTGAACGTCGTGGCGGTGTGGTCGCCGCCCTTCTCGGTCAGCTCGATGACGTGGCCGTCGCGGTTGCCCACGATGGGGTTGGCCTCGTCCACCGCGGTGCGCTTCGTGTTGTTGGTCAGGGCCATGTAGACCTTGCCGTTGACCGGGTTGGTCTCCACGTCCTCCGGGCGGTCCATCTTGGTGGCGCCCATCCTGTCCGCGGCGAGGCGGGTGAACACGAGGACCTCGGCCAGGGACATGCCCGGGACGTAGGACTTCTTGTCGGACGCCAGGGCGATCCACTCGCCGGCGCCGTCGAACGCGCCGTCGGAGGGCAGGGTGCCCCTGCCGTCGATCTGGGACGTCGGGGAGTCGCCAGTGAACCTGGCCACGTAGAGCGTGCCCTCGTCCAGGAGGCGCATGTTGTGCTTCTTGTCGCCCTTGACGAACTTCTTCGCGGAGACGAACTTGTAGAGGTAGTCGTGGCGCTCGTCGTCGCCCGAGTAGACCACGGCGCGGCCGTCCTCGGAGAGGACGGCGGTGCCGGCCTCGTGCTTGAAGCGGCCGAGGAGGGTGTGCTTCACGGGGGTGGAGGTGGGGTCCTCGGGGTCGACCTCGACGATCCAGCCGAAGCGGTGGGCCTCATTCTCGTAGCCGTCCCGGGTGAGGTCGAAGCGGTCGTGGAAGAGCTCCCAGCCGCGCTGGGTGGGCTTCGGGGAGATGCCGTAGCGGGCCTCCTCGGGGGTGCCGCGGCCCTTGAAGTACTGGTTGAAGTTCTCCTCGCCGGAGAGCACGGTGCCCCACGGGGTGGTGCCGCCGGCGCAGTTGTTCAGGGTGCCGAGCACGCGGGTGCCGGTGGGGTCCTCGACGGTCTTGAGCAGGGCGTGGCCGGCGGCAGGTCCCTGCACGCGGAAGGGGGTGGTGCCGGTGATGCGGCGGTTCCGGCGGCCGCCCCGCACGTACTCCCACTTCTGGCCGCGCTTGGCGCGCTCCAGCTCCACCACGGACAGGCCGTGCGACTGGATGCCGGCGTCCACCACGTCCTTGCGGTGGGAGATGATGTAGTCCGGGGGGAACATGATGTTCTCGTTGGTGTACTCGTGGTTGGACACGAGGTAGCCCGAGCGGTCGTCGCCGCCGTCCGAGATGATGTTCAGGTAGTCGCAGTTGTAGCCGAACTGGCCGGCCGCCGACGTCCCGGTCTGACGCCGGATGTCGAACTCCTCGGAGTCCTCGAACAGCGGATCGCCCCAGCGGATGATCGTGCCCCAGTCGTAGCCCTCCGGCACGGTGACGGTGTCCACGGTGCGCGACACGGGCGCGATGGGCTCGAAGTCGAGCTTGCCGCCGCCGGTGGGGCGGGTGCCATTGTCCGCGAGCGCCTCGGGGGCCTGGACCACGTTCGCGCCGATCACGACGGCGGCGGCGAGCCCCGCGCCGCCGCCCAGGGCCGCGCGGCGCGAGATCGCACGCTCGGCGACCTGCTGGAAGGTCTCGTTGGCGGAGGTGTTGGGGATCGGGTGCGAGCACGCGTTGCCGCACTTGAGCTCGCACGTGACGGCGGATCGGTTGCCACGGGTGTGACCGGCCATGGGCAGGAGGCGCTTGAGCATGGGACGTCCTTCGCGGTGACGGGGGCGACGCGCGGGTGCTGCGCGCCGCGGACGGGCCGGGGCCGCGTCTCGGCACCCACCGTGGTGCACCTCAGGGGCCGTCCGACGTCCCGGAGGTGAACCGGAGCCGAACTCTCCTCGTCCCAGGCGTTTCGCCCCCGGGGCGTGCCCTAGCGACGGGCGCCGCGTCCGCTCGCGGGTCCGCCGGCGGGCGCCCTCCCCGCGAGGGCGGCATGCGCCGCGCGCACCCGCTCGG
>NZ_JAUNHR010000077.1:6375-10611 GCF_030523875.1 Micrococcus sp. | reverse complement strand
CGGCCTCCTGGGAGCGCTGGGCGTCCTGTGAGGCCTGGGCGGGGTCGGCGGAGGACGCCGGGGCGGAGGCGGTGCCCGGCTCGGTCGCGGGCGAGGAGGTCGCCGGGGCGGGCTCGGAGGAGGAGGCGTCCCCGCCGGCCACCGGTCCCTCGTCCCCGCCGGTCAAGCGCGGCAGGACCAGCCCGAGGAACAGGCCCAGCAGCAGGAGCGCGGCCGCGGCGGCCAGGAGCCACTTCAGGATGCCGCCCCCGCCGCCGGCGGCGGCGGTGGAGCCCGCGGCCCCGGCCGCGCCGGCAGGGGCGGCGGCGAACGCCTCGCGGTGCGCGCCGTGCTGGTCGGTGTACTCGGGGACGTCGTCGAAGCGGTCGGCGGGGTAGGCCATCGGTCTAGTTCTCCTGCGGGGAAGAGGGTGAGGCGGGCGGGTCCGGCGCCGGGCTGCGCCGGGCCCGGCTGCGGGTGCCGCGCGAGCGCAGCAGCCGGGTCACGAGCAGCGGCCGGTAGGCCAGGGCGGCCTCCCGGTCCAGCAGTCCGTTCAACACCTGATAGTAGGCGGTCGGGGTGACGCCGAGGCGCTCCCGGATCGCGTGGTCCTTGGCCCCGGCGTGGCGCCACGTCCGGGACTCCAGGTCCAGCACCGCCCGCTCGAGGTCCGTCAGCTCCGCCGCACGCCCCGGACCGGGGTCGAAGGCGGGGGTCGGAGGCATGGCGGCCACTCTACTGGCCCCGTGCGGACGGGCGGCCACTACGCTCGGGCGCATGGACCTGATCGCACCCCTGGACCCGGGATGGGCCGCCGCGCTGGCCGACTCCTCCGACACCCTCGAGCGCATCGGGGCGGAGCTGATCGCCCGGCGCCGGGCCGGGGAGCAGGTCCTGCCCGCCCCGGAGCACGTGCTCCGGGCCTTCCGCCAGCCGTTCGAGGACGTGCGCGTGCTGGTCCTCGGCCAGGACCCCTACCCGACGCCGGGCCACCCGATCGGCATGTGCTTCGCCTGCGACCGCCACGTCCGGCCCCTCCCCCGGTCGCTCGCGAACATCTACCGCGAGCTGCACGACGACCTCGGCATCGCCCCCGCCGCCCACGGTGACCTCACCGCGTGGACGGAGCAGGGCGTCCTGCTGCTGAACCGCGTCCTCACCGTCCGGGCGGGGGCGAGCGGCAGCCACCGCGGGATCGGATGGGAGGAGGTCACCGAGGCCGCCGTGTGCGCCCTGGTGGCGCGCGGCACCCCGCTGGTCGGACTGCTCTGGGGCGCCGACGCGCGCCGCATGGCGCCACTGCTGCGCGAGGGCGGGGCCGGCGTCGTCGAGTCCCCTCACCCCTCCCCGCTGAGCGCGAGCCGCGGGTTCTTCGGCTCGCGTCCGTTCAGCCGCGTCAACGCGCTGCTCGAGGCCGCCGGCGCCGAGCCCGTGGACTGGCGCATCCCGGACTGAGCCGGGGGCGAGGGCGCGGACCGGTCAGCGCTGGTGCCCCTCCGGCCCCGCGGTCCGCCGCTCCACGAGGCGGGCCGTCAGGGGCCGGGCGAGGGTGTCCCCGAAGACCGCGCCCGCGCCGATGCCCACCACCACCACGAGCGCGCTGACGATCCCGGCCACGCCGAGCACCGTGGACGTGGTCTCCACCGTGAACTCGTACAGGCCCCGGAAGATCGAGAAGCCCGGCAGCAGGAACAGGATGCTGGGCACCATCACCACGATGGGCGGGGCGCCGACGCGCAGGGCCACGATCCTGCCCAGGAACCCGACGACGGCGGCCGCGGCCGCCGCCTTCAGGGCGGGGCCCACCCCCAGGGTCCCGAGCAGGGCGTGCGCGCAGAACGCCACGCCGGCCACCCCGCACGAGGCCAGCAGCGTGCGCCAGCCCGACCGCTCCACCACGGCGTCCGCCCCGGTGGCGACGAGCACGAGGAGCAGCAGCAGCGCCACGGGATGGGAGGCGGTGGCCTGCGCCGCCAGGTCGAGCCGGGGGAACCCCGCGAGCTCCGCCGCGGCGACGGCCACCATGATGCCCGCCATGATCCCGATGAACACGAGCATCGTGGAGATGAAGCGGCCGGCGGCCGTCACCGGGAAGCCGTTGATGGCGTCCAGCACGGCCGTGACGAACCGGGAGGTGGGCATCAGCATCATGATCCCGCCGGCCACCACCAGGGCGGGGTTGATGGGCACGTCCAGGGTGTAGGCCCCGAACGCGATCGCGGTGGCCAGGGACGAGCCGATCATCACGGAGTAGATCTCCGGCAGGAACGCCATGGTCCGCGTGTGCAGCCAGAACACGAGCCACGTGGAGGCCATGCCCAGCAGCGCCCCCTGCCAGGTGCCCCCGATGAAGGGGATGAAGCAGGCCACGAAGACGCCGGCCATGAGGATCTCCAGGGCCGGCGGATAGGGCTTGGGCCGGTGCCGGACCTCCACGAGCCGGCGCTGGGCCTCGGCCCGCTCGACCGTCCCCGCGGAGATCTCCTCCACGAGCCGGTGCACCGCCACGAGCCCCTCGTAGTCCGTGGAGTACGAGCGCACCACGCGCTGGAGCGTGTACGGCACCTCGCCGCGACTGGAGTCGGGGGCGTAGTTCAGGGAGATGGCCTGGTTGGTCAGGTCCACCTCGGTCTCGTGGATGCCGTAGGCCTGCGTGACCACGATGATCGAGGTCTCCACGTCGAGCGACGTCGCGCCGAACCCGAACATGGTCTCCCCCAGCTTGAGGGCGAAGTCCAGGGTGGTGCGCGCCTCGAGGGCCTGCTCGTCCCGCTCGCGGCGCCGGCTCAGGGTCGAGCGCATCCGCCGCCCGTACGGGGACGCCTGCAGACGGTCCACCATCACGAGGGCCTGCGTGGGCAGGGTCTCCTCGAACACCGCGCGGTGGTGCTCGCGCTCCTTCCGGCGACGACGGCGGCCCCGCGGCTCCTCGGGTCCGTGCGGCAGCAGCGGCTCGGGCACCACGAGGTCCGGGACCGTCTCCGCCGCCTGCTCCGCGGTGGGCGCCGGACCCTCCGCGGGGGCGAGGACGGAGGTGGGCACGGCCTCGGACAGCGGGGGCGCCGTCAGGGGTGCGTCGGCGGCGGGGGCGGGGGCCTCGCTGGTGGACGGCGCGTCCTCGTCACGGTCGGGTCTGGTGGGGGCGGCGTGGGGTCGGAGGGCGGGCAGGGGCGCGGTGGCCGGGGAGGCCGGCGCCGGGGCGGCGGGCAGCGCCGCGGTGGCGGGGGCGAAGACGGGCGGCAGCAGCTCCTCGGGGCCCTGGGCGCGGGTCGGGGACGCGGCGAGGTCCGGGGCCTCCTCCGCCGCCGTCCCCGGTGCGGGCGCGGCGGCCGCGGGGCGCAGCACGGGGATCAGGCCCGCCTCCGGGGCGGGCTCCGCCTGCGGCGGGACGGGACGGGCACGGTCCCGGGGGGTCTGTGGGTCCACGCGCGTCACCGTGTCCTTCCCTCGTGCGTCACCGGGCGCGCCCCGCCCGGACATGCGGAAGGGCCCTCCCGGAGGAGGGCCCTTGCGGCGGTGGATCTTACTGGACTCGAACCAGCGACCTCTCGCGTGTGAAGCGAACGCTCTAACCAACTGAGCTAAAGATCCAGGTGTCGACCCCGGCCCGTGATGGGCCGGACAACTCGCAGAACTGTACCGCACCCCTTCGGGCGGCGGCAAATCCGGCCGCCGGAGGCGGGCGCCGGCGGTTGGTGCCGTCCGTGCCGGGACGCGGACGGGCCGCCGCCCCCGGGTGGGGACGGCGGCCCGAGGCGGCCGTGGACCGGCCGCGCGTCTCAGCGCGCGGTGACGGAGACGTCGTCGATGCGGAACACGGTGGCGGCCGAGGAGTCCTCGGTGCCCTTGAAGCGCAGGGTCACGGTCTTCCCGGCGAAGCGGGACAGGTCCACCGTGTGGGTGGAGTACGGGCCGCGGTCCAGGTTGGAGTGCGACTTCAGGGTGTAGGTGCCGGAGTAGCCGTCCACCACCTGCACGGACAGGGTGTCGTACTTGGAGGAGGTGGTGGTCTCGTCCGTGCCGACCTGCACGCTGTAGGTCAGGGAGGCGCCCGAGGCGGGCACGGTCACCTTCTGCTCGATGGTGCCGGTGTTCGTGCGGCCGTAGCCGTTGAGCACGCCGAAGCGGGAGCCGGACTTCGCCGCGGCGGAGTCGGTGCCTACGAAGTCGGACGGGGTGCCCGTCCAGCCGGTCGTCCCGGACTCGAAGCCGCCGTTCACCAGGCCCGTGGTCGGGACGGGGGTGGGGGTCGGCGTG
>NZ_JAUNHR010000077.1:0-6365 GCF_030523875.1 Micrococcus sp. | reverse complement strand
GGGTGTGGGGCCCGCGGGGTGGGGGGGGGGGGGGGGGGGGGGCGGGGTGGGGGTCGAGCCGCCGCCGACGGCGTTCAGGGTCTTCGTGGCGTCCACGAGGCCGGCGCCGCAGCCCTCGGCGCACACGCCCGGGATCGGGCGGGAGTTCGCCTTGAGGGAGGACTCCACCTGGGCGGGGGTCAGCGCGGGGTTCTTCGCCAGCATCAGCGCCACGGTGCCCGCCACGTGCGGGGTGGCCATGGAGGTGCCGTTGTACTTGGCGTAGGCGCCGGTGGTCGGCGTGGTGGTGCCGGCGTTCACCGTGGAGATGATGCCGGAGCCGGGGGCCGCGACGTCCACGGCCGAGCCGTAGTTGGAGTAGGAGGCGCGGTTGCCGTTCACGTCCGTGGCGGCCACCGTGATGGTGTTCTGGCAGTTGGCCGGGCGGGCGTTGGCGGCGGGCTGGTTCTCGTTGCCGGCCGCGACCACCACCGGGACGCCACGGCCCACGGCCGTGTTGATGGCGTTCTGGTAGGTGGAGCTGCAGAGGCCCTGCCCGCCGAGGGACATGTTAATGACGTCCACGGGGGTGGCGTTGGCGGGCACACCGGGCACGGAGCCGCCGGCGGACCACACGATGGCGTCGGCGATGTCCGCCAGGGAGCCGCCGCACTTGCCGAGCACGCGGGCGTGCTGGACCTTCGCGTTGGGGGCCACGCCCACGACGCCCTGCGTGTTGGCCACGGCGGCGATGGTGCCGGCCACATGGGTGCCGTGCCAGGAGGAGTCGGAGCCCTGCGGCTGGCCGCACTCGCCGGCCAGGAACCAGTCGCCCTCGTCCTGCGGGTTGGCGTCGCGACCGCCGCCGTCGCGGGCGGTGGTGGAGCTGGAGATGAAGTCGTAGCCGGGGACGATGTTGGCGTTCAGGTCCGCGTGGTTCGTCTGGCCGGTGTCGATCACGCCGACGATCGTGCCGGCGCCGGTGGTGGCGTTCCAGGCGCCCGGCACGCGCATGCCGTTGACGCCGGTGAAGCCCCACTGCTCGGGGTAGTACTGGTCCACCGGGGAGAGGGCGGCCCGGGTCATGATGACGTTGGGCTCCACGGCGTCGACGGCGCCGGAGGCCCGCAGGTCGGCCATGAAGGCGGCGGACTCGTCCTGGGTGAGCTTCCTGTCGGTGGAGATCACGCGGGAGCCGAGCGCGGTCTCGCGCAGCTCCTTGACGCTGACGCCGGCGTCCTTCGCGGCCTTGCCCCACGCGTTCGCGCGGCCCTTCGCGGTGCTGTTCGCGGAGGTCTCCTTGTAGGTGACGATGAACGAGTCGTAGCCGTCCGCGTTCGGGTCCGCCTGGGACGCGGCCATGCCACGGTTCGGCGCCGGCACGACGGCGGAGGACCCGGCGCGGTCGTTCGACTCGGGGGCCGCCGCGGCGGGCGAGGCGGCGAGGGCGCCGCCGGCGAGGACGGCGGCGCACAGGAGGGCGCCGGCGCGGCGGCGGGCGCGGAGGGAGGTGGTGGACGACATCGGGTCTCCTCGGGGTGACGGCCCGCCGGTCATGACCGGCCCGGGAGGTCCCCGGGGGCTCGGCGGTGGTGTCACCGTACGGTCACGATCCGGTCTCGGAAGCGTCGCGGGGGCAAGTCTGTCCGATGGTCAGACGCACTCCGTCCGATGGTGCCGTCCGGCCCCGGCACCATCGGGCAGACCGGTGCCTGGCACCCAGCCTCGGCACAGTCACGGGGCGTCCGCCCAGGTCACGGCGCCCTCCGGCGTCGGACGGCATGGCCGTGCCGCGGCCCGGCCGCAGGGAGCCGGACGCGCCGCAGCCCCCGGAGTCCTGAGGAGTCCGGGGGCTGCGGGCCTGAGCCCCCTACCGGATTCGAACCGGTGACCTGCTGTTTACAAGGCAGCTGCTCTGGCCAGCTGAGCTAAGGAGGCGGAGGGCGCACCGCGCGCGGCGCGCTCCGTGCACCAGGGTACAAGCAGGCCGGGGCCGCCCCGCGGTGGGGCGGCCCCGGCCGGGGCGCCGGCCCGGGGCCGGCGGAAGGGGTCAGCCCTCGATCTTCTGCTGCGCCCAGGCGGCGAAGTCCGGGTTCGCGCTCGGGTCGTACCACTCGCCGTCCACGTAGACGGTGGGCGTGCCCTGGATCGGGGCGGCCTTGGCCTTCTGGGTGGTGTAGGCGACGGCCGGACGGTAGGTGTCCTGCTCCATGCAGTCGGTCACGTCCGCGCCGAGGGCCTCGGCGCGCTGGCCGATCTCGTCGTCGGACAGGCCCTTGCCGCCGTGGCCCTCCCACGCGCCGAACAGGCCCGTGACGAAGGGGTCGTACTTGTCCGGCGCCTCCTCCGCCACGCAGTAGGCGGCGTTGGCGGCGCGAGCGGAGTAGTTCTGGTTGTTCGGGGCGCTGAGGAAGTCCACGATCCGGTACTCGACGGTGGCCTTGCCGTCGGCCAGCCACCCCTCCATCAGCGCCGCGTTCTGGGCCTCGAACTGGGCGCAGTGCACGCAGTTGAAGTCCGCGTAGACCACCACGTGGGCGGGGTCGCCCTCGGCGCGGGGCTGGGTGCCCGGCGCGGTGGCCGCGGGCTGCTCGACGGGGCCTTCGGGCACCTGCACGGCGGCGGCGTCCACCTCGCGCTCGCCCAGACCCGGGTCCGCGAGCGTGGTGGGCGAGGTCAGAGTGACGCCGCCCTCCTCGCCGGCGGCGGCGGGCATGGGGCCGGCGGTGGCGACGTCGTCGCCCTGGCCGCGGGTCATGAGCGCCACCACGAGGCCGATCAGCAGGAGCGCCGCGAGCACGGAGCCCCAGATGACGGCGGTCCGCCTGCGGCGGTCCTTGCGCTGCTGCTCCGCCTGCATCTGGCGGGCGCGGGTGCGGGCGTCGGTCGCGGTCGACGCCGTGTTCCTGCTGGCCACTGGTCCTCCTGGGTCGGGTGCGGGGCGGCGCGCGGGTGCCCACGGGCGGGCGCGCCTGCGGGGGCCGGTCACGGACGGCCCGTGGCGAGCCTACCGGCCGATCCTGGGAGGGGCCTGCGTCGGCCGCGCGGCCGGCGGGGCGGGGCCGCCTCGGGGCGCCCTCCGGTCCGCGCCTCTGCCAGGATGCACGGATGGACACGCAGGAGCCCGCACCCCAGCCCTCCCCCGCCGACCGCCTCACGGTCACCGCCGCCCCCTCGGGGGACGCCACCGAGGACCCGGCGACCTCCCTGCTGGCCCTGCCGTGGCAGACGCCGCTCGAGCAGTGGCCCGCGGACGTGCTCGCCGCCCTGCCGCGCGGCATCTCCCGCCACGTGGTGCGGTTCGCGCACATGGGCGGCGGCGTCGTCGCGGTGAAGGAGACGACGGAGGACCTCGCCTTCCGCGAGTACCGGATGCTGCGGCGCCTCGAGGACCTGCCCTCGCCCTCGGTGCTCCCGGTCGCCGTCGTCTCGGGGCGCACGGCCGACGACGGATCGCCCCTGCCGGCGGCCCTGGTGACCCGGCACCTGCGCTTCTCCCTGCCCTACCGCGCGGTGTTCTCCGAGCGCCTCGAGCGCCGGACCCTGGTGCGCCTCATGGACGCCCTCGCCATGCTCCTGGTGGAGCTGCACCTGCAGGGCTTCTTCTGGGGGGACGTCTCCCTGTCCAACGTGCTCTTCCGCCGGGACGCCGGCGGGTTCGCCGCGCACCTCGTGGACGCGGAGACCGGCGAGCTGCGCGAGCGCCTGTCCACCGGCCAGCGCGAGCACGACCTGGACGTCGCCCGGGTGAACGTGGGCGGCGAGCTCATGGACCTGCAGGCCAGCGGCCTGGCCGACCCGGACGTGGACCCGTCCGCCACTCCCGACCTGTTCGTGGAGTCCTACCGCCAGCTGTGGCAGCAGCTTACCGAGCCCACCGTGTTCCCCCGGCACGAGCCGTGGCGGATGGACCGCCGCTTCCGCCGCCTCCAGGAGCTGGGCTTCGAGGTGGCCGAGTACTCCCTGCGCGGGGCGGACGCCCCCGGGATGCTGGTGGCCAGCCCCACGGACGTGCGCTCGGGCTACCACCGCCGCCGGCTCGAGCGGCTCACCGGGCTGCACGTGCAGGAGAACCAGGCGCGCCGGCTGCTCGTGGACATCGAGGCGGCCCGTCGGGCGTGGGACCCCTACCTGGACATCGACCACGCGGCGCACCGCTGGGTGATCGAGGTGTTCGACCCCGTGGTCCGCTCCGTGCCGCTCGAGCTGCGGGCCAAGCTCGAGCCGGCCGAGGTCATGCACCAGCTGCTCGAGCACCGGTGGTACCTCTCCGAGGCGCGGGGCACGGCGGTGCCCCTGCAGGAGGCGGTGGACTCCTACGTGGAGACGGTGCTGCGCGCCCGCCGGGACGAGGACGCCCTGGCCCTGCACCCCACCACCACGATGCTCCGGGCCGTCCCCGCCCCGGAGGGCGACGACGCCGGCCGCGCCGCCCGCTGAGTGCTCAGTCCCGCGCGGGGGCGCGGTGCAGCAGCAGGAACCCCGGCGCGGGGACGGAGTCGGGCAGTTCCCCGGGCCGCCCGGAGGCGTCGAGGGGCCCCCGGTCCGCGTGCCCGGCCACGGGCACGGCGTCCCGCCACTCCTCGGGCACCGGCAGGGGCTCGGTGCCGAGGGCGGCCAGGACCGCCACGTCCCCGGAGCCGTCCGCGGCGCGCCGCTCGACGCGCACATGGCGGCGGTCGGCGTCCGTGGTCACCGCGGTGAGGCCGCGGTCCGGCTCGGTGAGCGCGGGCAGCTCCCGGCGGGCCGCCGTGAGGGCCCGGTAGGTGCGCAGCATCCGCTCCCCGCGCTCGTCCGGGGACCAGTCGAGCACGGCGGAGTCCCGGGTGGCGGGGTCCTGCGGATCGGGGACGAGGGACTCGTCCCAGCCGTGGGCGCCGAACTCGCGGCGCCGCCCCTCCCGGACGGCCTCGCCCAGCTCGGGCTCGCGGTGGGCGGTGAAGAAGGGCCAGGGGGTGGTGGCGGCGAACTCCTCGCCCATGAAGAGCATCGGCGTGCACGGACCGGCCAGCAGCAGCGCCGCCTCGGCGGCCAGCGCCCCCTCCGTGAGGGTCGCGGCGGTGCGGTCGCCCGCGGCCCGGTTGCCCACCTGGTCGTGGTTCTGGATGCTGGCGACGAACGCGTGGGCGGGCACCCCCGCCGGCACCGGGCGGCCGTGGTCCCGGCCCCGGAAGGTGGAGTGGACGCCGTCGTGCAGGTAGACGTGCTCGAAGGTCTTGGCCACGGAGGCCAGCGGCGCGAAGTCCCCGTAGTAGCCGTGGGTCTCCCCCGTCGCGGCCACGTGGAGGGCGTGGTGGACGTCGTCATCCCACGCCGCGGCCATGCCGATCCCGCCCCCGCCGGGCACGCGCGGGAGCACGATCCGCGGGTCGTTGCGGTCCCACTCGGCCATCAGCGGCACGGGCCGGCCGGTGCGCTCGGCGATCCCGTCCGCGAGCGCGGCCATCTCCTCGAGCACGTGCACGGCGCGGGTGTCGACCAGGGCGTGCACGGCGTCCAGGCGCAGCCCGTCCAAGTGCATGTCCTCGAGCCAGAAGCGGACGTTGTCCAGCAGCAGGGCGCGGACCTCGTCCGACTCGGGGCCGTCCAGGTTGGGGCCGTCGCCCCAGCCGGTGCCGTGGTCCACGAGGTAGGGGCCGAGCACGTTGAGGTAGTTCCCGGAGGGACCCATGTGGTTGTGCACCACGTCCTGGACCACGCCGAGGCCGGCGGCGTGCGCGGCGTCCACGAAGCGGCGGTAGGCCTCGGGGCCGCCGTAGGACTCGTCCACCGCGAACCACCCGACGCCGTCGTACCCCCAGTTGCGGGGCCCGGAGAAGGAGTTCACGGGCAGCAGCTCCACGTGGGTGACGCCGAGGTCCACGAGGTGGGGCAGTCGCTCGACCGCGGCGTCCAGTGTGCCGGCCTCCGTGAAGGTGCCCACGTGCAGCTCGTAGAGCACGGCGCCGCGCATCCCGCCGCCCTGCGGCGCGGCCGGGTCGCGCGCCACGCCGGCCGGGCCGGTCCAGTCCGCGTCGGCCCACGCGAAGTCCTCGGCGCCGGTGTCCCGGCGGGAGGGGCCGTGCACGGTGTCCGGCTGGCGCCGCGAGCGCGGGTCCGGGACGGGCATCCCGCCGTCCACGCGGAACCCGTAGCCGGGGTCACCGTCCTGCAGACCGGCGACGGCGGCGCGCGCCGCCTCGTCCGGCAGCCACCAGCCGCCGGGGCCGCGGGTGAGCTCGTGGGCGGACGCCACGCGCCAGCGGTCCTCCGCGTCGTGGAGGGCGCCGGGGGCGGCGTCCACGAGCAGCAGCTCGACGCGCCCGGCGTGCGGGGCCCACACCGCGTGCGCGGTGGCGCGGACGGCGGCCACGGCGTCGCGCTCGGCGGCGGCCGGGTCCAGGCCG
>NZ_JAUNHR010000076.1:9678-10616 GCF_030523875.1 Micrococcus sp. | reverse complement strand
CGCCGCGGCTGGCCTTCTGCCGGCCGGCGCCGCCGCGGGAGCCTCGGGACCCGCTCAGCGGACCTTCTCCTTCAGGAAGGCGACCGCGCGGTCCCAGGCCAGCGCGGCGGCCTCGGGGCGGTAGTTGCCCTGGGGGTCGTCGTCGTTGTGGAAGGCGTGGGGGGCGTCGTAGTAGAAGTACTCGACCTCGGCGCCGGACTCGTCGCGGATCTGCTGCTCCTGCTTCCGCGCCTCCTCCACCGGGAACATCTGGTCCTGCTCGGCGTAGTGGCCCTGGACCGCGGCGCGCACGCCGGAGAAGTCGCCGGGCACGCCCTGGCCCACGCCGTAGAACGGCACGGCGGCGGAGACCTTCTCGCCCTGCTGGGCCGCGAGCGCGAGCACGAAGCCGCCGCCCATGCAGAAGCCGATCGCGCCGACGGTCTCGGAGACGACCTCCTCGCGGGCGAGCAGCCAGTCCACGGCGCCGGCCAGCTGACGGGCGCCCTCCTCGGCGGGCAGGTTCTGCATCATCTCGCCGGCCTCGTCGCCGTCGTGGGCGATCCAGCCGCCGAACAGGTCCGGGGCGAGGGCCACGAAGCCCTGCTCGGCGAGGCGGTCGCAGACGTCCTTGATGTGGTCCACGAGGCCCCACCACTCCTGGATCACGATCACGCCGGGACCCTTCCCGGACGCGGGCAGGGCCAGGTAGCCGTGGCCGGTCCGGTCGCCGTGCGCGGCGTCCTTGGTGGGCAGGTCGAACGAGACGTTCTGGTGCGGGGTCTTGGAAGCCATCATGCGCCCCACCCTACGGATCGCGCCCGGGGTGCGGCGAGGGCTGGTCGCACTCCGCGTTGTGGTGGCCCCCCCCCGCCCTCCCCCCGGGGGGGGGGGCGGGGGGGGGCCCCCACCCCCCCGCCCCCCCGCACACCCGCCGGCCCGGGGGGCGCCCCGGGGGC
>NZ_JAUNHR010000076.1:0-9668 GCF_030523875.1 Micrococcus sp. | reverse complement strand
GGGGGGGGGGGGGGGGGGGGGGGCCCCCCGGGTGGTTGGCCCCCCCCCCCCCCCCCGGGCGGGGGGGGGGGGGGGGTCGCGCCCCCCACAACGCACCGGCGCACCGGAATCCCGGCGGTCAGCGGGTCAGCGCTTCGGCAGCAGGTGGGCGATCCGCTCTGCGAGCGCGGAGCGCTTGAGCTTCTGCGTGGGCGTGAGCAGGGCGGCCAGCTCCTCGGGGTCCGGCAGGAGCACCTTGTAGGAGCGCAGGCGCTCGGGGGCGGGGACCTTCGCGTTGGCGGCCTCCACGGCGGCGGCCACGGACTCGCGGATCCGCTGCTCGGTCACCTCGAGCATCCGCTCCGCCCCGTCGCGCATCCGCTCGGCCCGGTGGTCGGCGCCGTCCTTGAGGCGCGCGGCCAGCGGCTCCGGCAGGGACCAGTCGGGCAGGGAGCGCTGCGCCCAGCCGGCCAGGGCGTCCCGGTCCAGCAGGATCATGGCGGTGGGGTGGTCCAGGCCGTCGCCGATCACCACGGCGTGGCCGACGGCGGGGTGCAGCTCCACCTC
Organism: Micrococcus sp.; assembly: GCF_030523875.1. Classification (GTDB taxonomy): domain Bacteria; phylum Actinomycetota; class Actinomycetes; order Actinomycetales; family Micrococcaceae; genus Micrococcus. The sequence goes on along the minus strand of NZ_JAUNHR010000076.1, from coordinate 9,122 downwards.
GCGCTCCCACGCGGCGGGGTTGATGGTCTTGCCGTTGGCGGTGACGATCACGTCCTTGACGCGCCCGGTCACGGTGAGCCGGCCGTCGCCGTCGAGGCGGCCGAGGTCCCCGGTGCGGAACCACTCGCCGTCGAACGCGGCGGCGGTCTCCTCCTCGTCGGTGTACCCGGCGAACACGCCGGGGCCACGCATCTGGATCTCGTCGTCGGCGGCGATCCGCACGGACATCCCGGGCAGGGGCAGGCCCACGGTGCCGGGGACCACGTCCCCCTCGCGGTGGCCCACGGCGGGGGCGGTGGTCTCAGTGAGCCCATAGCCCTCGAACACGGTCAGGCCCATGCCGGTGAACAGGCGCAGCAGGTCCGGGTCGAGCTTGGCCGCGCCGCACAGCAGGTGGGTCACCCGGCCGCCGAGCAGGTGCCGCACCCGGCGGTAGAAGAGCCGCTCGTAGAGGGCCAACTGGGCGCGCACGGGCGCCAGGAGCTTGGGGTCCTCGCCCAGCACCACGCGTCCCTTCGCGACGGCGGCCGCCCGGGCGCGCTCCCAGAGCACGCCCACGGAGAGCGGGCCCACACGGGTGCCGCGCGCCCTCTCCTCCACGCCGAGCACGATCTTGGACAGCACGCCGGGGACCACCATCACGAAGGTCGGGCGGATCTGACCCATGGACGGCACGGCGGCCTTGGGGTTGCCCACGTGCGCCACGGTCATCCCGCCGTGCAGGCAGATCATCTGCACGGCACGGGAGAGCACGTGCGCCAGCGGCAGGAACAGCACGGTGGAGCCGCCCGGGTGCACGAACCCCCGGTAGGCCTCGGCCACGTTGAGCACCTGGTGGACGAAGGACCGGTGCAGGATCCTCGTGCCCTTGGGCTCGCCCGTGGTGCCGGACGTGAACACGATCGTGGCGACGTCGTCCAGCCCGCGGTCCGTGCGGGCCGCCTCGAGCGCCTCGTCGGTGACGTCGACGCCGAGCGCCTCGAGGGCGCGCAGGTCGCCGGCGGGGGCGCCGTCGGCGTCGTCCAGGGTCCACACCGCGGACCCGTGGGGGCCGCGGGCGGCGCCGTCCCGCGCGTCGAGGGCCTCGCGCAGCGTGGCGGCGGCGGCCGGGGAGCCGGCGAAGGCGGCGCGCACGCCCACGACGTCGGCGATCGCCGCCATCTGCGAGGCCGGGGCGGAGTCGAACATGGGGACCACGACGGCGCCCGCGTAGAGGGAGGCGAGGTCCATCAGGGTCCACTCGTAGCGGGTGGCCGAGACGATGGCCACAGCCTCCCCCGGGCGGATCCCCAGCGCGATCAGGCCCTTGGCCAGCGCACGCACGCGGGCGTGGAACGCGGCCGTGGTGACCGGCTCCCACGGGCCGTCGAACGGCGCGGCGGGGTGGCGCACCTGGAAGGCCACCACGTCCGGATGCCCGGCGGCGCGGCGCTCCAGGACGTCGGTGATGTTGCGCAGCTCGGCGGCGTCGGCGAGGGCGGGCATGTCCACCTGGCGGCGGGGAGCCGGGGAGGCGGACGGGGCGGCGGGGACCGGGGAGGCGGAGTCCATGGTGACGATTCTTGTGCATCCGCGGCCCGCTGACCTGCACCCGGTCCGGACACGGCGACGCCGGCCGCCCCGGGGAGGGGGCGGCCGGGACCGGATCAGGCCTGGACGAACTCGGCGTCGATCTCGATCTTCACCTTGTCGCCCACCAGCACGCCGCCGGCCTCGAGCGCGGCGTTCCAGGTCAGGCCGAAGTCCTTGCGGGAGATCTCGGTCTTGGCCTCGAAGCCCACGCGGGTGGTGCCGAACGGGTCGGTGGTCTGGCCGCCGAGCTCGACCTTCAGCTCGACCTGCTTCGTGGTCTCGAGGATGGTGAGGTCGCCGACCAGGACGAACTCCTCGCCGTCGAAGTCGCGGACCTCGGTGGAGCGGAAGGTCATGGTGGGGTGCTTCTCCACGTCGAAGAAGTCCTCGCCCTTGAGGTGGCCGTCGCGGTTGGCGTCCTTGGTGTCGATGGACTGCATGTCCACGGTGATGTCCGCGGAGGACCGGGCGAAGTCCTCGGCGACGGTCAGGGTGCCGGAGACGGCCTGGAAGGTGCCGCGCACCTTGGAGATGCCGGCGTGGCGGACGGTGAAGCCCACCTCGGTGTGGGAGGCGTCGAGGTTCCAGGTTCCGGGGGTGACCTGCGTCATGGGGATGCTCCTTCAGGGGTGTTCGAATCGGCGGTCACGGGGTGCTCCCCCGTGCTTGTTTCAAATCTAAACATCTCTTCCCGTCGCCTGTCCAGAGCTTGCACGTGAAAGTCGGAAACACTCCGTCACACTTCACGTGTGAACCACGGAATCGCGCCGTTCGCGCGCCGGGGGCGCGGGCGCCGTTGTCGCGCCCCGCGTCCTGTAACCTGGGCCACACGTGCCGCCCACCCGCGGTCGCCTCCGGCGCCGACCCGCGCCGACGACGACGGGCCCCCACCTGGTCCTCCCCGTCCGACCACTCCGCGCGAGGCACCCCGCCCGCGGACCTTCCGACGACGACACCAGCCCCGGCGACCCGCCCCCGCGCGTCGCCCTCCCGCCTGAAGGAGGCCCCGCCATGACCGTCACCCTCTCCCCCTCGCCCACCCAGCCGTTCTCCCCCGTGCCCGGCCAGCGGATCGACCCCGAGCTCGCCCGCTCCTGGCTGCTCGTGAACGCCGCGCAGCCCGAGCGCTTCCAGCCCGCGGAGGACTCGGCCGCGGACATCGTGATCCTGGACGTCGAGGACTCCGTGGCCCCCGCGGACAAGGCCCGGGCCCTGCAGGACACCGTCGACTGGCTCACCTCGGGCCACACCGCGTGGGTCCGCCTCAACGGCTACGGCTCGAAGTGGTGGGAGGACGACGTCGCGGCGCTCGCCGCGACCCTGCCCGCGCACCTGGGCGGGCCGGTCGCCGAGGGCGGCCTGGCCGGCGTCGTACTGGCGATGGTGGAGTCCACCGACCACGTGAACGAGACCGCCAAGCGGCTGCCGGGCGTGCCCGTGGTGGCGCTCGTGGAGACGGCACGCGGGCTGCAGCGGATCGACTCGATCGCGGCGGCGAAGGGCACGTTCCGCCTGGCGTTCGGCATCGGCGACTTCCGCCGGGACACCGGCCTGGGCGAGTCCCCGATGGCGCTGGCGTACACGCGATCCCAGTTCACGATCGCCGCGAAGGCCACGGGCCTGCCCGGGGCGATCGACGGCCCCACCGTGGGCACCACGGGCGTGAAGCTGGCCGAGGCCACCGCCGTGACCGCCGAGTTCGGCATGACCGGCAAGCTCTGCCTGGCCCCCGAGCAGTGCGCGCCGGTGAACGAGGGCCTGAGCCCCTCGCAGGAGGAGCTGGCCTGGGCCCAGGACTTCCTCGAGGAGTTCGCCGCGGCCGGCGGGCAGATCCGCAACGGCTCCGACCTGCCGCGCAAGGCGCGCGCGGAGAAGATCCAGGCCCTCGCCGCGGCGTTCGGCGTCACCGCCGGGCACATCCCGGACGAGGACAACCGCGCGGCCGCCCCCTCGGACACGTACCACTACTGACCCGCCCCCACGGGGTCGGGACAGGGGAAGGGCCCCGGACTCGCCGTCCGGGGCCCTTCGCCGCGCCGCGCCCCGTGCTCAGACCGCGGCCGCCTCCCGCGCGGACCCGGCACGACGCCGACGCACCGCCGCCGCCGCGGCGCCGGCGAGCACCAGGGCCAGCAGGCCGTAGATCACCCAGGTGATGGGGCTGGCCACGAGCACCGCCGGGTCGCCGACGGAGCTGAGCAGGGCGTCCCGGACGCTGGTCTCGGCGAGCGGGCCGAGCACCATGCCGATCATCAGCGGCGCCACGGGATACCCGAACCGGCGCATCAGGAAGCCCAGCACGCCCAGGCCCAGGAGGAGCAGCAGGTCGAACACGCGACCGGACGTCGCGTAGATGCCGAGCCCGCAGAACAGCGTGATCCCCGCGTAGAGGTAGGGGTTCGGGATGAGCAGGAGCTTGGCCCACAGCTGCGCGAACGGCAGGTTGATGAGCAGCAGGACCAGCATGGCCAGGAAGAAGCTGGCCAGGAGGGCCCACACCAGGTCCGCGTTGCGCTCGAAGAGCAGCGGGCCCGGCTGCAGGCCGTACTGCCGGAACGCGGCGAGCATGATCGCCGCGGTCGCGGAGATCGGCAGGCCGAGCGTCAGCAGGGCGCCCATCGCCATGCCGGTGGTCGCGTTGCCCGCGGCCTCCGGGGCGGCCAGGCCCCGGATCGCGCCCCGGCCGAACCGCGGCTCGGCGCGGCGGGCGTCGAGGCGGCGTTCGACGTCGTAGGCCAGGAAGGTGGGGACCTCCGAGCCGCCGGCCGGGATCACGCCGAACGGCAGGCCGATGCCGGTGCCGCGCAGCCACGCGGGCAGCGCCTCCCGGAACTCCGCGCCGGTCAGCCACGGCCGGCCGGCGGAGCGCACCTGGTGCACCTCGTGGTCGCGCCGGGCGCGGGAGGCCACGTGGAACACCTCGCCGAGCGCCAGGACGGCCACGGTCACGGTCACCAGGGAGATGCCGTCGAACAGCTGCGGCGCGCCCAGGGTGAAGCGCTCGGTGCCGGTCACGGAGTCGATCCCGACGACGGCGATCCCGAGGCCCAGCACCAGTGCGATGAGGCCCTTGATGACGGAGTCGGAGACCACGGAGGACGTCGCGATGAACGCGAACAGGGCGAGCGCGAAGTACTCGGCCGGGCCGAAGTTGTTCGCGAACTCGGCCATCACCGGGGCGAGGAACACCACCAGGACGGCCGCGATCATGCCGCCGATGAACGCGCCGATCGCCGCGGTGGCCAGCGCCTGCGGCGCACGCCCCGCCTGGGCCATCCTGTGGCCCTCGAAGGTGGAGGCGATCGCGGAGGCCTGCCCCGGGGTGTTCATGAGGATGGCCATCGTGGAGTCGCCGAACATGCCGCCGAAGTACACGCCGGCGAACATGATGAACGCGGCCGTGGGGTCCAGTGCGAAGGTCAGGGGCAGCAGCAGCGCCACCGCCATCGAGGAGCCCAGGCCGGGCAGCACGCCCACCGCGGTGCCGAGCAGGCAGCCGAGCAGCACCCACAGCAGGTTGGCGGGGGTGAGGGCTCCCGCGAAGCCCTCCATGAGGAGTCCGAGTGCGTCCATGTCAGAATCCGCCTCCCAGGATGCCCGAGGGCAGGTTCAGGCCCAGGCCCACGTCGAAGGCCAGGTAGGCGGCCGAGGACATGAACAGGGCGAGGATGACGTCGAAGCCGGGGCGGCGGGAGCCGAAGCCCCGCGCCACGCACCAGAACAGCAGGGCGCCGGCCAGGATCCACCCCAGCCAGGGCAGCAGCAGCGCGAACGCGAGGAACCCGCCGGCGGTCCAGGCCAGGGCCACCGGGTCGGAGTGGGTGCGCCAGCGGCGGCCGGAGTGGTCCTCGGGGTGCTCCGGCGTCCGCACCACCGCGAGCGCCTGCAGCACGGCCAGCACGAGGCCGACCGCCCCGAGGACGCCGGGGAAGAAGGCCGGGCCGGGGAAGTCGGCGTCGCCGGTGTCCATGCGCAGCGAGCCGATCAGCAGGAACAGGCTCCACACCGCCACGACGGCCGGCATGACCAGGCCCGCACGGCCGGCGAACCAGGTGCCCTCGCCGATCGGCCGGGGGCCGGGGCGGTGGGTCTCCTGCGCGGCGCTCATGCCCCGATCTCCTCGTACAGACCGGCGATCCGGTCGATCTCGTCCTGCACGAAGGCGTCCATCTGCTCGTCCTGCAGCGGCACCTCGCGCCAGTAGTTGCGCTCCACGGTGGCCTTCCACTCGGGGGTCGCCGTCGTCTCGGCCACCACCTCCTGGAGCGCGTCGAGGTCCTCGCCCGTGACGGTGGGCGCGGCGAAGAGGGCGCGCCAGTTGGTGAGGGTGACGTCGTAGCCCTGCTCGACGAGGGTGGGCACGTCGAGGCCCGGCAGCCGCTCCTCGGAGGCCACGCCCAGCACGCGCAGGCGGCCGGACTCCACGTGCGGGTACATGTCCGCGACGCCGCCGGAGGCGGCCTGCACGGTGCCGTTGAGCAGGGCCTGGACCACCTCGCCGCCGCCGTCGGAGGGGATGTACGTGATCCGGCCGGGGTCGACGCCGGCCTTGGTCGCCAGGTCCGTGATCACCAGCTGGTCGAACGAGCCGCCGCCGGACCACGCCAGCGCCTCGGTGTCCGCGGCCCATGCGGCCACGAGGTCGGCCATGGTGCGGTGCGGGGAGTCCGCGGGCACGAGGATCAGGTCGTACTCCTCCACCACCCGCGCCACGGGCTGGACGTCCTGGATCTTCGCGGGGGTGTCGTTCTTGAGCTGCGCGGCGATCTGGCCGGTGCCGCCGACCATCATCACGTTGGGCTCGCTCATCTGGGACAGCTGGCCCACGCCGATCGTGCCGCCGGCGCCGGGGATGTTCACCACCTGCACGTTGTTCACGAGCTGGTTGGCGCGCATGGCCTGCTGCATCTCCCGCTGGAACGTGTCCCAGCCGCCGCCGGCGGCCGCGGGGGCGATGAGCGTCATGTTCGACCGCACGTCCGTGCCGGTGGAGGCGGACTGCACGGAGAAGAGCACCGCCAGGCCCACCACGACGGCGGCGATCGCGGAGAAGACGGCGGAGCCGACGCCGAAGCGCCGGCCCGCGGGGGCGGTGCGGGGCAGGTCGATGGCCTGCGTCTGGGTGCCGAGGGCCCGCGGGGCGGGGGCGGCGTTGCCGACGACCTCCCGGGGCGGGTCCTGGCCGGGGACGGGGGTCATGGGGGGCCGACTCCTGGGGTGTGGGGGTGCGAGTCGGGCCAGCGTGTCAGGCATGTGATGAGCACCATAGAAGATGACAGGGTGTGTCGGGCGTCTCGCTATGCTGGCCCTGTGTCCGGCGGCGCCGTCGGGCACGCTCCCCGACCACCTCACCCTCGGAGACCCCCATGCCTCGACTGCACCGCGTCCACGAGATCGCCGACCTCGCCGCCGAGGCCCATCCGCGGAGCGGTGCAGACGCCGCCCGCCCCCGGGCGCTGCGGCCTGCCGCCGCGCTGCTCACCATGGGCCTGCTGCTCACCGGCTGCGCCGGCACGGACGGCGAGCAGACCGAGGACGGCCAGAGCGCCGGCGCGTCCACCACCCAGAGCAGCGGGGCCGGCGCCTCAACCACCCAGGCCAGTGCGAGCGAGGGCCAGGGCGAGGGGGCGGCCTCCGTGGATCCGGCCGACTTCCCGGCGTCCAACACCACCGGGCTGACCCGCATGGAGACCCTCGAGGGCACCGGCGTGGTGCCGAAGTCCGTGGTCTCCAACCAGCACGGGCTGATGATCACCAACAACGTGACGTACCGGCACAACGTCATCCTCTTCGACACCGAGACCCGCGAGGTGGTCCAGGCCCTGGAGGACACCGTGGACACGGACGCGATGGGCATCGAGGGCCTGTCCGGCGAGGTCAGCGGCGCACCGGTGGAGGCCGCCTGGACGAAGGACGGCCAGCACGCCTACGTCACCCAGTACGGCATCTACGACGTCGGCACGAAGCCGGACGACAACTGCACCGCCGGCTCGGCGATCGCCCCCTCCCTCGTCTACCGGTACTCGGTGGAGGAGAAGAACTGGGACGCCGCCTACCGCGTGGGCCGGGTGCCCAAGTACGTGGCCCTCTCCCCGGACGACTCCCGCCTGCTGGTCACCAACTGGTGCGACTCGAACATGACCGTCATCGACACCGCATCCGGGGAGACCGAGCACACCATCCCCCTGGACACCATGCCCCGCGGCATCGCCGTGCTGCCGGACAACAAGACCGCCTACGCCACCGCCATGTGGGCGGACAAGCTCTACCGCGTGGACCTGGAGGCCGGCACCTCCGAGCTGGTCATGCACACCGGCAAGAACCCGCGCCACCTCGTCCTGTCCCCGGACGGGAAGACCCTCTACATGACGGTCGCCGGCGCCGACCAGATCGTGAAGCTGGACGCCGCGACCGGCGAGGTCCTCGACAGCGCGCCGGCCGGAGACGAACCGCGTTCCATGGACATCTCCCCGGACGGCACGGCCCTCTACGTGGTCAACTACCACGCCTCCACGGTGAGCAAGATCGATGCCGAGACCCTCGAGGTCATCGACACGGCGCCGGCCGGCGTCAACACCATCGGCGTCACCTACGACGAGCCCTCCGGCGAGGTCTGGGTGGCCAACTACGGCGGCACCATCGACATCTACGACGACACCGACGGCGCCGGCCCGCGTGCCGGCGGCGCTGCGAAGGCCTCGACGGACACCGCAGAGGACGAGTGACCCTTCTCCGGCGCATGCACGCCGGATCGACATCTGTTCGCCGGGTCGCCCTGATCCAGGGCGACCCGGCGAACAGATGTCGACCGCATCGGCGCAGGGCACCGGCCCCACCGCCCGCACACGACGAAGGCCCCGGATCCATGATCCGGGGCCTTCGTCCGTGCGGTGCGCGAGGGGGGACTTGAACCCCCACGTCCTTTCGAACACTGGCACCTGAAGCCAGCGCGTCTACCTATTCCGCCACTCGCGCGAGCGGCTTCCCCATCCGGCACCGCGACGACGCGGAACCTGCCGAGGCAGCGAGGAACAGCGTACACCGGCCCACGTCACCCCTGCAACTCGCCGCCCGGGCGGCCGGGCCGGCCGGTCACCCGGTCACGGCCCCGCCCCCTCCCAGGCCGGACCCGTACTATCGGACGGACGACCACTTTGGGAGAGGAGCCCGGGTCCGTGGGACTTCTGGACAACCTCGAGCGCGGCCTCGAGAAGGCGGTGCGCGCCGCCTTCTCCGCCGGCGGCGCCCGGGCGGTGCAGCCGGTGGAGATCGCGTCCGCCCTCCGGCAGGAGATGGACAACGAGGCGTTCGCCCTGTCCGAGGGCCACACGGTGGCGCCCAACGACTTCACGGTGCACTTCGCCCCCGCGGACTTCGACCGCGCCCGCACGTGGGGCGCCACCCTGGCCAGCGAGCTGTGCGACGAGGTCATCCGCCACGCCCAGGCCCAGGGCTACTCCCTCCCCGGCTCCGTCCGGGTGGCCTTCCACGCCGACGACGCCGTCCGCCCCGGCCGCATCGACGTCGTCTCCCGCCTCGACGACGGCTCC
>NZ_JAUNHR010000075.1 GCF_030523875.1 Micrococcus sp. | reverse complement strand
TGTAAATCAGCTGGCACTGCCTACGGGGGTTCGAATCCCTCATCTGCCACCGGGAGGAAGGCCCCGGGACCGGAACACGGTCCCGGGGCCTTCTGCATGTCCGGGGTGCGTGTCCTGCGGAGGGGCTGGGCGCGGGGGTGCGGGTCGGGTAGGTTCACGGGCAGTCACCGGCTGTGATCCACACCACAAACACGGGGGTCCGGCCGTCCGCCCCAGGAGGTCATCATGAGCCCCACCCCTGACACGTCCGCCCCCGAGTCCTGCACCTCTGGTCCGCAGGACCTGCCCCTGCTGGAGCAGACGCTCGCGCAGAACCTGGACGCCACCGCCGAGCGGTCTCCGGACGCCGTGGCGCTGGACGAGCGCTTCACCGGCCGGCGCTGGAGCCACGCGCAGCTCGCGGAGGCCTCGCGCCAGGTGGCCAAGGCCCTGATCGCCGCCGGCTACGAGCGGGGGGACCGCCTGGGCATGTGGAGCCCCAACGTGGCCGAGTGGGCCACCCTCCTCTACGGCGCCGCCCGCGTCGGGGTGATCCTGGTCAACCTGAACCCCGCCTATCGGGCGCACGAGCTCACCTATGTGGTGGAGCAGTGCGCCATGCGCGGGCTGGTGGTCGCCTGCCCGGACGCGCGCACGGATCCGCCGCGGATCGCCCGTCAGGTGGCGCGGGAGGGCGCCCCCGCGCTGCGGCAGCTCGTCCTGCTGCCCACCGATGCGGACGCCGTGCCGGTGGACGGGCCTGCCGTGGGCGAGGCCGAGGGCGCCGCGTCCGGCGGGGACGCCGTCGTCGCCGACCGCCCGGGGGAGCCCGTGGCCGAGACCGGCTGGGCCGCGTTCCTGGCCGCCGGTGCCGGCGTGAGCGACGAGGAGCTGGCCGAACGGGAGGCGCGGACGGACCCCGCGGACCCGGTGAACCTGCAGTACACCTCCGGCACCACGGGCTTCCCCAAGGGCGTCACCCTCACCCACCGCAACATCCTGAACAACGGGTTCCACATCGGTGAGCTGCTGCGGTACACGGAGCGGGACGGGGTGGTCATCCCCGTGCCGTTCTTCCACTGCTTCGGCATGGTGATCGGGCTGATCGCCGCGGTCTCCCACGGCGCGGCCTCCATTCTGCCCTCGCGCTCGTTCGACCCGGCCGCCGCGCTGCGGGTGGTCACCGAGACCGGTGCGACCAGCCTCTACGGCGTCCCCGCCATGTTCATCGCCATGCTGGCGCGCCCGGAGGTCGCGGACCTCGACCTCTCCACGCTGCGCACGGGCGTGATGGCCGGCTCCCCGTGCCCGGTGGAGGTCATGAAGCAGGTCATCGACCGGCTCCACATGGCCGAGGTGGCCATCTGCTACGGGATGACCGAGACCGCGCCGGTGTCCACCATGACCCGCGCCGACGACTCGCTCGAGCGGCGCACGCAGACCGTCGGACGGTCCATGCCGCACGTGGAGACGAAGATCGTGGACCCGGCCACCGGCGAGCCCGTGCGCCGCGGCGCCACCGGTGAGCTCTGCACGCGCGGCTACTCCGTGATGTCCGGGTACTGGGAGGAGCCCGAGCGCACCGCGGCCGTGATCGACGAGGACGGGTGGATGCACTCCGGCGACCTCGCCTCGATGGACGAGGACGGCTACGTGCGCATCGAGGGGCGCATCAAGGACCTGATCATCCGCGGCGGGGAGAACATCTCGCCGCGGGAGGTGGAGGAGTTCCTGTACACCCACCCGTCGATCCAGGACGTCCAGGTGATCGGCGTCCCGGACGAGACGTACGGGGAGGAGCTGATGGCCTGCATCATCCTGAAGCCGGGGGCCGCGGCCCTCACCGCGGAGGACCTGAAGGAGTTCGCCTCCGGCCGGATCGCGCACTACAAGATCCCCCGCCACGTGAAGCTGCTGAGCGCCTTCCCGATGACGGTCTCCGGCAAGGTGCGCAAGGTCGAGCTGCGCGAGGAGGCGGCGGCGGAGCTCGGCGGGCGGTCCGGAGGGGGCGGCGCCGGCTGAGCGGCCGGCGGGCCGCCCGGTCCGGCGCTCACCAGGCCGCCGGCAGCGGGTACACGTCCCACACCGTGCCCAGGCTGCCGGGGGCGGCCGCCCGCTGCAGTCGGTGCACGTGCCAGGCCCACGCGCTCGCGGAGGATCCCGCCGGCGCGGGCGGGCAGGTGCCGCGGTGGTGCCACACCCCGTCCGCCAGCACGAAGTCCAGGTGTGCGGCGATCCCCTCGTCCTGGTCGTCCGGCTCCTCGAGGGCCAGCCCGGCCACCTCCGCCACGGCGTAGAGGCTCGTGGCGTCCGGGTCCAGCACCAGGCCGCAGTCCTGCTCGAACGCGGTGATCCAGGCGACGGCGTGGCCCATGCCCTCCTCGGCGGAGCCGGGCGGCGAGAGCACCAGCACGGAGCCGCGCTCGCCCGGGCGCAGCGTGGCGGGCGTGCCCGGGCCGTGGGGCTCGGCGGCGTCGGCGGTCGGAGCGGGGTGGTGCTGCGCGGTCATGGCGTCCTCCGGGGAGTCGGCGCCGGACCCGGCGGGCCCGGCGGGGGAGCGCCGTCCCGGTCGGGACGGCCGAGTCCCACGCTCCCGGACCGCGCGCCCCGACCGGCCGGGCGGAGCGCGCACGGGGGACGGGCGCGGGCCGCGCGGCGCCTGTGCAGGAGCCGTCGCCTCCCCGCAGCCGCGCCCCGGGCCCGCACCCCACCCCTGAGACCCGGCCTCAGATCCGCCGGTGGTCGGCGGGGGCCAGCCTGGGCCCGAACGCCTGCTTCCGCTCGCCCGAGAGGCCGATCAGCCGCACCACCCGCTGCCGATGGCCCGACCACGGCGCCAGCAGGCGCAGCATGCCGGCGTCGTCGGTGCGCCGGCCCGTGAGCACCTGCCCCACGAACTGCGCCAGGTGGTAGTCGCCCATGGACACGAGGTCCGCGGCGCCGTGGCTGCGCTGCAGGGCCTCGGCGGCCGTCCACGGCCCGATCCCGGGCACGCCCAGCAGTGTCCGGGCCAGCCGGGCGGCCGCGGCGGTGTCCCCGGGCGGCGTCGCCTCGCCGAGCCGGTCCAGGGTCGACGCGCGGCGCGCCACCTCCAGCACCGCCCGCGACTGGGCCGGCTGCACCCAGGCGCGGGCGTGCCAGTCCCAGGACGGCACCCGCAGCACGGCCTGAGGGGTGGGCGGCAGGAGCATCCCCGCGGGGGCGGGCCCGGGCGGCGTGGCGTCCTCGATCCGGTGGGCCAGGCGCACGAGGGTGCGCCAGCCGTGCCGCGCCTGGTCGTGGGTGACCTTCTGCTCGAGCACCACCGTCATGAGCTGCCGCGCCAGCTGGCCGCCGGCCGGCAGGCGCAGGCCGGGGCGGCGCCGTCGGGCCTCCCGCACGTGCCACGGGAGCACGGGCCGGCCCGAGCCGGGGGCGAGCAGCGCGTCGAAGGCGGCCCAGCCGTCGTCGTGCAGGCCCAGCAGCAGGGGTGCGCGGGCCACCGCGAGCGCCGCGCCGGGGCCCCACGCGCGGGCCAGGACCCGGCCGCCGGCCTGCGCGGAGACGAGCAGGGTGGTCGGCAGGGACCGGCCGTGCCCGTCCGGCTCCCGCCGGGTGAGCCACACGCCCTCCGGGGCCGCGCGCACGGTGGGGTCCGCCGTGCCACGCTGCAGGGGCCGCAGCGTGAGCGCCACGTCCACGGGCCCGGGGGGCTCCAGCAGGCGCGCGGCGTCGGTCATGGGCCGCACCGTACACGGCGCCCCGGACGCCGCACCGCCGCACCGTGCGCGGTCCCACATGGCCTCCCGCGTCCCGGACCCGGTGCGGTGTCCGCCCTCTCGCGTAGCGTGGCCGCCGTGACTGACACGACCTCCTCCGCCCCCGATGGGCTGCGCTGCGCCCAGACCGTCCTCGACCTGATCGGGCACACCCCGCTCGTCAAGCTCAACCGCGTGACCGAGGGGGTGCAGGCCACCGTCCTGGTGAAGGTGGAGTACCTGAACCCCGGCGGCTCCGTGAAGGACCGCATCGCGCTGCGCATGGTCGAGGCCGCGGAGCGCGAGGGCAGGCTCGCCCCCGGAGGCACCGTGGTGGAGCCCACCTCCGGCAACACCGGCGTGGGCCTGGCCCTCGTGGCCCAGCAGAAGGGCTACCGCGCCGTGTTCGTGACCCCGGACAAGGTGGGCCAGGAGAAGCGGGACGTCCTCACCGCCTACGGGGCCGAGGTCGTGGTGGTCCCCACCGCCGTGGAGCCGGACTCGGACGAGTCCTACTACGGCGTGGCGAACCGCCTCGAGCGCGAGATCCCGGGCGCCTACCAGCCCAACCAGTTCTTCAACCCCGCCGCCCCGGACTCGCACTACGAGACCACCGGCCCGGAGATCTGGGAGGACACCGACGGGCGCGTGACCCACGTGGTGATCGGCGCCGGCACCGGCGGCACCATCACGGGCGCCGGCCGCTACCTCAAGGAGGTCTCGGCCGACCGCGCCTCCGGCCCCGTGCGGGTGATCGGCGCCGACCCGGAGGGCTCCGTGTACTCCGGCGGCACCGGCCGCCCGTACTTCGTCGAGGGCGTCGGCGAGGACATGTGGCCGGGCAACTACGACCCGTCCGTGCCGGACGAGGTCATCGCCGTCTCGGACGACGAGGCCTTCGCCATGACCCGCCGCCTCGCCGCGGAGGAGGGCCTGCTGGTGGGCGGCTCCTCCGGCATGGCCGTGGTGGCCGGCCTGCGCGCCGCGAAGGACCTCGGCCCCGAGGACCTCATGGTCATCGTCCTGCCCGACTCCGGCCGCGGCTACCTCGCCAAGATCTTCAACGACGACTGGATGGACGAGCGCGGCTTCCACCGCGCCGAGCGGCCCACCGTGCTGCCCGGCTGGGCCCGCGGCCGCACCCGCTCCGCCGTGCCCGACGCGCAGGACGGCGGGGACGGCCGCGAGGGTGCCGCCGGCGGCGCCGGCACGCCCGTCGAGGCGCTCGAGCAGGCCCAGGACGCCCCGGCGGACGCCCCCGCCCCCACGACGACGCCGGCCGGCTCCCGCTGGGACGCCTCCCTCGCCGACGTGCTCGCGGACAAGGAGGACCTGTTCCCCGGCTCCGTGCCCACCCTGGTGACCGCGTCCCCGCAGACCACGGTGGCCGACGCCGTCGCCACCCTGAACCGGTACGGCGTGGACGCCCTGCCGGTGATCGCCGAGCCGCGCCACGACCTGCGCGTCAACGAGGTCCGCGGCACCGTGTCCGCGCTCGCGGCCGGGCTCGCCGCCGGGCGCATCGGCCCGGACACCCCCGTGGGCGAGGCCATGGAGCCGGCCCTGCCCGGCGTCGGCGCCCGCACGGGCCTGCGCGCCGCGGCCCGCCGCCTGCAGGAGGAGCGCACCCTGCTGGTCATGGACGCCGGCATCGTGCAGGGCGTGGTGACCCTGCACGACGTCCTGGCCTACGTCACCGCCTGACCCGGCGCCCCCACCCAGACCCCCGAGGAGATCCCCACATGACCGAGCAGAACGCGCACGAGCAGCCCCACCACACCGCTCCCGACGCCGCCCCCGGCGACGCGGCGTCCGGGCCCCAGGAGGGCTTCGGCACCCGCGCCGTCCACGCCGGGCAGCACCTGGACGAGGTGTACGGGGCCGTGGTGCCCCCGCTGCACATCTCCAGCACCTACGCGCCGACGGCGATCGGCGAGCTGCGCCGCGGCTACGACTACGGCCGTGGCACCAACCCCACGCGCGACGCGCTCCAGGAGCAGCTCGCCGCCCTCGAGGCCGGCGTGGACCGGGACGGGACGCCGAGGGCCACCGGCCTGACCTTCGCCTCCGGCCTGGCCGCGGAGACCGCGCTGATCATGGGCGCCGGCGCCCCGGGCATGACCATCGTGATGGGCAACGACGTCTACGGCGGCTCCTACCGCCTGATCTCCAAGGTCCTCGCCCCGTGGGGCGTGCGGCACGCCGTGGTGGACATGGCGGACGCGGACCGGGTGGCCGCCGCCGTCGAGCGGGCCGCGGGGGAGGGGCCCGTGATGGTGTGGCTGGAGACCCCGTCCAACCCGATGATGAAGGTCTCGGACATCGCCGCCGTGGCGGGCGTGGCCCACGCCCACGGTGCCCTTCTGGTGGTGGACAACACCTTCGCCACCCCGTACCTGCAGAGCCCGATCGCCCTGGGCGCGGACGTGGTGGTGCACTCCACCACCAAGTACATCGGCGGGCACTCGGACGTGATCGGCGGCGCCCTCGTCATCCCGGACGCGGAGCTCGCGGAGCGGGTGAAGTTCCAGCAATTCGCCGCCGGCGCCGTCAACGGCCCGTTCGACGCCTACCTGACCACGCGCGGGCTCAAGACCCTCGGCGTGCGCATGGACCGCCACCAGGCCAACGCCCAGGAGATCGCCGAGTGGCTCACCGGCCGGGCCGGCGTCGCCGAGGTGCTCTACCCGGGGCTGCCCGACCACCCCGGCCACGAGCTGGCCAAGACGCAGATGCGCGGCTTCGGCGGCATGGTCTCCGTCCGCTTCACCGGCGGCGCGGCGGCGGCCAAGCAGGTCGCCGAGTCCACCCGCCTGTTCCAGCTGGCCGAGTCCCTGGGCGGCATCGAGTCGCTCATGAACTACCCGGCAGAGATGACCCACGCCTCCGTGGCCGGCACGGAGCTGGCCGTCTCGGACGACCTCGTGCGCCTGTCCGTGGGCATCGAGGACGCCGCGGACCTGATCGCGGACCTGGACCGGGCCATCGGCGCCCTCTGACCGCCGAGTGGTCCGTCGAGGACGCGACCGCCCCCGCACCGCTGACGGTGCGGGGGCGGTCTGCGTACGGTGGGGTGATGAGCATCACCGCCTACACCAACGCCCACGTCGTCCCCGTCACCGCCGAGCCCTTCGACGGCACCCTGGTCGTGGAGGACGGCCGGATCACCGCCCTCGGCCCGGATCTCGAGGTCCCCGCCGGGGCCGAGACCGTCGACTGCGAGGGCGGCTGGCTGCTGCCCGGCTTCGTGGACGCGCACGTCCACCTGGGCATGCACGCCGAGGGGGAGGTCGGCGCCACCGCGGACGTCAACGAGATGACGGATCCGGTCATGGCGGGCGTCCGCGCGATCGACGCCGTGGACCCCAATGAGCCCGGCTGGCGGGACGCCCTCGCCGGCGGCGTCACCACCGTGAACGTGAACCCCGGCTCCGGCAACCCGATCGGCGGGCAGGCCGTGGCGATGCACACCCACGGCCGGACCGTGGACGAGATGGTGCTGCGCAGCCCCTCGGGCCTGAAGTCCGCCCTCGGCGAGAACCCCAAGAACGTCTACAAGGAGAAGGGCCGCACCCCCTCCACCCGCCTGGGCACCGCGCTGGTGATCCGCCAGGCGTTCCAGAAGGCCCAGGGGTACATGGCCCGCCGCGCCGAGGCGGAGGCCGAGGGCAAGCCCTTCACGAAGGACCCCCACATGGAGGCCCTCGCACTCGTGCTGGAGAAGAAGATCCCGTGGCGCCAGCACTGCCACCGCACCGACGACGTCGCCACCGCCCTGCGCCTGGCCGACGAGTTCGGCTACGACCTGGTCCTGGACCACGGCACCGAGGCGCACCCGATCGCGGACGTGCTCGCCGAGCGCGGCGTGCCCGTGCTGATCGGCCCCCTGTTCACCACCAAGTCCAAGCCGGAGCTGCGGGGGCGCTCCCTGCGCAACCCCGGCCGCCTGGCCCGCGCCGGCGTGGAGATCAGCATCATCACCGACCACCCGGTCATCCCGATCGACTTCCTCGTCTACCAGGCCGCCATCGCGGTGAAGGAGGGCCTGGATCGGGACACCGCCCTGCGCGCCATCACGATCAACCCCGCGAAGGTGCTCGGCCTGGAGGACCGCCTCGGCTCGCTCGAGGCGGGCAAGGACGCGGACCTCGTCCTGTGGTCCGGCGACCCGCTGGACGTCATGCAGCGCGCACTGCGCGTGTGGATCGGCGGCCGCTCCGTCATGGAGTACGACGCCGTCGCCCACCGGCCCGTCGTCGCCTCGGCCCGGCCCGTGGAGGACTGAGCGCTCAGCGGCGCACGCGGGTGCGCACGGGCGGCAGCCACAGCAGGACCGCGCCGATCGCCATGACCAGCCCGAGGACCAGGAACAGCACGTTGGGGCGGGTCGCGGCGGGGATGGCGAGCACCACCGCGATCGTGGTGAGGGTGGAGATCGCGGACCGCCGGCGCCGCAGCAGCCCGATCCAGCCCCAGAGTGTGATCAGCGCGAGGGCGATCAGCACGCCGCCGAGGGTGTACTGACCCGTGGCGCCGCCGAGCGGGCCCACGGACTGCAGGCCGGTGAGCGGGTCCACGACCTCGCCGCCACTGGCCTCGGCCCGGCGCCCGTTGAAGACGAACGCCCCGCCGAGGGCGGCCAGCAGGAGGCTCACGGCCAGCCACCAGAGCCGGGTCAGGCGCAGCAGCGGGTGGACGCGGCCGGCCTCGGCCTCGTCCCGCTCCTCGAGGGCGCGCTCACGGCTCGCCCGCCGCTGCGCCCGCTGGGCCTCGTCCTCGTCCCGGACGCGGGTGCGCACCTCGGCGAGGCGCTCGGCGTCCCGGGCCTGGCCCTCCTTGAAGGTCCGTCCGGCCTCGCCGGCGGCGTGGCCGACGCGCTCACGCACGGGCGCGGTGCGCGCCACGGCGCGCGCGGCGCGGTCCTTCAGCCCCGGCCGGTCGGGGGAGGGGGTCCGGCGCTCGCGCTCGGCGCGCTCGGCTGACTGGCTCTCGCGGAACGCGCGGGCGGCGCGTCCGGCGGCGCGGGCGATGCGGTCGCTGCTGTTCTCAGACACGCGCCCGAGCCTAGCGGGCGGACCGGGCGAGCGGCCCGGCCCCGGCCGCCGTCGCCGGGGGTGGCCGAGAGCACATCCGGCCCGGACGGGCGGCGGGCGGTCCGTCGCGTAGAGTGGCAGGACCGGATCCGGTCATTTCCCCCTGTGTTGAAGAGCGTGGACGCGTGAGCCACGCCGTTGGATGCAGATGTCGTGCAGATGTGTGTGAGGGGTCGCGAACGTCGCGGCCCGCGGGGGTTCTCCGGCTGGACGGTCCACCCATTCCCAGCAGCCCCCGCGCCCCACGACGACGACCCGCGACCGTCGCCCTGGCGCGCGCCTGCGCATCCCCAGGAGGACGTCATGACGAACCACAACGAGACCACCGCCCCCGAGGCCGTCCAGGACCCCGAGCTCATGGAGACCGAGGCCGAGGCCCCCGCGCAGGCCGAGACGCCGCCCGAGGCCCTCTTCGAGGCCCCCTCCGAGGCCGCTGACACCGACGACGCCGCCGCCGACGAGCCGGCCCGCCCCACCTTCCTGTCCCTCGGCCTGGACGCCCGCGTGCTGGCCGCCGTCGAGGACCTCGGCTACGAGCGCCCCTCGCCCATCCAGGAGGCGACGATCCCGCTGCTGCTGGAGGGCCGCGACGTCGTCGGGCTGGCGCAGACCGGCACGGGCAAGACCGGCGCGTTCGCGCTGCCGGCGCTGTCCCGCCTCGCCGAGATCCAGGACGTCAACGGCCGCTCCGGCGCCCCGCAGATCCTGGCCCTGGCCCCCACCCGCGAGCTGGCGCTGCAGGTGGCCGAGGCGTTCGACACCTACGCCAAGCACCTCGACGACGTCTCCGTGCTGGCCGTCTACGGCGGCTCGCCCTACGGCCCGCAGCTGTCCGGCCTGCGCCGCGGCGCCCAGGTGGTCGTCGGCACCCCCGGCCGCGTGATCGACCACATCGAGCGCGGCTCCCTCGACCTCTCCCAGCTGCAGACCCTCGTCCTGGACGAGGCGGACGAGATGCTGCGCATGGGCTTCGCGGAGGAGGTCGACAAGATCCTCGCGGAGACCCCCAAGGGGAAGCAGACCGCCCTGTTCTCGGCCACCATGCCCCCGGCCATCCGCCGCATCTCCGCGCAGTACCTGAACGACCCGGAGGAGGTGGCCATGGCCCGCCAGTCCACCACCGGCACCAACATCCGGCAGCGGTACGTGCAGATCGCGCACCAGTGGAAGTTCGAGGCCATGACGCGCATCCTCGAGACCGAGGACCACGAGGGCGTCATCGCGTTCGTGCGCACCCGCGCCGGCACGGACGACCTCGCCCAGCGCCTGAACCAGGCGGGCTTCTCCGCCGTCGCCATCTCCGGCGACGTCGCCCAGAAGCAGCGCGAGAAGACCGTCGAGGACCTCAAGTCCGGGCGCGTGGACATCCTGGTGGCCACCGACGTCGCCGCCCGCGGCCTGGACGTGGAGCGCATCTCGCACGTGGTGAACTACGACATCCCGCAGGACGCCGAGTCCTACGTGCACCGCATCGGCCGCACGGGCCGCGCCGGCCGCACCGGTGACGCCGTGCTCTTCATGACCCCGCGCGAGCGCTTCCTGCTCAAGCAGATCGAGCGCACCACCCGCCAGTCGGTCGAGGAGATGCAGGTGCCCACCGTGGCGCAGGTCAACCAGGCCCGCCAGAAGGCCGTGGTGGCCTCGATCGCGCGCACCCTCGAGGAGGCCGAGCGCGGCGACCTGGACACCTTCGAGGCCCTCGTCACCGAGTACGTGGACGAGCACGGCGTCAGCGCCGCCCGCGCCGCCGCGGCCCTGGCCCTGATGGCCCAGGGCGGGCGCCCGCTGCTCACCCAGGACCAGGAGATCCCGCAGGGCGGCGGCCGCGGCCGCCGGGAGCGCGACGACCGCCCCGAGCGCGGCGGACGGGGCGAGCGCCCCGAGCGCGGCGGCGACGGGCG
>NZ_JAUNHR010000074.1 GCF_030523875.1 Micrococcus sp. | reverse complement strand
TGGGCGCAGGCGCTCGGCCTGGCCGGCCCGCCGGCGGGGCGGGCCGGGGCGCGCCGACACGGCGGCGGCGCCCCGGCCCGGCGCGGTAGGGTCTGACCCGGCGCCCTGCCGTCGTCGTGCCCGGCGACGGCATCCGAGCGCCCTGACACCGGCCCGCCCCGGGCCCGCCGCCACATGGAAGGACCCTGGTCCAGGATGAAGATCGCCGTCGTCGCCCTCGGGAAGATAGGCCTGCCGCTCGCGGTGCAGTTCGCCAGCAAGGGACACGAGGTGGTGGGCGTGGACGTCAACGCCGCCGTCGTGGACCTCGTGAACGCGGGCACCGAGCCGTTCCCCGGCGAGGCCCACCTGCAGGAGAAGCTCTCCGAGGCCGTCTCCGCCGGCCGGCTGCGCGCCACCACCGAGTACGGGGACGCGATCCCCGGCGCGGACGCCGTGGTCCTCGTGGTGCCGCTGTTCGTGGACGAGGAGGCGCGCCCCGACTTCGGATGGATGGACGGGGCCACCGCCGAGCTGGCGAAGCACCTGACCCCCGGCACGCTCGTGTCCTACGAGACCACCCTGCCCGTGGGCACCACCCGCACCCGCTGGAAGCCGATGCTCGAAGAGGGCTCCGGCCTGACCGAGGGCGAGGACTTCCACCTCGTGTTCTCCCCGGAGCGCGTGCTCACCGGCCGCGTGTTCGAGGACCTGCGCCGCTACCCGAAGCTGATCGGCGGCCTGTCCACGGCCGGCGCCGAGCGCGCCCGCGAGTTCTACGAGGCCGTGCTGGACTTCGACGAGCGCCCGGACCTGCAGCGCCCCAACGGCGTGTGGGACCTCGGTTCGGCCGAGGCCTCCGAGATGGCCAAGCTCGCCGAGACCACCTACCGCGACGTGAACATCGGCCTGGCCAACGAGTTCGCCCGCTACGCCGGCTCGGCCGGGATCGACATCTACCAGGTGATCGAGGCCTCCAACTCGCAGCCGTACAGCCACATCCACCGCCCGGGCATCGCGGTGGGCGGCCACTGCATCCCGGTCTACCCGCGGCTGTACCTGTGGAATGACCCGGCCGCGGACATCGTGCGCACCGCCCGCGCCGTGAACGCGTCCATGCCCTCCTACGCCGTGCAGCTGCTGGCCGAGTCCCACGGGGACCTGGCGGGCCAGCGCGTCGTGGTCCTGGGCGCGGCCTACCGCGGCGGCGTGAAGGAGACCGCGTTCTCCGGCGTGTTCGCCACGGTGCAGGCCCTGACCGAGGCGGGCGCCGACGTCGCCGTCCACGACCCCATGTACGAGGACGCCGAGCTGGCGAAGCTGGGCTTCGCCCCCTATGCCCTGGGCACGGAGACGGACGCGGCGATCATCCAGACCGACCACGCCGAGTACCGCACGCTCTCCCCGGCGGACCTGCCGGGCGTGCGCACCCTCGTGGACGGGCGCAACATCACCGACGCGCAGACCTGGGACGGTGTGACCCGCCGGGTCATCGGCCTGCCGCACCAGGCCCCCCAGGCCTGAGGGAGGACGACATGACGCAGCAGCAGGACGTGTTCGTCGCCCCCGGCGCGGACGTCTCCGACGCCGCCCGGATCGGCGCCGGCTCGAAGATCTGGCACCTCGCGCAGGTGCGCGAGGACGCGCAGCTGGGGGAGCGGACCATCGTGGGCCGCTCCGCCTACATCGGCACGGGCGTGCGCATGGGCGACGACTGCAAGGTCCAGAACCTCGCGCTCGTGTACGAGCCGGCCACGCTGGGCCGGGGCGTGTTCATCGGCCCCGCCGTGGTGCTCACCAATGACACCTACCCCCGCGCCGTGAACCCGGACCTGTCCCAGAAGTCCGCCTCGGACTGGGTCGCCGTGGGCGTGGACATCGGGGACGGGGCCGCGATCGGCGCCCGCTCCGTGTGCGTGGCCCCCGTGCGCATCGGCGCGTGGGCGCTCGTGGCGGCCGGGTCCGTGGTGACCCGTGACGTGCCGGACTTCGGCCTCGTGGCCGGGGTGCCCGCGCGTCGGATCGGGTGGGTGGGCCGCACCGGCCGTCGGCTCGAGGAGAGGGACGGGGTCTGGGTCTGCCCGGACACGTCCGACACGTTCGTGGAGGCCGACGGCGTGCTGCGCCCGGTCGAGGACCAGGAGGAGACCCGTGGCTGAGTTCATCCCGCCCGCCAAGCCCATCATCGGAGACGAGGAGCGCGCCGCCGTCGACCGCGTGCTCCGCTCGGGCATGGTCGCCCAGGGACCGGAGGTCAAGGCCTTCGAGGAGGAGTTCGGCGAGGTCCTCGTGGAGGGCTGGGACTGCGTCGCCGTCAACTCCGGCACCTCCGGCCAGCACCTCGGCCTGCTCGCCTCGGGCGTCGGCCCCGGCGACGAGGTGATCGTGCCCGCCTTCACCTTTGCCGCCACCGGCAACGCCGTCGCCCTCACCGGGGCGACCCCCGTGTTCGCCGACATCGACCTGGACACCTACACCCTGGACCCCGACGACGTGCGAGCCAAGGTCACCGAGCGCACCCGCGGCATCATGCCCGTGCACCTCTACGGGCACCCGGCGCCGATGGACCGGCTGCAGGAGATCGCCGACGAGCACGGACTGGAGCTCTACGAGGACGCCGCCCAGGCGCACGGCGCGCGGCTGCA
Source organism: Micrococcus sp. (assembly GCF_030523875.1). Taxonomy (GTDB): domain Bacteria; phylum Actinomycetota; class Actinomycetes; order Actinomycetales; family Micrococcaceae; genus Micrococcus. The sequence continues at coordinate 8,107 of NZ_JAUNHR010000074.1, read as the reverse complement.
CGGCCGCCGCGTGGGCACCTTCGGGGCGTGGGCCATGTTCAGCCTCTACCCGACCAAGAACATGACCTCCGGCGAGGGCGGCATGGTCTCGGTCAGGGACCCGGAGCTGGCCCGCCGCATGCGCATGCTGCGCAACCAGGGCATGGAGGTGCAGTACCAGAACGAGCTGGTCGGCCTGAACAACCGCATGACGGACATCCACGCGGCCATCGGCCGGGTGCAGCTGACCAAGGTCCTGGACTGGACCGAGCGACGCCGGCAGATCGCCGCCCGCCTCGACGCCGAGCTGCGCGGGGTGGCCGTGCCCGTGGTGGCCGAGGGCGCCGAGCACGTGTACCACCAGTACACCGTGCGCCTGCCCGAGTCCATGGCCGTGGCGCGGGACGCGATCCGCGACCGGCTCAAGGACGAGTTCGGCGTGGGCACGGGCGTGTACTACCCGGTGCCCACCAACGAGCTGCCCTCCTTCCGGATCGAGGCGGACCTGCCGAACACCCGGACCGCCGCCGCCACCGTGTTCTCCCTGCCGGTGCACCCCTCGCTCACCGACGAGGACGTGACCCGGGTGATCGAGGCCGTGAACACCGTCGTCGAGGAGGCCGCGGCATGAGCCTGCGCACCGGACTGATCGGCCTGGGCATGATGGGCCGCCACCACGCCCGCGTGATGCGCTCGATCGAGGGCACCGAGCTGGTGGCCGTGGCGGACGCGATGGGCGACCCGCACGGCGCGGCGGGGGACCTGCCCCTCTACGACTCCGTGCAGGGGCTGATCGACCACGGCGTGGACGCCGTGGTGTGCGCCGTGCCCACTGGCCTGCACGAGGAGGTCGGCCTGGCGCTGGCCGAGGCCGGCGTGCACGTGATGGTCGAGAAGCCCATCGCCCACTCGGTCGAGGCCGGGCAGCGGCTCGTGGACGCGTTCTCCGCGGCGGGTCTGGTGGGCGCCGTCGGCCACATCGAGCGCTTCAACCCGGCCCTGCAGCAGCTGCGCGAGCGCCTGCAGGCGGGCGAGCTCGGCGAGGTCCACCAGATCTCTACCGTCCGCCAGGGCGGGTTCCCGGCCCGGATCGCGGACGTGGGCGTGGTCAAGGACCTCGGCACGCATGACATCGACCTCACCGCGTGGCTGGCCCGCAGCCCCTACGCGCGGGTGGCCGCGGAGACCCTCACGGCCTCCGGCCGCCCGCACGAGGACATGGTGGTGGCCACCGGGCGTCTGGAGTCCGGCGTCATCACCCACCACGCCGTGAACTGGCTCTCCCCGGAGAAGATCCGGCGGACCACGGTCACCGGCGAGCGCGGCTCGTTCGTGGCGGACACCGTCACGGCGGACCTCGTGTTCCACGCCAACGGCTCCGTGCCCACGCAGTGGGACCAGGTGGCCAGCTTCCGCGGCGTCTCCGAGGGCGACGTGATCCGCTACGCCTTCCCCAAGCCGGAGCCCCTGCGCACCGAGCACGAGGCCTTCCGGGACGCGATCCTGGGCGAGCGGCAGGACCACGTCTCCCTCGAGGAGGGTCTGGCCACGCTGCGCGTGGCCGAGGCCCTCATCGCCTCCGGCGAGCGCGGCGAGTACGTCACGCCGTGAGCGCTCGCCGGAAGCGGACCTGGAAGCAGCAGGTGCGGCACACCCTGCGGGACGGTGCCCGCTGGACGCAGGGGCTCCCGGGCCCCGCCGGCGCCGTGATCGGCGGCGTCGTGCGCGCCCTGCCGGCGAGCACTCCGGGCAAGGCCCGGCTGCGGCGGATCCTGGCGCAGTCCACGGGGCCGGGGACGACGGCCGCCACCCCCGGCGCCGCACGTCCCGTCTCGAGGCCGAGGGTGTCGGCTCCCAACGCGTACCGCGGCTTCCTGCACATCGCCGACGTCGGGGACACCTACTCCGAGCAGGAGGCTGTGACACTCCTGCAGATGGAGAACGCCGTCCTCAAGCGGGATCTCTTCCGCAGGCCCCTCGAGCCCCTGCCCGCCACGGGACACGAGGACGAGGACGCCCGTGAGGCGCCCGGCCGCGTCGAGGCGTACCTCGCCGGCTGCACGGCCCTGCAGGGGGACTCCGGGCCCCTGCACCTCGTGGTCCTGGCCGCCTACCCCACCGAGGAGAACCCGTACGGCAACGGCTTCGTCCACCGCCGGGTGGTCCGCTTCCGCGCCGCCGGGGCGAGGGTGCACGTGGCCGTGGTGTCCCCCACGGCCGAGCCGGGGTCCTATGTCTTCGAGGGGGTCCCGGTGATCACCGGTCGGGGCGCCGAGCTGCGCCGGATGCTGCAGACGCAGCCGTACGACTCGGTGGGGGTGCACTTCCTCGACCGGTTCCAGTGGGAGCAGATGAGGGACCATCTGTCCGGCCATCGCCTCTTCGCCTTCATGCACGGATACGAGTCCCGGCGGTGGATCCGGACCGTGCGCAACCACCGCACCCGGCAGCAGGTCGACGACGCCATCGAGCACACGATCACCCTCCAGCGATTCTGGCGTGAGGTGCTCGCCCATTCCCACGGGCCCGAGCGGTTCGTCTTCGTCTCCCGGTGGTGGCGCCGCGCGGCGCAGGAGGATCTGGAACTGGTGTTCCCCGGCCGCCGGACGGCGATCGTGCACAACGTCATCGACACGGGCCTGTTCCGGCATGTGCCCAAGGACCCGGAGCAGCGGTTCCGGATCCTCTGGATCCGTTCGGCGGCCAACCTCAACTACGGCCCCGACCTGGCCGTGGAGGCGCTCAGGCGGCTGCGGGAGACGCCGTGGTGGGATCGCGTGCAGGTACGGATCATCGGGGACGGCAAGCACTTCCACCTGTTCGAGGACGCCTTCGGCGACGACCCGCGCGTGATCGTGGAGCGACGTTTCGCCGACCAGGCCGAGATCGCCCAGCTCCACCGTGACCACGGCGTCTTCCTCGTCCCCACCCGCGCGGACTCCCAGGGTGTCTCTCGGGACGAGGCGATGGCCTCGGGGCTGGTGCCCGTCACCAACCGGGCCGCCGCGATCCCGGAGTTCACGGACGACGACTGCGCCGTGGTGGCCGGATTCGAGGACGTCGAGGGGCTGGCCGAGGGCATGGTGCGGCTCATGGCGGACCCCCAGCTGTTCACCCGGATGTCGGCAGCGGCGGCCGCCCGCGTCCGCGCGCAGAGCTCGCCCGAGCACACGGTCGACCGGGAGATGAGGATGATGGGACTCGTCCCGAAGGGGGAGGAGGGCGCATGAGGGCACTGCTGCTGACCACCGGCGCCGGTCCCGTCGAGGGCCGGCTGCTGCGCGACGCCGAGCGGAACGGCCACGACGTGGACGTCCTCGACGTCGGAGGCCTCCGATGGCTGCGTCGCGCCGCCGGTCTCCCCTCGGCTCGGCTCTACGACTGGGCCGGCGCCCCGGCCCTGCAGGAGGCCGGGAACCAGATCGCCCGGTCGATGCGCCGGGTGACGCAGGCGGGCCGCTACGGCCTCGTGCTCGCCTCCGGCCTGGGGGCGTGCGGCTTCGCCTCCCGGTTCGTGGAGGAGGAGTTCGTGCCGCTGCTGTGGCGCGGCGACCTGGACTTCTCCGGCGCCCGCGTGCAGGCCACCGCGGACGCGCACCGCCTCGCCATGTCCGTGGACCGCCTGTTCCTGGACGACGAGTGGGAGTTCGACAAGGCACTCTCGAAGGGCTCCCGTGCAGCGCATCTGCTGCATCCGACGCCCGCCCCCCTCGTGCCGGCCGCAGAGGACGCGCAGTCGTTCCCCCTGCTGGCGACCCCGGACCCGGCTCCGCGGGTGCTGGTCCTGCACCCGGAGCGGCACGACGCCGACCGGGTGGCCGCCCAGGTGGGCGCACTGCGGGCGGCCCTGGCGGACGTCCCCGGGGCCGAGCTGGAGGTCGCCTCGGCCTCCTCGCTCGTCCGCGCGCGAGACCTGCTCGCCGGACGGGACCTGCGCCTCCTGGCCCGGACCCGGCTGAGGGGGGCCACCCATGTGGTGCTGCTGGGCTCGTCCCGGGACCACACGGCGGTCGCCGATCTGCTGGTGGCTGAGGGACACGGGGACCGGCTGGTGGTCGAGGACTGCCTCGGCATGCACGCCTGGCTCCTTCTGCATCCGCAGGTGCATTCGGGCCGTGGCCTGCGCCTGGCCGCGGAGCTGCGGGCCTGCGTGGCGGGCGAGCCCGCCTCCGCGCCCGCTCCGCACCCGGCGCTGGTGCGGGAGCCGGCCCCGGATCTGCTCCAGGCCTACGCGGCGGCCATGGACCGCCCCGTGGACCCGCTCCACGAGGACCTCGCCGCCCTGCGGCACGACGGGCCGCTCGAGGTGTTCTTCGCGACCACCCCCCTCGAGGACCGCACCGACGGTGCCCGCCCGTTGCGCGTGCGGGCCATGGCGGAGGCCATGGACACGCAGGCGCCGGCGCTGCGGATCTCCTCCGTCCCGGCCGTGTTCGAGCGGCGCGCCGCCCTCGTGCGCCGGGCCCTCGCCGCGGGGCGCACGGCTGGCCTGATGTACGGCGAGAACTCGACCTCCCCGATCGCCGACCCGACCGTGGCCCGAGGCGTGGCGGAGCTGATGGGCCGCGTGCGGGCATGCGGCGGGCGGGCCGTGTGGTTCGTTCGCGACCTGCACTGGCTGGAGGATCTCGAGGGCTATCTCGAGGACGACGAGCACCGTGAGCAGGTGCGCGCCGCCGGACTGGGGGAGCTCGAGCTGATGGCCGAGGCCGCGGACGCCCTTGCAGCCCCCTCGGCGGAGTCGGGAGTGCTCTTCGACGACCTCCTGCGCCGCCACGGCCGGCAGGGGCACGACTGGATCCCCGTGCCCCCCGGCGTGGAGGCGCGGGCCGCGGTCGACGGCTCGGCCTGGGGGCCGGCAGAGGAGGGCGTGACCCTCCTCTACGCCGGCGGCGTGAGCAGCATCTACGGCCTGGACCTGTACCTCGAGGCCGCGGCCGGCCTCGAGCAGACTGTGCGGCTCGACTTCGTGGTGCGGGCGGGGGAGCGCTCATGTCTGGAGGAGCTGATCGAGCGGCACGGCCTGGGCGGCCGTCCCGGCGTCAGGGTCACCACAGTGCCGCTCGAGTGGCACGTCCCCGCCACCCGCACCGTCGTGGGGTCGGTGCTGCTGGGCTCCGGGTACGCGGCGATGGCGTTCCCGTTCAAGACCATGAGCCTGGTGGAGCGCAACCACCCCATCCTGTGCTTCGCGGACATGGCGATCGCCCCCCTGGTGCGCGGTGAGCGCCTCGGTGTGGCGGTCGAGCGGGACGTCGCCTCGATCCGCGCCGGCCTGCGCCGACTGGTGGCCGAGGGGGCTCCCGGGCTCTCCGCGGCCCGGCGGGCCCACGGGTGGGCGGCACGCATGGCCGCCGTCCGCGAGGCCGTGGGGCTCGAGCCCGTCCTCTGATCGTCCGCCGACGCCGGCCCCGCACAGGCGCCGGCGTCGGTGGAGGATCAGCCGCGGCCGGGTGCCGTCAGCACGGCCCGCAGCCGCCGACCCACCTCCTCCGGCGCGTGCACGGCCGCGCGGTGCGCGAGCGCCGCGGCGGCCCGGGCGGCCCAGGCCTCCTCGTCCATCTCCAGCAGGCGGAGGACGGCGGAGGTGAGGCCGGACTCGTCGGTGACGGTGACGGGCTGTGACGGCGTCCCCGGTCCGTCGAACAGCACCGGTCCCGCCACCACGGCCGCCCCGCGCGCTCCCGCGTGCTCGGCCGCGGGCGAGGGCTCTCCGGTGTGCAGCAGGTCCACCACGACGTCGGCGTTCCAGACGTGCGGACCTCGCCGGCGGAACCGCGGCCCGCTCGGAGCCTCCACGGGCACACCGCGTGCCTGAAGCTCGGCCACCATCGCGGTCACGGCGGTGCGTTCGGCATCGGTCCGATCGCCGGGGAGGACCAGCACGGAGCGGGGGGTCCCGGGCGTGGGGGCGGGGGCTGCGGGGATCGGCCGGGGCAGCCAGACCAGATCCGGGTCCAGAGCCGCCTCCACGTGGCTGTGCGTCAGCACGACCGCCCCCGAGGGCATGGCATCGCGGTAGGGACGTCGGGCTCGGCGCGCGCGGCGCTCCAGGGCGGCGAACGTCTCCTCGTCGAGCTCGTTCCACGGGTGGCCGGGGACCGCCCGCCGGCGAAGTCGGGGGTCGGCCAGCAGGGTGTCCCCGGCCAGGAGGCCCACGCCCCGGCCCCGGGCCAGGAGAGAGGCCGCTTCGAGGGCCACGGAGCCCTCTGCGCGGCCGCCGGCGGGGCCCTGCCCGGCGTACAGCACGGCGGCGGCGGTCTCGTCGTCGTGGATCCAGTCCGCCAGCACCCGGCCCAGCGGACCGGGTCCGCCGGCGAGCAGGCGCGGATCCTCCGGCGGGGACACGGCCGGCCGCTCGACGGCCGGTGCCCCCGCGGCGCGCCAGGCCTCGGCCAGGGCGTGACCGGCCGGAGCATCCCCGACGACGGTCAGCCCCGCGAGGGAGGCGGGGTCCACAGGGGAGGGGGCGATCGGCGCCTCCAGCGGCGGGGCGGGCACCGGGACGAGGGAGGTCCAGACCCGGTGCAGGACGCGCTCGGCGGCCTCCCAGCGATGGGCATCCTGGACCTCGGGCCTGGCCACCGACTCCCGCAGGGTGTCGAGGCGGGCGAGCGCCTCCCGGACGGCGCGGGCGAGGTCGGCGGGGTCGCCCGGCGCGTGGACGACGCCCACCTGCTGCTCTCGGACGAACCTGGCCTGCTCCCGCAGGTCGGACACCACGAGGGGAAGCCCGGCCTGGATGTACTCGCGGAGCTTGGTCGCCATCGCACTCTCGTGAGCCGGGGTCGGCAGCAGGGGACTCAGGCCCAGCGTCGCGGACTCCACGTACCAGGTCACGGAGGCGGACGGGACGTAGTCCAGCAGGTGCACGCGCTCCTCGACGCCCAGGGTGCGGGCCTCTGCCCGCAGGGCGGCCCGCGGCCCCTCGTCCGCGCTGACGACGAACGCCGCATGCACCCCCGGCAGGTCCGCCAGCGCCCGGACCACCGTGTGCACGCCGCGCACCTCGGCGATCTTGCCCAGGTACACGAGGAGGGGACGTCGTCGGCGAGGCCGCACTCCTGGCGGATGGTCCCCCGCACCGCAGGATCCAACGGCGCCCGGGAGCTCCAGGGGGCGTTGACCACCGTGCCCGGCAGCGCGGGCAGGCCGTGGTGGGCCTGCAGGCGCCGGGCCAGCTCGTCGGTGACGCTCAGGACCGCGTCGGCCCGGTGGATCAGCTCGGCCTCGGCCGCCTTCCACCCCACGCGCTGCGCGGCCGGGCCGGGCATGGCCTGTCCGGGGAGCCACTCGTGCGCGTCGTAGACCCACGGGACGGGGGCGTCCCCGCGGGCGTGCCGCCAGCGGGCGTAGGCGTCCGCGGCGGGCAGCGGGTGCCGGTCATGCACGTGGACGAGGTCCGGGGCCAGCTCGACCAGCGCGCGCAGGAACGCGTCCTCGTAGTCGGCGATCAGGGGCCACGTTCGGCGCCATCCCTGGCGCCGGGTGGCCTGGAAGTTGTCCGCTCCCCGGCGGGCCCGGAGACCGACGGCGCGCGCCGCCCCCGGCAGGGAGAGGGAGGGCAGCCGCGCCGCCCGGGCCTCGGCATCCCGTGCCGCCGTCAGCAGGCGGCCGCGCAGCGCGTCCGGCGTGGTGTGGGGCGCGGCACCGCGCACCAGGGCCTGCATCAGACCGGAGCCGGGATGGTCGGGGGTGGAGCCAGCGGCGAGGCGCTCCACCTCCTCGGAGGGGAGGGCGGCCGTCCAGTCGGTGCCCTCCGGCGCCGTGGGTGAATGCAGGGCCATCCAGGCCCGGTGGCGCGTGGCGGGCAGGGGGACACGGAGCACGGGCACCGCCCCGTAGCGTCCGAGCCGGAAGGTGGTCCGGTGGGTGATGCCGACGACCGTCACCCGGTAGCCGGCCCGCATCGCGGAGACGGCGGCCTTCTCCACGCGGGAGTCGCCGACTACGCGGTTGCCGACGAGCATGGCCATGTGGGGTCGTCGGTCGGTCATGGATCGGGACTGCATGGGGGCTCCTCGGATCGGGGCGGGCGGGGCGCTGTGTACGGGGCGGATGGGACGGGAGCGGTCAGCGGACGCCGAGCACGACGTCGGCGAGGGCGGGCAGGACGCGGTCCTCAGCG
>NZ_JAUNHR010000073.1:3656-10767 GCF_030523875.1 Micrococcus sp. | reverse complement strand
CGGTGCGGGCGCGGGGGGTCTGCCGGCCGGTCCGGTGGGCCGTCCTCCCCAGGGAGAGCAGGCCGCGCAGGGGCGCGAAGGTGTCGTTGCCCACACGCCCGGCCCACACGAGGTCCCACAGTGCCTCAAGGACCTCAGGCGCGCGCGGCGGCTCGCCCTTGCCCTCCCGCGCCGCCTCGGCCCGCACCCGCTCCACGAGCTGAGGGAAGAACCAGGCCCCGCCCGCGGACAGCACCGCCAGCACGTGCTCGCGCACGGCCAGGCGTGCGGCGGAGACGTCCTCGGTGCGCAGCTCGGGCACGCGGAGCGTGAGGTCCACGGCGTCGGCGGGGTGCAGGGCCACCCAGCCGTCGTTGCCGGAGCCCTCCGCCGTGCCGGACCACAGGTACTCGCCCGTGGCCAGCAGCTCGTCCAGCAGGCCCGGCCGGTAGTCCTTCACGCGCGCCGGCAGCACGAGGGACTCCCACGCGCTCGCGGGCAGGGGCATCCCGGCCAGCTGGTCCAGGACGGTGGCCACGCCGTCCACGCCCTCGAGCGTGGCCGGGGACGGCCGGCCGGGCCGCGGGCGCAGGTGCTGCCAGTCGGCGAGGAACCGCGCGTAGGCGGCCTGCTCCACCGGCTCCACCTCGGCGCGCAGCGCGGCCAGCGAGCGCCGCCGCACCTTGCGCAGCACGTCCGCCTCGATCCACTCCGCCTCCAGGCCGGTGGCCCCGGGCGTCCCGCCCGGGCGGTAGGCGCCCTGGGAGACGCGCCGCTCGGTGGCCAGCCGTTGCAGCACCGGCAGCACGACGGCGCCGCCCAGGCCCAGCGCGGTGCCCGCCTCGGCGGCGGTGAAGGGCCCATGGGTGCGGGCGTACCGGGAGACGAGGTCCCCGAGCGGGTCCTCCACGGGCTCGTGGAACGCCACGGGCACGCCCATGGGGATCGGCACGCCGAGCGCGTCCCGCAGGCGCGCGGCGTCCTCGACGGCGGCGAACGCCTCCTCGCCCTCGCGCCGGAACCGGAACGCCCGGCCCGTGCGCTCCAGCTCCGTGAGGTGGGCGGCGACGGCGGCCCGGTGCGCGTCGTCGTCCGCGCCGTCCGCCCCGGCGTCCGCCGGAGACCGCTCGGTGCGGCGGGCGGCCTCGGCCACGGTGAGCGGCCCGACGATCCGCAGCAGGTCCGCGAGCCCCTCGGCCCCGCGCACGCGCCGGTCCGGGGCGAGGCGCTGCAGCTCCTCCTCCACGCGGGCGATCACGGCGGGGTCCAGCAGCTCGCGCAGCTCCTCGGTGCCCAGCAGCTCGCTCAGCAGCGCGGGGTCCAGGGAGAGGGCGGCGGCGCGGCGCTCGGCCAGCGGCGAGTCGCCCTCGTAGATGAACTGGGCCACGTAGCCGAACAGGATGGACTGCGCGAACGGGGACGGGGCGGAGGTGGTGACCTCCACCATGCCGATGGCCCGGGAGGCGATCCGCCCGGCCACGTCCTTCAGGGCCGGCAGGTCGTAGACGTCCTGCAGGACCTCGCGGACGGTCTCCAGGATCACGGGGAACTGCGGGTGCTTCCGGGCCACGTCCAGCAGCTGCGCCGAGCGCTGCCGCTGCTGCCACAGCGGGGTGCGCTTGCCCGGGTTGCGGCGGGGCAGCAGCAGGGAGCGCGCCGCGTTCTCCCGGAACCGGGCGGCGAACAGCGCCGACCCGCCGACCTCCGCCGTGACGATCTCGTCCAGCTCCTCCGCCGTGAACTCGAACAGCTCGGCGCCCGGCGGCTCGGCGTCCATCAGGGGGATGCGCAGCACGATCCCGTCGTCGGCCGCCATGGCCGCCCCCGAGCCGGTCTCCAGCCCGTACCGCTGCGCCAGGCGGGCGCCCACCGCGAGCGCCCACGGCGCGTGCACGGCCATGCCGTAGGGGGAGTGCAGCACCACGCGCCAGTCGCCGAGCTCGTCCGTGAACCGCTCCACCACGAGGGTCTGCTCGGTGGGCAGCCGGCCCGTGGCCTCGCGCTGGTCCGCCAGGTACTTCAGCAGGTTGTCCCGCGCCCACTCGTCCAGGCCGGCGGCGGCCAGACGGTCGCGGGCGGCCTCGGGGTCCGCGTCCAGCTCGCGCCGGAAGCGCCCGACGGCGTCGCCCAGCTCCGCGGGCCGGCCCGCCGCGTCCCCGCGCCAGAACGGCAGCTTGCCGGGCTGGCCGTACGCGGGCAGCACGAGGACGCGGTCCGCGGTGATGTCCACGATCCGCCAGCTCGTGGCGCCGAGCAGGATCACGTCCCCCACGCGGGACTCGTAGACCATCTCCTCGTCCAGCTCGCCCACGCGCCGGCCGCCCGAGCGCTTCGACCCGGCGTCTGCGGCGGACTCGCCGGTGTCCCCCGCGGAGGCCGCGGCGCCGGACTCCCCGGCGGACTCGGTGGCCAGGAACACGCCGAACAGGCCGCGGTCCGGGATGGTGCCGCCGCTGGTCACGGCCAGCCGCTGCGCCCCGGGCCGGCCGGAGAGCTCCCCGAGCTCGCGGTCCCACAGGATGCGCGGGCGCAGCTCGGCGAACTCGTCCGAGGGGTAGCGCCCGGCCAGCAGGTCCAGCACGGACTCGTACGCGCTGTGCGGCAGCGCGGAGAACGGGGCGGAGCGGCGCACCAGGTCGAACCACTCCTCGGCGTCCACGTCCTCCAGCGCGACGGCGGCCACCGTCTGCTGGGCCAGGATGTCCAGCGGGTTCTGGGGGATGCGCAGCGACTCGATCCGTCCGGCGGCCATGCGCTCGGCCACCACGGCGGTGTCCACGAGGTCCCCGCGGTGCTTGGGGAAGAACACGCCGCGGGAGACCTCGCCCACCTGGTGGCCGGCGCGGCCCACGCGCTGCAGGGCGCTGGCCACGGACGGCGGGGACTCCACCTGGATCACCTGGTCCACCGCGCCCATGTCGATGCCCAGCTCGAGCGAGCTCGTGGCCACCACGCAGCGGATCTGCCCGGTCTTCAGGGCCTCCTCCACGATCGCCCGCTGCTCCTTGGACACGGAGCCGTGGTGGGCCCGGGCGAAGTCGGACACCGTGCCCGAGCCCGTGCCGGTCTGCCCGGCCACCTGCGCGGGCGACGACGACGGCCCGCGGCCCGCGCCGCGCCCGCCGCGCCGGCGCTCCTCGGGGGCGCCGGCCGGGGTCTCGCCGGTGGCCGAGCCCAGCCAGGCCGAGACGAGGTCGCCCGCGGTGGGGGGCGTGGCGACGTCGTCGGGGCCCAGGTCCTGCGGAGCCCCGTCCCCCGGCGCGTCGGGGACGTCGCGGAACCCGGGGGCCAGGTCCGGGTCCCATGCGGCCTCGGCGGCCTCCCGGCGCGCCTCCCAGATCTCGTTGAGCCGCCCCGTGAGCCGCTCGGCCAGGCGGCGGGAGTTGGCGAACACCAGCGTGGACCGGCGCTCGGACACGAGGTCCACGATCCGCTCCTCCACATGCGGCCAGATCGATCCGCCCGTGGCCGGCTCCCCGCCCGCCTGCGCCGTGGCGGCCGCGCTCGCGGGCGGGGCGGCCAGGTCCGTCATGTCCGGCAGGGGCACGGTCACGGTGAGGTCCCAGCGCTTGGCGGAGACGGGCCGCACCACGCTCACCGGCTGCACGCCGCCCAGGAACCGGGCCACCTCGGAGGCCGGCTCCACCGTGGCGGACAGGCCGATGCGCTGCACCGGGGCGTCCAGGATCGCGTCCAGGCGCTCGAGCGAGACGGCCAGGTGCGCCCCGCGCTTGGTGCCGGCCACCGCGTGCACCTCGTCCACGATCACGGTCCGCACGCCCTTCAGCGCCGAGCGGGCCTTCGAGGTGAGCATGAGGTAGAGGGACTCGGGCGTGGTGATGAGGATGTCCGGCGGGTCCTGCAGCAGGCGACGGCGCTCGGCCGCGGGGGTGTCACCCGAGCGCACGCCCACGCGCACCTCCGGCACGGGGGAGCCCAGCAGCTTGGCGGTCTGGGTGATGCCGATCAGCGGGGCGCGCAGGTTCCGCTCCACGTCCACGCCGAGGGCCTTGAGCGGGGACACGTAGAGCACGCGCGTGGCGGAGGTCTCCGGGTCCGCGGGCTCGCGGACGAACGAGTCGAGCGCCCACAGGAAGGAGGAGAGCGTCTTGCCGGAGCCGGTGGGGGCGATCACCAGGGCGTGCCGCCCGGAGGACACGGCGTCCCACGCGCCCAGCTGAGCGGCCGTGGGCCCCGCGAACGCGCCCGTGAACCAGCGGCGCGTGGGCTCGCTGAACCGCGCCAGGACGGTCTCGGCGTCGGGCGTGGGGGTGGTCCGCGGGGCCCCGCCGCCCGGCTCAGGCATGGTGATACGGCCGTCCGGCGGAGATCTCCTGCGCGCGGTAGACCTGCTCGGCCAGGATCAGGCGCACCAGCTGGTGCGGGAACACCAGGCCGGAGAGGGACCACACGCGGTCCGCGCGGGCGTGCACGCGCTCGTCCACGCCGTACGCCCCGCCGATCACCACGGTGACCGGCGTGCCGACGTCGAACCGGCCCTGCAGGTGCGCGGCGAGGCCGGGGGAGTCGAACCCCTTGCCGCGCTCGTCCAGCAGGACCAGGTGCTCGTCCGCGCCCACCTTGGCGAGGATCCGCTCCGACTCCTCCGCGCGCGCGGCCTCCTCCTGGCGGGAGGAGTGCGGCAGCAGCTGCCACGTGAGGTCGTAGGGCCGCTTGAGGCGCCGCTCGTAGCGGGTGATCCCCTCGGACACCCAGGACTCGTGCTTCTTGCCGATGGCCAACACCCGCACTGACATGCGGACCATCATGGCACCGGGGCCGGACGCCGTACGCCCCGCCCGCTCCACTAGGCTCGGCCGCACCGGCAGGGAGGGGTGGACATGGACGCGGGCACGCACGACGCCGCACCGCGCCCCGGGCGGCGCACCGCGCTGGGCCTGGGGCTCGGCGCCGCGGCCGTGGCCCTGACGGCCGCCCTGCTCGAGCGGGACACGTCCCTGGCGCCCGAGCCCGTGGAGGACCGGGCGGCCGCGCTGTTCGGGATGCGCTCGAGCCTGGGCCACCGGTACGCGGACCTGCCCGGCGCGGCCGGCCGCGTGGACGTCCACACGCCGCCCGGTCCCGGCCCCTTCCCCGTGCTCGTGTGGAACGACGGCTCCGGGTGGCGCTCGGACCGCGGCTTCCAGGGCGGGCGGGACGTGGCCCGCGGCATGGTCCCGGCCGGGTACGCCGTGGCCGCGTTCTCCGTCCGCAGCTCCTCCCAGGACGCCTTCCCCGCACAGGTCCTGGACGCGACGGCGGCGGTGCGCTGGGTGCGCGCCCACGCCGGGGAGCACCGCCTGGACCCGGGTCGGATCGCGGTGGGCGGGAACTCCTCGGGCGGGTGGAACGCCCTGATGGCCGGGCTCACCGGCGGCCGGGACCTGGACCGCGCGCGCGTCCCGTCCCCCGGGCGGGAGGTGCCTCCGGGGGGCCACGCGATCCCGCCCGAGGACGCGGTGCAGGCGATCGTGGAGTGCGCCGCGCCCGTCGACTTCCTGCAGATGAACGTGCAGATGCCGCGCGGGGCGTGCGCGGCCCTGAACCGCCGCCAGCGCCTCGAGCACTGCCACCTGGACGACCGCAGCACCAAGTCCCGCATGCTGGGCGTGCCCGTCATGGCGCGCCCCGAGCTGGCGCGGCTGGCCCGTCCGGCGGTGCACGTGACCCCGGCGTCCCCGCCCACCCTGCTGATCCACGGCCGGGACGACCAGGAGGTTCCCTACCTGCAGAGCCGTGAGCTCTACTCGGCGTTCGCCGAGCGCGGCGTGCCCACGGCCCTCTACTCCGTGGACGGCGCGGGCCACGACCTGGCCATGATGACGCGCCGCATGGGCCCCACGGACGTGCTGCGCTCGAACCTGCCGCGCACCGCGGTCCACGCCACCGTGTCCTGGGCGGCGGTGGCCGCGTTCCTGGACGCGGTCATGCCCGGCTGAGCACGCCCCGGCCCGCCGCGAACGCCCCGGATGCAGCAGCCGTGAGCCGGCCACCGCCGCGAGCGCCCCGGCCAGCCCGACCGCCCCGAGCGCGGCGAGCACCAGGGCCGCCGCCGGAAGCCCCGCCGCCGAGCCCACCAGGCCGGCCACGGGGTAGCTCACCAGGAAGCACGCGTGGGAGAGGGAGAACTGCGCGGCGTAGACGGCGGGGCGCTGGGCCTCGTCCGCGTTGCGGGCCAGCACGCGGGCCGAGGGGGTCAGGACGGCGGAGGTGGCGGCGCCCGTCGTCAGCCACAGGACCAGCAGCAGGGCCCAGGGGGCGTCGAGGGCGATCGCGGCGGCCGCGGTCGCCAGCAGGACGGGCAGGACGGCGGCGCCGGCGGTCATCACCGGCAGGTCCGGCATCCGGTCCAGCAGGCGCGGCACGGCCAATGCGACCAGCATGGACCCGGCGCCGTAGGCCGCCAGCAGCACGGCCACGTCCGTCTGGGGGCGGCCGAGCCCCACCTGCACGAGCACCGCGGTGTTCACCAGCACCATGGCGGTGGCGGCGGCGACCACGAGGTCCAGCCCCGCCAGCACGCGCAGCTCACGACGGGCGGCGAACAGCCGCACCCCGCGGGTGAGGCGGTCCAGGAACGGGCTGGGGGCGGCCTCGGCGACGGCGGGCAGCCGCGTGGACAGCACCAGCGCGGCCGAGGCGAGGAAGCCCAGCACCGTGCCCACGAACAGCTGGTGGTAGGAGACCACGGTCAGCAGCGCCACCGCGAGCAGGGGGCTGACGAGCGCCTCGAGGTCGTAGGCGAGGCGGGACAGGCTCAGCGCGCGCGTGTAGTCCCGCTCCTCCGGCAGCACGGAGGGGATGAGCGCCTGGAACGCCGGGGTGGAGGTGGCCGAGGCGGACTGCAGGATGAGGATCAGCAGGTACACCTGCCACGTCTCCGTGACGAACGGCAGGAACGCGGCGACGCCGGCCCGCACCAGGTCCGCCGTCACCAGCACGGGGGTGCGCGGCAGGCGGGTGACGAGGGCGGCCATCACCGGGCTGACCAGCACGTACGCCACCATCTTCACGGTCAGGGCGATCCCCAGCACCGCGCCCGCGTCCGCCCCGGCGAGGTCCACGGCCAGCAGGCCGAGCGCCACGGTGAGCAGGCCCGTGCCCAGCAGCGCCAGGACCTGGGCGGCGGACA
>NZ_JAUNHR010000073.1:0-3556 GCF_030523875.1 Micrococcus sp. | reverse complement strand
GGGCGGCGGACATGGCGCCAGGGTAGTCGGGCCGGCATCCGCAGGCTCCGACCGCGCCGCAGAGGACGGAAGGGCCCGGGAGCACTGCTCCCGGGCCCTTCCTCAGTTCTGGCGGTGACGGTGGGATTTGAACCCACGGTACGGGGTTACCGTACACAGCATTTCGAGTGCTGCACCTTCGGCCGCTCGGACACGTCACCAGACCGGCCCAGCCTACCCGAGCGCCGCGCCCGCCCCCAAACCGGCCCGCTCAGGCGGAGCGGGCGGCGCCGTCGTCGTCCGGGGCCGTCCCGCCGGCCGCGCCCGGGCGCCGCGCCGCGAAGAACTCGCTCAGCAGCCGGCCGCACTCCTCCCCGCGCACGCCCGCGCGCACGTGCACGTCGTGGTTGAGGCGCGGGTCCCGGACCACGTCCAGCACCGACCCGCACGCCCCGGCCTTGGGGTCCCACGCGCCGAAGACCACGCGCGGCACCCGCGCCAGCAGCAGCGCCCCGGCGCACATGGGGCACGGCTCGAGGGTCACCACGAGGGTGCAGTCGGACAGGCGCCAGCCGTCGGCGGCGCCCGCGGCGGCCCGGGCCTCGGCGCCCCGCCGCAGGGCGAGCACCTCGGCATGGGCGGTGGGGTCGTGGTGGCGCTCCCGCTCGTTGGCGACGACGGCGAGCACCTCCCCGTCCCCGCCCACCAGGACGGCGCCGATGGGCACGTCCCCGGCCGCCCCGGCCTCCCAGGCGGCCTCGAGGGCCAGGCCCATCCAGGCGTGCTCCTGCTCGGCGGTGGGTGCGGGGGAGGGGTCTGCGGCGGGCACGCGCCCAGGCTACGGGCCGCCGCGGACGGTAGCGTGTGCGCCATGCGCCTTCACGTCGTCGACCACCCGCTCGTGGCCCACAAGCTCACCGTCCTGCGCGACCGCCGGACCCCCTCCATGATCTTCCGCCAGCTGGCCGAGGAGCTCGTGATGCTCCTGGCCTACGAGGCCACCCGGGACGTGGCCGTGGAGTCGGTGCAGGTGGAGACCCCGGTGGCGGTGACCACGGGCACCACCCTGGCCCGTCCCCGTCCGCTCGTGGTGCCGATCCTGCGTGCCGGACTGGGCATGCTCGAGGGCATGACCAAGATGGCCCCCTCGGCGGAGGTGGGCTTCCTGGGCATGGCGCGCAACGAGGAGACCCTGGACATCGTCACGTACGCCGAGCGCCTGCCCGCCGACCTCACCGGCCGTCATGTGTTCGTCCTCGACCCGATGCTCGCCACGGGCGGCACCCTCATCGAGGCGATCCGCTTCCTGTACGAGCGCGGCGCCGAGCGCGTCACCTGCATCTGCCTCCTCGGAGCGCCCGAGGGCGTCGCGCGCCTGGAGGAGGCCCTGGGCGAGCACGAGGTGGACCTCTACCTCGCCGCGGTGGACGAGCGCCTCGACGAGAAGTCGTACATCGTCCCCGGCCTCGGCGACGCGGGCGACCGCCTCTACGGCCTCGCGGAGTGATCTCGGACACCTCCACGCGATGGAGGTGTCATTCCACTGATGGAACACGCGGCCCCCGTCGACGACGACGGGGGCCGCGTCGTCGTGGAGGAACGGATATGCAGGAACGAGTGCATAAATATTCCGCCAGGTCGACCGAGGGATGCTTTCTGGCCCAGTGGTAGCCGGGCTCAGGCGGAGGAGTGTGACCGGGATCTCGGCAGTTCATTCGCCCCATGGAATAGTGAGTTGCCTCACAAAAACGGCGGATCTGCCCACATGGTGAGACACTCACCCCTGCCGGGTTTGCGTGACGCCGTCCGACGTCACATTGTTGTCACATGACGCCGACGCCTGGCGAACGGTGCCAGGGCGCGGCAGCCATCGCAGGAGGAGTGAGGGTCATGGGTGAGACCGCCGGCTACGTCCACATCTCGGTGCGCAACGCGCAGCGCCGCGCCAGCCTCTCCCGTGCCCGCCGCGGCGACCTGCGCCTGGCCGAGGCGCCGGAGTCCACGCACACCGCCCCCACCCCCGTCCTGGCCCCCAACGGCGTGCCGGGCCCGCAGGCCGTGGCCCGCGAGAACGAGGCCCGCGGCTTCGTGATCTACGTGGGCATGGACGAGCTGATGGCCTCGGCGGCCGGCACCTCGCTGACCCGTCTGGCCAACGAGCTGCGCCACTACGTGGAGTCGCTGGTGCCCGGCTCGGAGTCCCACGCCGCCGTGGCGCTGGCCCCCGCGGGCGCCTCCGGCCGGGACCTCGAGGTGGTCCGCCAGGTGCTCGGCGACCCCACCGTCCAGGGCGCGGCCCGCCCGGACCTCGCCCAGGCCCCCGCCCCCGTCTCCACGCGCCAGCCGGGCGTGCTGATCGACCTGTCCCGGCGCGAGGTGCAGCTGGACGGCGAGTCGCTGAACCTCACGTTCAAGGAGTTCGAGCTGCTCAACTACCTCGTGGAGAACGGCGAGCGCACCGTGGGCCGCGAGGAGCTGCTGGAGAGCCTCTGGAAGAACTCGGACGAGGTCCCCAATGAGCGCACGATCGACGTGCACATCCGCCGCCTGCGTGCCAAGCTCGGCCGGCTGGCCAACACCGTGCGCACCGTGCGCGGCCAGGGCTACCGCTTCTACCGCCACCCCGAGGTCGTGGTCTGGGCGGCGCCCGAGTACTCCATCTGATCCCGCCGTCCCGGCGCTGACCGGGCACGACGCCGCCGTGAGCCCCCGCACGCCCCCGCCCCCCGTCGAGGGGGGCGGGGCGTCGTCGGTAGCCTGGCACCCATGACCGGCTCCGACGCGAAGACCCTCGTCCTGCTCCGCCACGCCAAGGCGGGGTGGCCGGGCGGCGTGGACGACCACGACCGCCCGCTCGCCGAGCGCGGCCACCGCCAGGCCCCCGCCGCGGGCGAGTGGCTGCTCGAGCACGGGATCGTCCCCGAGGCCGCCGTGGTCTCCGACGCCCTGTGCACCCGCCAGACGTGGGTGTGGGTGGCCGAGCGGCTCGGCGAGGCCGCCCCCACCCCCTACCTCGACGGCCGCCTCTACTCCGCCGACGCCGCCCGGGCCCTGGCCGTGGTGAACGAGACGGAGGAGAGCGTGCGCAGCCTGATCGTGGTGGGCCACATGCCCTGGCTCCAGGACCTGGGCATGCGCCTGATGAGCCTGGACTCGGACCAGGACGCGGCGCTGAGCATGAGCGAGCACCTGCCCACCCTCGGCCTCCAGGTGTTCCGCGTGGACAAGCCCTGGGCCGAGCTGGACGGCCGCGACGCGGCCCTGACCCACTTCGCCGTCCCCGGCCGCTGACGGCCGCCGACCGACCCGGGAGCACCGACCCCATGACCGACGCCCCCCGCCCCGCCCACCGTCCCCGGCACGCCCTCGGAGCCGGGCCCGCGCCCCTGTCCCGTCACCGGGCCCAGGGTCCCGCTGCCGGCGATCCCGGCTCTGACGCCGGCCGCACCCCGACCGGGCGGCGCGCCGTCCTGGCCGGGGCGGCGGCCGCCGTCGTGACCGCCGGGACCGCCGCCGGCGCGACGCCGGCCCTCGCGTTCGCCGGGCCCGTGGTGCACCCCACCGCCGCGTGGGGCGC
>NZ_JAUNHR010000004.1:17746-53116 GCF_030523875.1 Micrococcus sp. | reverse complement strand
ATCTACTGACGGCCGTCTAGACCATCAGGTGTTGCGAGGACCCCCTGAATCCGCCCGAGGGGTGCGGCGCCGTCGTCGTGTGCCCGGGGGCGCTGCCCGGCCGCTCAGCCGGCCAGCAGCACCTCCAGGTGGGCGGCGAGCTCGAGCAGGCGCCCCTCCGCGCCGGGCCGGCCGATCAGCTGCACGGACCAGCTCAGCCCGGCCTCGTCCCGGTCCACCGGCACGGACACCGCGGGCAGCCCGAGCACGTTGACCATCGAGGTGTAGGGGGTGAAGGCGCACTGGGCCGCGTAGTTCTCCTCCGGGGGCAGGGCCAGGAAGTGCCCGACCTCCGGGGGCGCGGCGGCCAGCACCGGCGTCATCACCACGTCCACCGAGCCGAACTGGGCGCGCACGTTCTGCGCCCAGTCCTCCAGACGCTCGACGGCGGCCGCGATGTCCTCCGGCCCGGCCGCCCGGGCCGAGCGCAGGAAGGAGGCGGCCACCGCTCCCACGCGCTCCTCGGCGTCCGGGGGGAGGGGAGCCCGCAGCAGCCCCGAGGTCCACACGGTGCGGAAGTCCTCGTGGTAGCGCTCCCCGTAGTACGGGCTGAAGGGCTCCACCGCGTGCCCGCCGGCCTCGAGGAGGGCGCCGGCCCGCGTGAGGGCCGCCAGCGCGGGGCGGGCCAGGCCAACCTCCACCGCCGGGGGGAACGGGGAGACGGTGCTCAGGCCGATGCGGGCGCCGGCGTGCGGGGTCCCGGCCCGCCGGTCCTCCGCCGCCCGGCGCACGTCCGCCAGCGTCCGGCCGCCCAGGCCCTCCGGATTGGCCATCACGTCGAACAGCAGGGCCGCGTCCTCCACGGTGTGCGCCAGTGGACCGGACACGGTCAGCGTGCGCACGGTGTCCTCGGCCTCGTCCGTGGGCACCGTGCCGCGGCCCGGCTTCAGGCCCACCAGCCCGCAGGCGGCCGCCGGGATGCGGATCGAGCCGCCGCCGTCCGAGCCGGGCGCGAACGGCAGGATCCCCGCAGCCACGGCCGCCGCCGAGCCGCCGGAGGAGCCCCCTGGCGTGCGGGCGGGGTCCAGCGGGTTGCGGGCCGGCGGGCCCACGAGGTTCTCCGAGTAGGAGTCCAGGCCGAACTCCGGGACCGTGGTCTTGCCCAGCACCACGGTGCCGGCCTCCCGCAGGCGGGCCACGAGGGGGTCGTCCTGCGCGGCCGGCGGGGCGTCGGCCAGCAGCGCGGAGCCGCGGCGGGTGGGCATCCCGGCCACGTCCGTGAGGTCCTTCACCGCCGTCGGCAGGCCGTGCAGGAGGCCGAGGGCGACCGTGTCGCGCTCGGGCCGGTGCGCCGCGTGGCGCTCGTCTGCGGCGGCGGCCTGGGCCAGCGCCGCGTCCGGGTCCAGGTGGGCGAAGAGCCCCAGGTCGGCGCGGGACTCGGCGGCGGCGAGGGCCGCCGTCGTCACCTCCCGGGAGCTGAGGGCGCCCGAGGCGAGGTCCTGAGCCAGTGCATACGCACTGCGGCCCAACAGCCGGCCCGGTCCGGGCGCGGGGGAGGAGGGGGAGGTGGCGGTGCCGTCGAGGTGCTCAGCCATGCGGATCAGGGTAGAGGGTGTATGCGGGTCACAGGGAGAACACGGCTGAGGACCGCCCCGGATGTGGGACGGCCCCCAGTCAGTGGATGGTGGGGTCAGGCGGTCGAGACCGTCTCGTTCGTCGCGCGAGGAGTGGCCCGCGAGGACCACACGACGTAGCCGACGGCGTACGGGACGGCTCCGAGAACGATGACGGCGGAGGCCCAGGGGCTGGGCCATGCCAGGAGGAGACCGAGTCCGAGGAAGAACAGGACGGTCTTGACCACGAACGCCGCGCCGAGAGAGGCCGAGCGTTGGACACCCCATGCGAACAGGACGAGGGCGACGACCCCTGCGACGGCGACGTACCACCACGGATTCTCACCGAGGGCGTCTCGGCGGAGGGAATCGACCGCCAGGATGCCGCCGACGGAGGCAAGGAGCTCGGGGACGGGAATGATGCCAGTTCGGTTTTGAGAGAACATGGGAGTCCTTTCTTTTTACTGGTCGCGTGTCATTCAATCTCAGAGCGCAACGGGGGGATGCCCCACTGGGCGTAGATGGCAATTCCCTTCTGCTGGGCGACGGCGCCGAGGATTTTTACCCCCAGGTCCGCAAAGAATGTTCCCCCCAAAATTGCGGCCCCCACAGCGATCGGGCCACTCATGGCGGCGGTGAATACTGTCCAAGCGGCCATGAGAGCCGCAGGGCCAACCTGCGCGGCGGAATAGAGTGCTGCCCCGACGCCTGCGGTCAGCGCGTGGTAATCCAGGTAAAGCAGTCGCGCGCCACCGCCAGCTGTTGGTGAAGACACCTCAGGTGGCTTGAGTGCGAGCGGGTCCTGGGTGAGGGATGACGTCGCGCGGTTCTCCTTGGAGTTTGCCCGCTGAAGGATGGCCTCGACGGTTGCTCGCTCTGCTGAGGTCAAATTGAAACGCTTGGCTATGCCGTCAAGGCCGCCCTTAAGGCCCAGGCGGCGCCCGTCAAAGATGAACTCGGTCGCCAGGCGAGTGACAATGTGATCTACACCTGCAGCAGGTCTTGAGGTTGCAGTGGCCCCTCCTGCGCCCATTGCGGTGGCGGGGAAGGCGACAGCGAAGGCCTACGCGGTAACGCCTGTCAGCACGGTTCGACGATCAACATAATTCATGACGCGATCTCTCCTCTGTTGGATCTGCTGACTTACCAGATTCGATCTCTGCCCCTTGAGGATATGACCCACCGCAGTGACGGTCAACACATCTCACAGACTCCGATGCTGGAATCACAGGAGGGTGGCGAACGTCGTGTCTCCGCGCCCGGTGGTCCGCCGCTGAGCCGAGAGCTCAACAGGGGTGTGGGGTGTTCGGGCGGCCGACTACCCTGGGCCGCATGAGCCTCTTCGAGACCGTCTCCGCCGACCAGGTCCCCGCCGACGCCCACATCCTCGACGTCCGCGAGGACGACGAATGGGCCCTCGGCCGCGCCGCGGGCGCCGTCCACATCCCGCTCGGCGAGCTGCCGGAGCGCCTGGACGAGCTGGACCCGGACACCGACTACCACGTCATCTGCCGCAGCGGCGGCCGGTCCGCCCGCGCCGCCGAGTTCCTGGCGGGCCGCGGCTACTCGGCCATCAATGTGGCCGGCGGCTCCGGCGCGTGGCTCGAGGCCGGCAAGCCCATGGAGGCCGACGGCGACGCCGAGCCCACCGTCAAGTGACACCTTCCGAGACCCCGCGCGCCGGGGCCGACGCCGCCGGCTCCGATCCGGCGGGTCGGCCCCGGCACGCGTTCCTGGGCCCGGAGGGCACGTTCACCGAGGCCGCCCTGCGCCGCCTCGTGGACCCCGACGCCGCGGACCTCGTGCCCGCCTCGTCCGTGCTGGCCGCGCTCGCGGCCGTCCGTGCCGGCGAGGTGGACTCGGCCGTGGTGCCGATCGAGAACTCGGTGGAGGGCGGCGTCTCCGCCACCCTGGACGACATCGGCTCCGGCGAGGAGCTGCAGATCCGTGCCGAGGTCCTCGTGCCCATCAGCTTCGTGCTCGTGGGCCGGCCGGGCGTGGCGCTCGCGGACGTGCGGCGGGTGAGCACCCACACGCACGCGTGGGCCCAGGTGCGCGGCTGGATGGCGGAGCGCCTGCCCGGCGTCGAGTTCACGCCCGCCTCCTCCACGGCCGCCGGCGCGCGGCTGCTGCTGCCCGCCGAGGTGGTCGGGGCCGAGGACGACGCCGGGGCCGTCCCGGCCGCCGACGCGGCGGTCTGCGCCCCGCTCGTGGCCGAGCAGACCGGACTGCCGGTGCTCGCCGAGCGGATCGAGGACGTGACCGGCGCCGTGACCAGGTTCGTGCTGGTGTCCCGGCCTGGGGCACTGCCGGAGGTGACCGGCGCGGACAAGACCACCGTCACCGTGCCGCTGCCCCACGACCACCCCGGCGCGCTGCGGGAGATCCTGGACCAGTTCGCCACCCGGGGGATCAACCTCTCCCGCATCGAGTCCCGCCCCACGGGCGAGGGCATGGGCCGGTACTTCTTCTCGATCGACCTCGAGGGCCACCTGGCCGAGGCGCGCGTGGGCGCGGCCCTGGCGGCGCTCCACCGCAGCTTCCCCGGCGTGCGGTTCCTGGGGTCCTACCCGCGCGCCGAGGGCCACGCGGTGCGCGTGCCGGCACACGTCACGGACGAGGCCTACCGCCGCGGCAGCGAGTGGGTGCGCGGGATCCTCGCCCGCTGACCGGGCGCGGCCCCCGCGTGCTCAGGACTGGACGGAGGCCCGCTCCTCGTTCTTGATCATCACGACCAGGGAGTCCGCCTGCACCCGGGCGTCCAGGGCGGTGATGCTCCCGGTGGCGTCGCCGTCGAGCTGGGACAGCGTCGGCTCGGCGAAGCGCACCTGCACCCGGGTGGCCTGCTTCGTGTGCAGCGAGTCCAGATCCCTGCGATGACGGGTGAGCGTCTTCACCGCGATGCGCGCCCAGTCCATCGTGTTGCGCGGGGAGAGGATCAGCACGTCCAGCAGGCCGTCGTCGAGCTTGGCCTCCGGCAGCAGCTCCATGCCGGCGGTGAGCATGCCGCAGTTGGCCACGAGCACGGAGCGCATCTTGTAGGAGCGGAAGGGGCCGCCGTCGAGCGCCACGGAGATCTCGTGGCGCTCCCCGCCCAGGTGGCGCAGGCCGGCCTCGGAGTAGGCCAGCCAGCCGGCCATGTCCTTGAGGTCGTCGCGGGTGTCGCCCATGATGTCGGCGTCGTAGCCGGCGCCGCCCATCACGGTGAAGGTATGGCGCGTGCGCTCGCCGTCCTCGTGGACGAGGCGCACGTCCACGGTGTCGATCACCCGCTGGTGCCCGTGCAGGGCGATCCGCACGCACTCCTCGGGGTCGTTGATCGGCAGGCTGAGGTTGCGGGCCAGCAGGTTGCCCGTGCCCAGCGGGACGATCCCCAGGGCCACGGAGGTGTTGGCGAGCTCCTCGGCCACGGTGCGCACCGTGCCGTCGCCGCCGGCCACGAGGACGCGGCGCACCCCGGCCGCGACGGCGTCGCGCGCCATGCGGGTGCCGGGGTCGTCCTCCTCCGTCTCCAGGACCAGGACGTCCCCGAAGCCGTCCCGGCGGGCCTGGGTCTCCACGAAGTCGCGGATCGCGGCCACGCCGGACTTGATCGGGTTGTAGATGAACGCGATCTCGTGGTCCGGGCGGGCCTCGCCCTCCGTGGCCGTCAGCCGCTCGCTGAGGGTGGCCACGCGGGCCTCCAGCGCCTGTACGTCCTCGCGGGCGTGCCCGAGCGAGCGGCGCAGGCGGCGCTGGCGGGCCACCACGAGGCCGAGGGTCACGGCCAGCGCCACGCCCAGCACCAGTGCGACGAGGGCGAACAGCATCTCCGGGGTCATGGGGACAGTCTAGGATCCGCCCGCCCCCGCGGGGGCCGCCGGGCCCCTGCGGATAGGCTGGGACCGTGATCGACGTCAAGGACCTCATCGACCAGCCCGAGAAGTACCGCGCCTCGCAGGAGGCCCGCGGAGCCGACGCGTCCCTCGTGGACCGGATCGTCGAGGCGGACGCGTCCCGCCGCGCGTCGATCTCCCGGTTCGAGGAGCTGCGCGCCGAGCAGAAGGCCTTCGGCAAGAAGGTGGCGCAGGCCCAGGGCGAGGAGAAGCAGGCGCTGCTGGCCGAGGTGAAGGACCTGGCCGCGCAGGTGAAGGCGGCCGAGGCGGCGGCGAACGAGGCCGAGGCCGAGCTGCTGGCCCACCAGCGCGCCTTCCCCAACCTGATCATCGAGGGCATCCCCGCCGGTGGCGAGGACGACTTCGTGGTGGTGAAGGAGGTCGGCGCCCCGCGCGACTTCGCGGCCGAGGGCTTCGAGCCCCGCGACCACCTGGAGCTCGGCGAGCTGATCGGCGGCATCGACATGGAGCGCGGCGCCAAGGTCTCCGGCGCCCGGTTCTCCTTCCTCAAGGGCGTGGCCGCGCGCCTCGAGCTGGCCATCATGCAGATGGGCCTGGACCTGGCCCTGGAGAACGGGTTCGTCCCCGTCATCCCGCCCACGCTCGTGCGCCCCGAGACCATGCAGGGCACCGGCTTCGACGTGGAGCACGACGACGAGATCTACCGCCTCGAGCGCGACGACCTCTACCTTGTGGGCACCTCCGAGGTCGCCCTGGCCGGCTACCACGCGGACGAGATCATCGACGTCGACGCCCCTGTCCGGTACGCCGGCTGGTCCACCTGCTACCGCCGGGAGGCGGGCTCGGCGGGCAAGGACACCCGCGGCATCATCCGCGTGCACCAGTTCAACAAGCTGGAGATGTTCATCTACTCCTCCGTGGAGGACGCCGAGGCCGAGCACGCGCGCCTGCTGGAGTGGGAGGAGCGGATGCTCGCCGCGATCGAGGTGCCCTACCGCGTGATCGACATCGCCGCCGGCGACCTCGGCATGTCCGCCGCCCGCAAGTTCGACTGCGAGGCGTGGGTCCCCACCCAGGGCACCTACCGGGAGCTGACCTCCACCTCCAACTGCACCACCTTCCAGGCCCGCCGCCTGAACATCCGCGAGCGGGTGCAGAAGGAGGACGGCTCCAAGGGCGGCACGCGCACCGTCGCCACGCTCAACGGCACGCTGGCCACCACGCGGTGGATCGTGGCGATCCTGGAGAACCACCAGAACGCGGACGGCTCCGTGACCGTCCCGGCGGCGCTGCGCCCGTACCTGGGCGGCCTGGAGCGCTTCGAGCTGGTCTGAACCGACCCCGCGTCGCAGTCGGCGACGGGTGAGGGCTGAACGGATGACGATGACGGCGGCCCTTCAGGCGCGCACCCTGCGAGCGCGACGAAGCCGGGCTCTCACGATGCGCACACCGGTGGTTGTTCCCTGTCGACGTTCTGCTCGTGGTTCCTGTGCGCTGTGATCCATGATCCGAGCCAGAAGATCCAGGCGAGCAAGGCGGCGAGGCAGAGAAGTGCACCGAACAGGGTGGCGGGTCCTCCGGCATCGATCACTAGGAGCAAATGAAGGAATATGGCTCCGGTGGTCGTGATGCCGATCAGCGCCCCGATTACCTCCACCCAGGGAAACCCCGGCATCGATGCCCTCGGGTCGCCCTGCTGCGCCCCCGCTGAGGTGAGCGCCACCACCCACGACAGGCCTGCGATCGCGAAGGCGATGATATATGCCCGTGTGGGAAGCGCTTCGTTGCCCCCATAGCCAGTGATGGCTGTGATGAACAGTGGAACGAGCATGCTGTAGGCCGCGATAATGACGAGGGCCATGACAGGTGCACGTCGATGGGGGCGGTTGCTATGGATGTTCGAATTCATGGTCTCTCCTGACGTCCTTCCGGAGCCTCCCGATCGGAGTCACAGCATGTTTGTGGGAATCTTTCCAAGGGATACGTGAAATTTGGTCTGCGGCCAATTGAGGCTGAGGTTGTCGACAAACCGAAGTACCTCTTCATCTCCGGCTACCCACCGCCCGCTACCGGAAGAGGCGTTGGAGCACACAGTTCCGGATGACCGTCCCGGGTGGCTATAGCGGATGCACACGCTGATGATCCGTTCGCCCTGATAAATGTTTGCTCCGGCTTTCGCCCTTCCCACGTAGATGAACTGAGCTACTTCCTTACTTGTTGCATAGCTGCTGCCCCAGGTGGCCTGGGTGCTCTCGACACCTCGGGGAGGGGGATCTCTAAATTCGAGGCGCATTTCCCCGCCCCCGGCACCAGTGGGATGCGTTGTGAATTCCGAGTGGGTCGTAACGGTCTCACCGCTCAGGGGGGCTGCATTTGCTGGGGTAGCAACGCCTGCTAGAAGGAGGAGGGCTGCTGTTGTCGTGACTGCTTTGGCGGTTCGGTTCTTCACGGGGACCTCCGAGGAGCGCTAGTCGATAGCGTGTGACACAGGGAACACTACGATGATTTTGAACCTTGCACATGTTTTGTTATGTAACTGTTAGGTTGAGTCATCGGTCCCGCTCAGCCGCGCCGGCCAGGAACGCAAGCGCCTCGGGGCCGGCATGGACGAGCGCGCCGGGGTGGTCGCCGTCGTGCGGATCCACGAGCCGGGCGCCGAGCGCCCGCGCGAGCCGACGGCTGTGCCGGTGCGGCACGGTGCGGTCCCGTCGGCCGTGCCAGATCCGCACCGGCACCCCCCGGGCCCGCCGGGCGGGGGGCAGCAGCGCCGACCAGTCCTCGTTGATCACCTGCTCGTCCTGGATCGGCCCGGCCGCACCCTGCCGGAACGCCTCCCGCCAGGAGCGCGCCAGCGCCCCGGCCGCGGACGGGTCCACGGGCTCTCCCGCGACATCCGGTCCGGCGACCCGGGTGCGGGCCCGCCGCAGCCGGTACTGGGCGAGCGCCGCCGTTGGACCCCAGTCCCGCGCCCGGGCTACGCGCGCGGCCACGGGCAGGTAGAGCCGCGGCAGGAGCCGGTTGGCCCAGGGCACCGCCGGCAGGAGGCCGGCGGGGGCGAGCAGCGCCACGCCCGTCAGTCGCTCCGGGATCCGCGCCAGGCATGCCAGCGCGTACGGTCCGCCGCCGGACCACGCGAGGACCCCGGCCCGCTCGACCCCCAGCCCGTCCAGCAGGGCGACGACGTCGGCCGGCCAGTGCCCCAGCCGCCGCCCCGGCACGTGCGGGGTCCGGCCCATCCCGGGCCGGTCCGGGGCGATCAGCCGCACGCCGGCGGTGCGCGCCGCGGCGTCGAGGGCGGCGGCCTCCCGCCCGGACCCCGGGGTGCCGTGGAAGTGGAGCACCGGGACGCCATCGGGATCCCCGAACTCGTGCCAGTGGAGCATGGGCGCATGCTACGCCCGGTGGACCGGCGCGGAGCGGGATCCTCCCGGAGTCTGATCCCCGCACTCCGGTGAGCGGCGTAGCCTGTGCCCGTTCCGGCACGGGCCGGAGCCGTTCCACCGCCCCCGGCACACCGGGCGCACCGTCAGGAGATGTCATGGGATCCGTCGCCGTCTCGCCCGTGGGGCCACGTCTGCGCGGCTGGCTGCGCGGGGTGCCGGCCACGTGGACGCTGCTGCTGCTCTGCGCGCTCGGCCCGCTGCTGCCGCTCGTGGGGCCGGTGCGCGCGGACACCCTCCTGCGGACCCCGCACGCGCTGCTGACCTCCATGCTCTGGGCGCCCCACGCCGGCTGGTGGGTCCTCTCCGTGGCCGGCGTCCTGCTGCTCGGCCCGCCCGCCGAGCGCGCCGCCGGGACGGGGCGGTTCGCGGCCCGGGTGCTGCTCGGCCAGCTGGTGAGCGTCCTGGCGGTCCTGCTCCTGGCGCGCCTCACGTCCGTCGTGGACCCCGCGTGGGGCGCCGTCCTCGCCGGGGACGCCGTGCACGGCCCGTGGCCCGGGCTGGCCGTGGCGGCCCTGCTCCCGGCGGCCCGGTGGCCCGCCACCCGGCGCCGCCGCCTGGCCACCGTGCTGCTGCCGTTGACCCTCGTCGCCGTGCTCTTCTCCGGCCACCCGCAGGACGCGGCCCTGAGCACGGCCGTGCTGCTGGGCCTGGGCCTGGCGCGGCTCTCCGCGCGCCGGGCCGGCCGGCACCTGCCGCCGGTGGGCAGCCGCAGCGAGCGGCGCGTCCTGGTGGCCGCGTGCGTGGCCGCCGTCGTGCTGGGCACGGTGCTGGCGCTGGGCTCGCCCCACCTGGTGGGGCCGCTGGCCGGCACGCGGCGGCTGTTCGCGGGTGCGGACGTCTCCGCCGCCTCCGTGGCCGAGGCGTGTGCGGACCCCGCCCGGCTGCGCGCGTGCACGCGCGGCACGTACCTGCTCACCGCCACCGGTCCCGGGGCCGTGCTGCTGGCGGCCATGCCCCTGGTGCTGCAGCTGGTGCTCGCCGACGGCCTGCGCCGCGGGCGCCGTGCGGCCCTCGTGGGCACCGTGGCGCTGCAGGCGGTGCTCGCCGGGCTCGCGGCGGCCCACCTGTCCCTGGTGGCCTCTGCGGTGGCCGTGGGCCCCGTGGGCCGTCCGGACGACCCCGCCCTGCTGGCGCGGCTCGCGATGCCCGTGCTCGTGCCGCTGGGACTGCTCTGGCTCGTCCTCGCCCATCGGCGACTGTTCCGCGCACGGGCGCCGCGGGGGGCGTACCGGCGCCTGGCGGCGGTGCCCGCCCTGGCGGCCGTGGGGGTCGCCGTCACGGTGGCGGGCGGCCTGGCGGTCCCGGAGCAGTTCGCCCCGCGGCCGACGCCCGGAGCCCTCGTGGCGGACGGGCTGATCGCCCTGCTGCCCTCCACCGCCCTCACCGTCCTGACGCCGGCCGCCCTGCCGGACGGACCGACGGCCCGGTTCCTGCTCGAGTGGGTGCCGCTGGCGCCGTGGCTTGCGCTGGTCGCCCTCACCTGGCGCGCCCTGCGCCCGCTGGGCGGGCAGTCCCATGCGGACGCCCCCGCCGACCTCGTGCGCGCCCTGGCCCCGGCCTCCGCCACGATGGCCTGGATGGGCACGTGGGAGGGGTGCCGGGTGTGGCGCTCGCCCACCCACGACGCCGCCGTCGCCTACCGCGTGCACCAGGACGTGGCCGTGACCGTGGGCGACCCCCTGTGCGCCGAGCGGGACCTGCCCGTGGCCGTGCGCCAGTTCGCGGAGTCCTGTGTGGACAGCTCCCTGGTGCCCGCCCTCTACTCGGTGCACCCGCCGACCTCGGCCGCCGCCCGCAGGCTCGGCTGGACCGGCGTGCAGGTGGCCGAGGAGGCGGTCATCCGGCTGGGGGAGGTCACCTTCGGCGGCAAGCGCTTCCAGGACCTGCGCACCGCCCGCAACCGCGCCGCCAAGGAGGGGATCACCGCGCGCTGGACGACGTGGGCGGAGGCCGGCGAGGACGCCCGCGCGCAGATCCGGGGGATCTCCCGGGCGTGGGTGGCGGAGAAGGAGCTGCCGGAGATGGGCTTCACCCTCGGCGGCCTGGCCGAGCTCGACGACCCGGCCGTGCGGCTGCTGCTCGCCGAGGACGGCGACGGCCGCGTGCACGGGGTGACCTCGTGGCTCCCGGTGCACGACGCCGGCGCGTGCGTGGGCCTGACCCTGGACTTCATGCGCCGCGCCGAGGACGGGTTCCGCCCCGTGGTCGAGTTCCTCCTCGCGCGCGCAGTCACGGACGCCCAGGACGAGGGCCTGCGCCTGGTCTCCCTCTCCGGGGCCCCGCTCGCCCGCTCCGCCGCGGCCGGCGACCCCGCCCCCGGCGACGACGGCGCGGCCCCCTCCGGCGCCCAGGACACCGGGTCGCTGGACCGCCTGCTCGACGCCCTGGGCGCGCGGCTGGAGCCCGTGTACGGCTTCCGCTCCCTGCACGCGTTCAAGGAGAAGTTCGGACCCGAGCACGTGCCGCTGCACCTGTGGGTGCCGGACCCGGCGCAGCTGCCCCGCGTGGGCGCGGCGCTGACCCGCGCCTACCTGCCGACCATGACCCTCGGGGACCTCGTGCGCGCCGGCGGCGAGCTGCGCCGGAAGGAGGGCTGAGATGGACCTCGTGCCCGTGTGGCTGCTCGACACCCCCCTGCTCGCCCCCGGGGTGGCGCCTGCGGCCCTCGCCGCGGCGCTCGCCGTGGTCGCCGGGCTCTGGGCCTGGCGCACCCGGCGCCTGCCGGTGGGCGTGCAGGCCGCGATCGTGCTGGTCCCCGCGGCGCTCGCGGTGCTGGGGTGGTGGGTTGTGGACCGGGTGTGGCAGCCGGTGGCCGACGGCGTCAGCCCGCTCGTGTTCGCCTGGGTCGCCCTGGCCCTCGTGGTGCTGGGGCAGGTGCTGGCCGGCCCGTGGCGGCCGGCGCCGGCGCGCTGGGGGGCGGCCGGCGTCGTCGGGACCCTGGTGACGGCCCTGTGCCTGGCGCTGGGGGTCAACGCGCACTACGCCACGTACGAGTCCTTGGGCGTGCTGACCGGCTCGAACGTGACGTGGACGGCGTGGGACCGGGCCCGCCCCGCCCCGGCCCGGACGGTGGTGCCCGCCGCCGCGTGGCGGGCCCCGGCGGACCTGCCCGAGCACGGCACGGTCTCCCCGGTGGCCCTCCCGGCCGCGGACCCGGGCTTCCACCCGCGGGACGCCGTCGTGTACCTGCCCCCGGCCTACCGGGCCGACCCGCGGCCGGCCCTGCCGGTGATCGTGCTCATGGCCGGGGTGCCCGGGCATCCCTCCGACTGGTTCGGCCCCGGCCGCGCCGCCGAGACCCTGGACGCGTATGCCGCGGCCCACGGGGGGATCGCCCCGATCGTGGTGTCCGTGGACCCGCTCGGCGGCACCCTGGTGAACCCGCTGTGCTCGGACGGGCCGCACGGGGACGTGGCCGCGTACGTGGCGCAGGACGTGCCCGCGTGGGTCCAGGCGACCCTCCAGGTGGACCCGGACCGCGCCCACTGGGCCGTGGGCGGCATCTCCAACGGGGCCACGTGCGCCCTGCAGACCGTGGCCCGCACCCCCGACGCCTACGGGACCGCGCTCGTGCTCTCCGGCGAGCTGCACCCGGACCTCGGCGGGGAGGAGCGGACGGTCGTGGAGGGCTTCGCCGGGGACCGCGCCGCGTACGAGGCGAACGACCCGCTGAGCCTGTTCGCCGCGGCGGAGCGCGGCGTGGGACCGGGCGCGGACGGCGCGTACCGGGACGTGGCCGGGATCGCGAGCGTGGGGGAGGGCGACACCTACGTGGGCCCGCCCGTGCCCCAGGAGCTCGCGGCCGCCGCCGGCCGCGCCGGCCTGGACCTGCAGGTGCGCACCTACCCGGGCGGGCACACGTGGAGCGTGTGGTCCCGCGCGTTCGAGGACCAGCTGCCGTGGGCGGCGGAGAGGATGGGACTACGATGAGGCACGATCACGAGGACGTCCGGGGCGGGTCCGCCGCCCGGGCGGGCAGGACGACGCCGGAGGGCCACGCCCGCTGGCGGCGCCACCACCTGCGCCGGCTGGGCGTGAGCGCCGGGGCCGGCGCGGCGGCCGGGCTGGGGGCGGCGCTGCTGCCGGTGGGCGGCTGGCTGATCGACGTCCTGGTGGGCGTGACGGTCGGGCTGCTCGTCAGCTCCCTGTGGGTGATGCGCCTGATCTTCACCCTGGACTCGGAGGGCACGGCGGAGCACTTCCGCGGCGTGGACGGCTCCCGCCGTGAGGTCGAGCTGCTCAGCCTGGCCGCCGCCGTGCTCGCGCTCGTGGGCATGGGGGTGCTGCTGACCGAGGGGCAGGACCGGACGGCCAGCGCCGTCGTCGGGATGGCCGCCGTGGTGGCCGGCTGGCTGACCGTGCACACCACGTACACGCTCAGCTACGCCAAGCACTGGGTGGCGGAGGAGCCCGGCTGCATCGACTTCCCGGACGACGCCGCCCGCGGTCCCTCGGACGGGGCCGCCGGCGACGCCGGGCCCGTCCGGACCCCGCCGCTGTCCGAGTTCGGGTACACCCCGTTCTCGGTGGGGATGACCTACCAGATCTCGGACACCACGCTGAAGAGCCCGGCCATCCGGCGGCTCGTGTTCCGCCACTCGCTGGTGGCGTTCGTGTTCGGCACCGTGGTGCTCGCCTCCGCGCTCAACGTGGTGATCGGGCTGGCCTCCGGCGGGGGCGGCTGAGCCCGCGTGCCCCGCCCGTTCACCCGCGCGTCGCCGACGTGTCCGCCCCGTGTGGTTGGGTGGAGTCCATGACTCGCAAGCTCGTGTGCCTGGACGTGGACGGAACCATCGTGGATCACGACGGGCATCTGCACGAGCCCGTGCGCGAGGCCGTGCGCGCCGTGGCGGAGGCCGGGCACCACGTGGTGATCGCCACCGGCCGCTCGCGCGGGGCCACCCTGCCGGTCGCGAAGTCCCTGGGGATCGAGCGCGGCTACATGGTGTGCTCCAACGGCGGTGTCACCCTGCGCCTGGACCCCGCGCTCGAGGAGGGCTACGAGGTCACCGACCTGCGCACCTTCGACCCGCACTCGGTGCTGACCCAGCTGCGCGACCGCCTGCCCAGCGCCAAGTACGCCCTCGAGCTGCCGGACGGCTCCTTCCGCTCCACCGAGCGGTTCCAGGACATGTCCTTCGGCGTGGCCGCCGAGGGCGTGTCCTTCGAGGAGCTGATGTCCACCACCGCCGTGCGCCTCGTGGTGTTCTCCACGGACTCCTCCGCCGAGGAGTTCGGCCGCGCCGTGGAGGGCATCGGCCTGTCCGGCGTGGCGTACTCCGTGGGGTGGACGGCGTGGCTGGACATCGCGGCGGCCGGCGTCACCAAGGCCTCCGCACTCGAGGGGCTGCGCACCGTGCTGCACATGGACCCCGCGGACACCGTGGCCGTGGGGGACGGGCGCAACGACGTCGAGATGCTGCGCTGGGCCGGTCGAGGCGTGGCCATGGGCCAGGCGGTGGACGAGGTCAAGGAGGCCGCGGACGAGGTCACCGGCGGCGTGGACGAGCACGGCCTGGCCGACGTCCTGAACGGCCTGGTCGACTGACCCCGCCCCGGCGGGGGCTCAGCCCGCGGCGAGTCCCAGCAGCCGGGCCGCGGCCGGGCGGCACGCGTGCTCCTCGTTCCAGAAGGAGCGCTGCACCGCCTGGGACACCGCCTGAGCGGTGATCCCGAGCGCCTCGGCCGCAGGCTTCTGCTGACCGCGCACCCCGGGCACCAGCAGGTCCAGCACGGCCCATTCGGCGTCGGTGCGCGTCCACACCAGCTGCCCGACGAGCTTCAGGACCGCCTCGGCCTCCGCGGCAGCCTCGGTGTCGAGCCCGCGCACGGCCAGCGGGATCCGCGCGGTGGACAGCGCCGCCGCCTCCACGGCCCGGCGCGCCGCGGCGAGACCCGGCCCGCCGGCGTCGTTCACATCCCCGGACGCCGGGAGGCCCGCCGACCCGTCCGCGTGCGTCACGCTCCCGACGCCGACACCCACGTTCCAGCGCCGCTCGCGCAGCGCGCGCAGCGCCACGTCCACGGCGGCGTGGGGGTCCTCGACCACGCCGATCGCCTCGTCCCCCACCGAGCGCTGGAACGGCAGCGGCGCCGTCGCGAGTCCCGGCACGGCCAGCTCGGCGTCCCGCAGGGTGCGCAGCAGCGCGTCCACGCGGTCGCCGGCGTCGGGGGTGTCCCGCTGGTTGAGGGTGAGCACGAACATGGCGTCCATCCTCCCACCCCGCTTCATGCCAGAGTTGGAATCCACACTTGCAGAGTGGGAAACCCTTTTCTAAGTTTCCTTGTATGGATCTGGATGCCACTCTCTTGGACGATCTCCTCCACCATCTCCGGCGAGTGCACGGTGATACGACGGATGTCGAGGTCAAGCGTGCGGCCGGTGGTCTGCCGGAGAACGTCGGAGAGACGCTCAGCGCCTTCGCCAACACCCCCTCGGGTGGCCTTCTGGTCCTCGGGGTCGACGAGGCGAACGACTTCGCCGTCACCGGCCTGAGCGATGCCGCCACCGTGAGCGGCGGGCTGATCGGCGTCGCCCGCACCGCTGTCTCGCCCTCACCGAGGGTGACCGTGGAGATCGTGGACGTCGAGGGCCTGGCAGTGCTCATGGCCCAAGTGGAGCCGGTGCTGCTCGCGCAGCGTCCGGCGCTCTTCCACGGCCGCGCCTACTTTCGCCAGGGCGACGGCGACCACGTCATGAGCGAGGACGACCTCCGTTATCTGGAGGCCCAAAAGCTCATCGAGGCCACCCACGTCGACCACGACCTCGTCCCCGTCCCCCACACGGTGTTCACGGACCTCGACCCCGACCTGGTGGCCGAGGTCCTCCTCAGTCTTCGTGCCGGCTCCCCACGGTTGGCGCGGATGGACGACATGGACCTGCTCCGGACGGTGGGGGCGGTCGGCCAGGACGGGCGCCCCACTCTGGCTGGCCTCTACGCGATGGGCCGCTATCCACAGGGGCCCTGTCCGCAGTTGACCGTCACGGCAGCCGTCCGGCTGCCGCCGGGCCCTTCCGGCGCGCGGACCCAGAACCTGCGCCGCTTCGAGGGGCCGTTGCCGGAGCTTCTGACGGATGTGACGGCATGGATCGAGCAGAACCTGGCCGTTCGACAGGCCTACGACTCCGACGGACACATGCGTGACGTCTCCGAGTTCCCCGGGCGGGCCGTGCGAGAGGCGGTGGCCAACGCCCTGGTTCACCGAGACCTGTCTCCGCTCACGGCGTCCAAGGGCGTGGACATCAGGATCGACGACCGGTCCCTGCTGGTGATGAACCCCGGTCGTCTCAGCAGCTTCACCGTGGACCAGCTCGTCACAGGGCCGCTCACCCGGGCTGAGGTGAATCGTCATCTCTACCGCCTCGCCGCACACCTGCGCACCGCGCAGGGCACCCGCGTCATCGAGGGGGAGGGCGGGGGGATCCTGGAGATCTTCCGCTCCCTGCGCGAACGGGGCTTGCAACGTCCGCAGATCTTCGACAACGGCGTGACGGTGACGGCCAAGCTGTGGCGCGGACCGATGTTCGATGCGGAGACGGAGGAGTGGATCGCCGCCGAGGCTCCGGGCAGGCGGCTCTCAGCGGTCCAGAAACGGCTTCTACTCGGCGCTCGTGAAGGCGAACGCTGGGAGGTGGGCAGAATCCGACGGGAGTTCTCGCCCCTGTCCGTCGACGAGGCGCGAGCCGAGCTCCAGGAGCTCGTCCGCCGGGGTCTGATCGATGTAGGTGATGACGCCCGGCTTCGCCTGGCCAGTGCCCAGACGGTCGCTCACGGACCTGCGGCGGTGAAGAACGAGGGCGACACCACATCCGGAGACGGCCGGGAGGCTGCGCCCGTGCGTGAAGGCGACCGCCAACGTGGGGGCTCGGTGCGGCGCAGGAACGGCGATCTCATCCTCGCCGAGCTCCATGAGGGGCCGGCGTCGCTCACGCATCTTGTCTCCGCCACCGGTCTCACTGAGAACCAGGTGCGCTATGCGCTCCACGGCCTCGCTGAGGCGGGGAGAGTGCGCCGTCATGGCGGCCAGGGCGTACGCGGCACCACATATGAGGCGCTCTGAGCCCCCATCACGCATGATGACGGCCGCCCCCTCGGAGGGGAGCGGCCGTCGTCGTCGGTCGGGTCGGCGGAGCCGGGCCCGCAGGCCCGGGCGCCGGATCAGGGCTGAGGGGTCAGCGGCCCTGGGGCACGTCGGTCTCGTCGCCCTCCTCGGTGGCCGGGGCGGCCTCCTCGGTGTCCACGTCGCGACCCTGCGGCTCGTCGGACGGGGAGTGCTCGCCGGCGGCGTCGAAGCGCTCGATCGAGGCCTCCAGCTCCTTCTCGGCGACCTCGCGGCCGTCCCAGCCCTCGGCCTTGACCCACTTGCCCGGCTCGAGGTCCTTGTAGCGGGTGAAGAAGTGCTCGATCTCCGCCTTGAGGGACTCCTCGATGTGCTCGAGCTCGGTGATGTGGTCGAAGCGCTTGTCGGCCGGGACGCACAGCACCTTGGCGTCGCCGCCGCCGTCGTCGGTCATGTTGAACACGCCGATCGGGCGGGCCTCCACGACACAGCCGGGCACCAGGTCGAAGCCGGGCAGGAACACGAGGGCGTCCAGCGGGTCGCCGTCCTCGCCGAGGGTGTTCTCGAAGTAGCCGTAGTGCGTGGGGTACTGCATCGAGGTGAACAGCACGCGGTCCAGGCGCAGGCGGCCGGTCTCGTGGTCGAACTCGTACTTGACGCGGGAGCCCGCGGGGATCTCGATGGTGACGTCGTGCGCCATGGCTTCTCCTTCACACAGGGACGATTCCCGGGCGGCGGGCGCGCCGCCCGGCGGAACTGGGGCCAGCCTACCGCCGGGGTGCGCCGGATCGGCCAGGATCACGCGGCCGCGGGGCGTGGTCCCCGGCGTGCGCCGTGGCCGTCCGTCCCCCACAGGTCCCCGGGGCGCTCCCGGGGCCGCGTGGTAGAACCGGGGGGTGACCGCCCGCCGCCCCGACCGCACGCTCGTCGTCCTCTGTGTGCTCCTGGCGCTGGCCGTCGCCGCACTGCTGGCCCTGCTGACCAGGGACTTCCTGCTCCCACGCCTCGTGGCGGCGCCCGCGGCGCCCCCCTCCGCGGCGTCGTCCCCCACCTCCCCGACGACGACGGCGCTGCCCTCCCCGACGCGGCCACCCTCCCCGTCCCCCTCGGCCGAGACCCCGGGGGAGGTGCCGACCCCCGCCGAGGTGGCCGACGCCGTCGAGCCCGGCCTGGCGGCGGCGCCGGGCACGGTGTCCGCCCAGTTCCGTGACCTGGCCACGGGACGGGTGCTGTTCTCGCAGGACGCGGAGGAGCCCGTGGCCCCGGCCTCGGCGGTGAAGATCCTCACGGGCGCCGCCGTCCTGGACGCGCTCGGCTCGGACGCCACCCTGCCCACCCGCGTCGTCGTCCTGCCCGCCGAGGACGGGGAGGCCACGGAGCTGGTCCTCGTCGGCGGCGGGGACGTGCTGCTGGGCACGGGCGCCTCGGACCCCTCTCGCGTGGACGGCCGCGCCGGGCTGCGCACCCTCGCCGAGCGCACCCTGGCGGGGCTCGCCGAGCGCGGCGTGACCGGCCCCGTGGTGGTGAGCACGGACCTGCGCCTGTTCGAGGACGCGGACCCGCTGAACCCGGCGTGGTCTGCCGGGATGGTGGAGAGCGGCAACATCGCCGCGGTGCAGCCCCTGGCCACGTACGGCGGGCGCGCCACCCCCGGCACCGGCCAGGACCGGGTCGCGGACCCGGCCGCGTCCGCCGCGCGGGCCTTCCAGGCCGAGCTGGACGCGCTCGCCGACGCCGCGGCGGAGGGCGACGACGGCGCCACCGCATCCGACCCCGCCCCCGTGGAGGTGTCCCTGCGGGAGGAGGTCCCGCCCACGCGGGCCGCCCGGGACGAGGTCTGGGCGGCCGAGCCGGTGGCCGAGGTGCGCTCGGCCCCCGTGGGCGAGCAGGTGGCGTACCTGCTCGCCCACTCCGAGAACCAGGTGGCCGAGGCCCTCGCGCACACCGCCGCCGCGACGGCCGGCCGCCCGGCCACCCACGCGGGCGCCGCCGCCCTGCTGGAGGCCGAGGCCGCGGACCTCGGCGTGGACCCCGCGGGGATGGACGTCGTGGACGCCTCCGGGCTCGCCGCCGCCAACCGGCTCAGCGCCGACCAGCTCGTGGGGGTGGTCACGGGGCTGGCCGCGGACCCGGCCCGCGCCCTCGTGCTGGACGCCCTGCCGCGCCCGGGGGAGGACTCCACCCTGGGGGAGCGGTTCCCGTCCCCGCCGGCGCGCGACGCCGTCGCGGCCAAGACCGGCACGCTGGACCAGACCGTCTCCCTCACCGGCACCGTCACCACGACGTCGGGGCGCGTCCTCGCGTTCAGCGTCGTGTGCTCGGGGGTGGACTGGCAGATCGCCCCGGCGCGGGCGGCGATCGACGAGGCCGTGGCCGCCGTCGCCGCCCTCTGAGGATGCCCGAGGCCGGTGCCGTGTCCGGGGCCTGTGGTGGGATGGAGGGCATGAGCGCAGACCAGCCCCGCACGCCCGGCCGCAGCGGCACGTCCGGGGAGCCCCTCGCGCACCCCGTGGACTGGGCCTTCGCCGCGCGGACCGCCGAGGCCCTGACCGCCGCCGGGCCCCGCACCTCCGCGCGGGAGGCCCGCCGGGAGGCCGAGGGCCTGCGCGCCGCCGCTGAGGCCGCCGTCCCGCACGTGCACCGGCTCACCGGGCTGGAGGCCGCCCGGGAC
Source organism: Micrococcus sp. (assembly GCF_030523875.1). Classification (GTDB taxonomy): domain Bacteria; phylum Actinomycetota; class Actinomycetes; order Actinomycetales; family Micrococcaceae; genus Micrococcus. Next base: position 33,513 of record NZ_JAUNHR010000004.1, on the reverse strand, counting down.
CTGCGCGACTCGCAGGTGCTCGTGGTGGACCGGCCCACGTGGTCCCGTGCCAACACGCAGTCGTTCGCCGCGCTGCTGGGGCCCACGTTCGCGCACCTGCAGGCCACGCAGCCCGCCGAGTACGAGGCCGCCACCCTGCCGGTGACCACGCGCGCCACGGCCCTGGAGATGGGCGGCATCCTCGCGTGGCTCTCTTCCAAGGTGCTCGGCCAGTACGACCCGTTCAGCGCCCTCCCGGGCCCCGACGGCGCCCCCGCCGGCCCCGCGGGCGGGCGCCTGATGCTCGTGGCGCCGAACGTGGTGCAGGTCCGCCGGGAGATCCACGTGGACCCTGCGGACTTCCGCCTGTGGGTGTGCCTGCACGAGCAGACCCACCGCGTGCAGTTCGCCGCCGCCCCGTGGCTGCGCGAGCACCTGCAGTCCGAGATCACCGGGCTGACCGGCGGCCTGTTCGACAAGGCCGAGTCCCTGCCCGAGCGCCTGCGCTCCGCCCTGGCCGCCGCCAACCCCCTGGCCGGGGGCGCGCGGAGCCGGGCCGGGGCCGGCGCGCCGGCGGACGCGCCCGCCGTCGGGAGGGGCGGGTCCGGGGACGCCGGGGAGGCCGCCGACCCGGCGCGGCCGAGCCTGGGCCTGCTGGGGGCCCTGCAGGACGAGGAGGACCGCGAGCGCCTCTCCCGCGTGACCGCCGCGATGTCCCTGCTCGAGGGGCACGCCAACGTGGTCATGGACGCGGTGGACTCCTCCGTCGTCTCCTCCGTGAAGACCATCCGCCGCCGCTTCGACGAGCGCGGGGACCGCCGGTCCGCTCTGGACAGGGCGATCCGCCGGATCCTGGGCATGGACGCCAAGATGGCCCAGTACCGGGACGGCCAGCGGTTCGTGGACGCGGTGGTGGGGCGGATCGGCATGGAGGGGTTCAACGTGGTGTGGGACGCCCCCGAGCTGCTGCCCAGCGAGGCCGAGATCCACGCCCCGGACACGTGGGTGGCGCGGATCCGCGCCCAGGCCTGACGGGTCCGCCCCGTGACGCTCCCGGGCCTGAGCGCGTCGGCTCCGTGGCCCCCGCGGGCCCGCTGGCCCGAGGCGCTGCACCGGGCCGTGGCCGCCGTGCGGGCGGTGCTCGAGGAGGGAGTCGGGCCGGAGGCCGCCCCCGCCTCCGGGCCGGCCGCCCCCGCCTTCGGTCTCCGGGCGCTCGTTGCCCTCTCCGGCGGGGCGGACTCCCTCGCGCTCGCGGCGGCCTGCGCGGCCCTCACCGGCACCCGGGCGGGGGAGCGGCTCGGCCCCGTGGGGGCCGTGGTGGTGGACCACGGGCTGCAGGAGGCCAGCGCGGAGGTCGCCGCGGCCGCGGCGGACACCGCCCGCCGGTTCGGCCTGGCGCCCGTCACCGTGACCCGGGTGGAGGTGGTCCCCGCCGGGGACGGCCCCGAGGCCGCCGCACGCACCGCCCGACGGGCGGCCCTCGCCCGGGCCGCCCGCGCCGCGGCGGGGCCCGTACCCGGCCATGCCGAGCGGGGCGGCGCGGTGGCCCCTGTCGTGGCCGTCCCCGTCCCCCTCGTGCTCACCGCCCACACCGCCGAGGACCAGGCCGAGCAGGTCCTCCTGGGCCTGGCCCGCGGCTCCGGCACCCGCTCGCTCGCCGGCATCCCGCCGCGCGGCCGCCTCCCCGAGGACGTGCCCGTGGCCCGGCCCCTCCTCGGCCTCACCCGCGCGGACACCGAGGCGATCTGCCGCTGGGCCGGGCTCACCTGGTTCGAGGACCCCCACAACCGCGACCCCGCCCTGCTGCGCTCGCGCATCCGCACCCGGATCCTGCCCGCCCTCGAGGACCCCGACGCCGGCCTCGGCCCCGGCGTGCGCGCCGCCCTGACGCGCACCGCCGCCCTCGCCGCCGAGGACGCCGACGCCCTGGACGCCTGGGCCGCCCGCGAGCTCGACCGCCTCGCCCTGCCCGTGGGGGAGGCGGGCGACGTCGGGGCGGAGGGGGCCGGCGTCGTCGTGGCGCTGGACCTCGAGGGTCTCGCGGCGCTGCCGGCGGCCGTGCGGCGTCGGGTGATCGCGCGCGCCGCCCGCCGGGCCGGGGCGCGGAACCCCGCGCGGGAGCGGGTTCTCGCCGTGGACGCCCTGGTCACAGACGCGCACCGCGGCGGCGGGTCGGCCGGTCCGGTGGAGCTGGCCGGGGGCGTGAGGGCGGTCCGGGAGGGGGCCGCGGGAGGACGTGACCGACGCCCGCGCCGGGCCGATGTGACGCGCGTCCCGGAGGCCTCGGCGGGGGCCGACGCGCGGGGCCCGTGTGCCAGACTGGTGCTCATCCCCCGCCGTCGCGGCCGCTGACCCCGGCCCGGCGCGCAGGCCCCACCCGCACGAGCACTCAGGAGCGGCCCCGCCATGGACGCACAGGATGTCCGGAACGACCTCACACACGTCCTCATGAGCAAGGAGGAGGTCCAGGACACCGTCCGGGACCTCGCCGCGCAGATCGACCGGGACTACGAGGGCAAGGACCTGCTGATCGTGGCCGTCCTCAAGGGCGCCGTCATGGTGGTCGCCGACCTCACGCGCGCGCTGCACTCCCACGTGGAGATGGACTTCATGGCCGTGTCCTCGTACGGCTCGGGCACCAAGTCCTCGGGCGTGGTGCGGATCCTCAAGGACCTCGACGCCGACCTCACCGGCCGCCACGTGCTGATCGTGGAGGACATCATCGACTCCGGCCTGACCCTGTCCTGGCTGAAGGCCAACCTCGAGACCCGGGGCCCGGCGTCGGTGGAGATCTGCACGCTCCTGCGCAAGCCGGACGCCATGAAGGTCGAGATCGACGTGAAGTACGTCGGCCGCGACATCCCCAACGAGTTCGTGGTGGGCTACGGCCTGGACTACGCGGAGAAGTACCGCAACCTGGACTTCGTGGGCACGCTCGCCCCGCACGTCTACTCCTGACCCTCCAGGACTCCGCCTCACGGTGCCAGTCACGCTGCTGGCTCCCCCCGCCCCCGCGTTGCCGACCTGTCATCGATATGGCTGTTCTCAGCGCCTCAGGTCGCCTGAGAACAGCCATATCCATGACCGCTCGGCGAGGGGGAGGAGGACGGGGCCGCGCTGAGGTGCCTCCGGACCTCGCGGATCACGCGCACGTAGCCGTTGTGCCCGTCCGAGGAGGACACCGTGATGTTGCGGAACCCCCGACGCTCGAACGCGGCGTTGCGCTGCACATCCCGGTCGATCTGCCGATCCCGCCCGTGGTGGCCGCCGTCGTAGTGCAGGGCGAGGCGCGCCTCCTCGTACCCCAGGTCCGCCGACGCCGGGCGGCGGAGCGAGAACTCGGGGTCCCACACCTCGATCTGCAGGTCCGGCTCGGGCAGCCCCGCTGTGATCAGCGCCAGCCTCAGACGCGTCTCCTGGGGTGAGTGGGCGCCCACGCGCACCCTCTCGACGGCGGCGCGCAGCCGGCGCCGATGGTTGCGGCAGGACGGGGTCGCCTCGATCGCTTCCCGCAGGCCCGCCAGGAAGAGCGCCCCGCCGTCGGAGTCCCGTTCCGCCCGATGCACCAGGTGGTCCCCGAGGGTCACCTTCTCGTCGGCACCGAGGTGGGGCCCGAGGTCGAGCCACAGCCGCGTGGCGTGGGTGACGGACCACTCCCGACCGTCCAGCGTGATGCGGGCGAGGTGCTCCGAGCCCAGCCGCGGCGGGAGCCAGATGCCGAGGGCGCGGGCAGCGGACTGGTGCGAGAGCGCGGTGTCGACGCGGTGGGGCGTCAGCAGATCGAGTCGCCGGAGCTGCCGCGCGACCAGGGGCGTGCTCCAGGCGTACGGCTGCTCCTCGCCGGGGCCGGGCGACGTCGTCGTCGAGACGGGTGAACCCGCCTCGCCCGCCGAGCGGCCGGCGTCGTGCGCCCCTCCTGTCCAGACGTAGAGGCCGTGGGCGATCGGCCTGATGTCCCGGCAGCGCAGGCGTGCCCGGGAGACCCCCGCCGCGCGGGCCTGGGCCGTGGTGAAGGGGTCCTCCCGCAGCGGAGCGGGGAGAGGGGAGGGGTGACGCACCGCCCCAGCGTGGCGCCGCCGGGCCGGGGCCGTGCGGGGTGACGTGGGCGGCTGTGCAGGACCTGCCGCACGGCGGGCGCCTGTGCAGGACCCGTGCCCCGGACCGACCCGGCGCGCCGCGTCCCCTCCCTCCCGTCCGAGCGGTCACGCATATGGCTGCTCTGGCGGCCGCAGACGAGGCGAGAGCAGCCATCTGCGTGACAGCTCGCGCGGGGAGGGGGAGAGAGGGGCGCCCACTGTCCACCTGGCGCGAACACCCAGGGCGCTCCCGGCCCGGGCCGGTACCGTGGTCCAGTGACCCTGGGGAGGGGTCTGCCCACGGCCCTCGGCGGCCCGGGCGGAGGCCCTCGACCGCCCCGGGGAGTCCGTCCCCTCCCGCGGCAGACCAGGAGACACACGCACGTGAAGAAGATCTTCAACAAGCCCTACCTCTGGATCCTGCTCGGGCTCCTGGTGCTGGGCTTCGTGATCCCCCTGGCCACCGCCCAGGGCGGCCGCGGCATGGTGGACACCAACGTGGGCATGTCCCTGCTGGAGGACGGCAAGGCGGCCCAGGCGCGCGTCGTCGACGGCGACCAGCGTGTGGACCTGACCCTGCGCGAGCCGTACTCCCAGGACGGCCAGGACCTCGGCAAGGACGTGTACTTCCAGTACTCGGCCGCCCGCGCCCAGGACGTGGTGCGCACCGTGGACGAGTCCGCGCTGGACGGCTACCAGGACGAGCCGGTGCGGGACAACTGGCTGCTCTCCCTGCTGGGCTTCATGATCCCGTTCGTCCTGATCGCCCTGCTGTTCTGGTTCCTGATGTCCCGCATGCAGGGCGGCGGCGGCAAGGTCATGCAGTTCGGCAAGTCGCGCGCCAAGCTCATCCAGAAGGACAACCCGGACGTGCTGTTCAAGGACGTCGCGGGCGCGGACGAGGCCGTGGAGGAGCTCCACGAGATCAAGGATTTCCTCACCGAGCCGGACCGCTTCCACGCGGTGGGCGCGAAGATCCCCAAGGGCGTGCTGCTGTACGGCCCGCCCGGCACCGGCAAGACGCTCCTGGCCAAGGCCGTGGCCGGCGAGGCCGGCGTCCCCTTCTACTCGATCTCCGGCTCGGACTTCGTGGAGATGTTCGTGGGCGTGGGCGCCTCGCGCGTGCGCGACCTCTTCGAGCAGGCCAAGAACAACGCGCCGGCCATCGTGTTCGTGGACGAGATCGACGCCGTCGGCCGCTCGCGCGGCGCGGGCATCGGCGGCGGCAACGACGAGCGCGAGCAGACCCTGAACCAGATGCTCGTGGAGATGGACGGCTTCGACGCCTCCACCAACGTCATCATGATCGCCGCGACGAACCGCCCGGACGTCCTGGACCCGGCGCTGCTGCGCCCCGGCCGCTTCGACCGGCAGATCCCGGTGGAGGCCCCGGACCTGGACGGCCGCGCCAAGATCCTCGAGGTGCACGCGCAGGGCAAGCCGATCGCCCTGGACGTGGACCTGCGCTCCCTGGCCAAGCGGACCCCCGGGTACACGGGTGCTGACCTGGCCAACGTGATCAACGAGGCCGCGCTGCTCACGGCGCGCTCGCACAACAACGTGATCGACAACGCCGCCCTCGACGAGGCCGTGGACCGCGTGATGGCCGGCCCGCAGAAGCGCACGCGCCTGATGGACGAGCACGAGCGCAAGGTCACGGCGTACCACGAGGGCGGGCACGCGCTCGTGGCCGCGGGCCTGCGGAACTCGGCCCCGGTCACCAAGATCACGATCCTCCCGCGCGGCCGCGCGCTGGGCTACACGATGGTGGTCCCGGAGAACGACAAGTACTCGGTGACCCGCAACGAGCTGCTGGACCAGCTCGCGTACGCGATGGGCGGGCGCGTGGCCGAGGAGGTCGTGTTCCAGGACCCGTCCACGGGCGCGGCGAACGACATCCAGAAGGCCACCGAGACGGCCCGGAAGATGGTCACCGAGTACGGCATGAGCGCCAAGGTGGGCGCCGTGAAGCTCGGCGGCGGCAACACGGAGCCGTTCCTGGGCGGCGGGGGCGGCGGCGCGGCCCGCGAGTACTCCGAGGAGCTCGCCTACCTCGTGGACGCCGAGGTCCGGGCGCTGCTGGACGCGGCGCACGCGGACGCCCACTGGGTGCTCACCGAGAACCGGGACGTCCTCGACCGGCTCGCCTACGAGCTGCTGGAGAAGGAGACCCTGACCCAGGAGCAGATCGCGGAGATCTTCAAGGACGTGCGCAAGCGGCCCGAGCGGGACCTGTGGCTCGCCGCGGACGACCGGCGCCCCCACGACGTCCCGCCCGTGCTCTCCCCGAAGGAGCGCGCCAGCCGCCTCCCGGGCGGCGAGCCCGAGCCCGTGGGCGTCGGCGGCACCACCGTCCCGGACGCGCCCGAGGGCGCCCCGCCCACCTCGATCGGCGGCGCCGGGGGCAGCCCCGGGGAGCTCCCGGGGCAGCACAGCCCGACGCCGGGCCCGGACTTCCGCGGGGACGGGGGCACGGCATGACGGAGCACCGCACGGACGACGACGCCGCACCGCGCCGGGGCGTGCCCGGCACCTTCGACCCGGACACGGACACGGTGGACCGCCCGCGCATCGAGGCGGCGGTGCGGGAGATGCTCGCGGCGATCGGGGAGGACCCGGAGCGCGAGGGCCTGCAGGACACCCCGAAGCGGGTGGCCAAGGCCTACGCGGAGTTCTTCGCGGGCCTGCACCAGGAGCCGGAGCAGGTCCTGGGCACCACGTTCGACATCGCGCACGAGGAGCTCGTGCTGGTGAAGGACATCCCGTTCTACTCGATGTGCGAGCACCACCTGGTGCCGTTCCACGGGCAGGCGCACATCGGCTACATCCCCTCCGCCGAGGGCCGGGTGACGGGGCTGTCCAAGCTCGCCCGCCTCGTGGAGCTCTACGCCCGGCGCCCGCAGGTGCAGGAGCGGCTGACCACCCAGGTGGTGGAGGCGCTGATGGAGCACCTCACCGCGAAGGGGGCGATCGTCGTCGTGGAGGCCGAGCACATGTGCATGGCCATGCGAGGGGTGCGCAAGCCCGGCGCCAAGACGGTCACCTCCGCCGTCCGCGGGCAGCTGCGGGACCCCTCCACGCGCGCCGAGGCCATGAGCCTCATCATGCACTCGTGAGCGCGCCCCGCACCCTGCCGTTCCGGCAGGTCGACGTGTTCGGCGCCGGCCCGTTCCTCGGCAACCCGCTCGCCGTCGTCCTGGACGCCGAGGGCCTGGACGAGGCCGCGATGCGCCGGATCGCCGCGTGGACGGACCTTTCCGAGACCACGTTCGTGCTGCCCCCGCAGGACCCGGGCGCGGACTACCGCGTGCGCATCCTGACCCCGTCCGAGGAGCTGCCGTTCGCCGGCCACCCCACCCTCGGCACGGCCGCCGCCTGGCTCGCCGCCGGCGGGGTCCCGCGCACCCCGGGCACGGTGGTCCAGGAGTGCGGCGCCGGGCTGGTGCCGGTGTCCGTGGCCGACGACGGCGCCCTCGCCTTCCGCGCCCCCGCCCCGGTGCGCTCCGGTCCGGTGGCGGACGCGGACCGGGACGCCGCCCTGGCCCTGTGCGGGCTGGCGCCCGGGGACGTGCTCGAGGCCCGGTGGATCGACAACGGGCCCGGGTGGATGGGCCTGCTGCTGGCGGACGACGCGGCCGTGCGGGCCGTGCGCCCGCGCGTCGTGCCCGGAGCCGAGCGGCTGCGGGTCGGGCTCGTGGGCCTCACCGCCTCCGCGCAGGGCTCGGCGGCCCCCGCCGCCCAGGGCCCGGAGGCCGGCCCGGCCGTGGAGGTGCGCGCCCTGATCGGCGCGGCGGGCGCGGTCCGGGAGGACCCGGTGACCGGGAGCCTGAACGCCGCGGCCGCGCAGTGGATGGTCGGCTCCGGCCGCCTCACCCCGCCGTACACCGCCGTACAGGGCTCGCAGACGGGCCGCGACGGCCGGGTGCGCATCACGCAGGACGCGGACGGCGCGCTGTGGGTGGGCGGGACGGTCACCCCCGGCGTGGTCGGCACGCTCGCCGTCTGAGCGCGCCCGCGCCCCGGTCCGCCGGCCTCCTGCCGTGCCCGGGGCGCGTGGAACACTGGATCCGTCACCGCCCGAGCCGAGGAGAGCGACGCCCATGCTGCCGCACCCGTTGGACCAGACCCCCGACCGCACCCTGGTCATGGGGATCCTCAACGTCACGCCCGACTCGTTCTCGGACGGGGGCGCCCATGACACCGTGGAGACGGCGATCGCCCACGGGCGGCGACTGCTGGCCGAGGGGGCGGACGTGATCGACGTCGGCGGGGAGTCCACGCGGCCGGGCGCCCACGCCGTCTCCCCCGAGGAGGAGCAGGCACGGATCCTGCCGGTGGTCGAGGCGCTGCTGGCGGAGGGCGCGGTGGTCTCGGTGGACACCATGCACACGGCCACGGCCCGCGCGGCGCTCGAGGTGGGCCCGGTGATCGTCAACGACGTCTCCGGTCTGGTCCATGAGCCGGACATGCCCGCGCTGATCGCGCAGACCGGCGCGCCGTACGTCGTGATGCACAACCGCGGGAACCCGCAGACCATGGACGCCCTCACCGACTACCGGGACACGGTGGAGGACGTGGTGCGCGAGCTGCAGGAGGTGGTGGACCGGTTCCTCGCGGCCGGTGCCGCCCCGGAGCAGCTGATCCTGGACCCGGGACTGGGGTTCGCCAAGGCCGGTGAGCAGAACTGGGAGCTGCTGCGCGGGCTCGACCGCATGCAGGCTCTCGGCTTCCCCGTGCTGGTGGCCGCCTCCCGCAAGCGCTTCCTGGGCACGCTGCTGGCCGGCCCGGACGGGGCGGACCCGGCGCCGGCCGAGCGGGACCACGCCACCGCGGCGGTCTCGGCGATCTCCGCGGCGCACGGCGCGTGGGGCGTGCGGGTGCACGACGTCCGTGCCAGCGCCGACGCCGTCCGGGTGGGCTCCGCCTGGCGCGGCGCCTCCGCGGGCGCGCCCGGGGGAGGGGCCGCATGAGCGGGGACCTGATCCGCCTCACCGGGCTCACCGCCGTGGGCCGCCACGGCGTGTTCGAGCACGAGCGCCGGGACGGCCAGCCCTTCACGACGGACGTGGTCCTCACGCTCGACGCCGGCCCCGCCGCCGCCACGGACGACCTCGCCCGCACGGCGAACTACGCCGAGGTCGCCGACACCGTGGTCCGCCTGGTCACGGGGGAGCCGTTCGACCTCATCGAGACCCTCGCGGTGCGGATCGCCGAGGCCGTGCTCGCCGAGCAGGCCCTCGCCTCCGCCGTGGAGGTCACGGTGCACAAGCCGCAGGCCCCGATCCCGCACGACTTCGCGGACGTCTCCGTCACGGTGGTCCGCCGGAGGGAGACCGCATGAGCAGCCCGGACCACGACCCCGCCGCCCACCCCGCCGAGGGCCCCGCCCCGACGCCGGAGCTCGCCGCCCGCCCCGGGCAGCCCGTCACTGCGGTGCTCGCCCTCGGGGCCAACCTCGGCGACCCGTCCGAGACGCTGGACCACGCCGTCGCGGTGCTGACCGTGACGCCGGGGATCGAGGAGGTCCGCGCGTCGCCGCGGGCCCTCACCGCGCCGGTGGGCGGCCCGCCCGGGCAGCCGGACTACCTCAACCAGGTGGTGCGGATCCGCACGGTCCTCTCCCCGTGGGAGCTGCTCGGCGTGGCCCACCGGCTGGAGCAAGACCGCCACCGGCGCCGGACCGTCCGATGGGGCGCCCGCACACTGGACGTGGACCTGATCGCGTACGCGGACCTGGTCAGCGAGCACCCGGACCTCACCCTGCCCCACCCGCGGGCCGCCGAGCGGGCGTTCGTGCTGCTGCCGTGGCTCTGGCTGGACCCGGAGGCGCGCCTGCAGGGCACGCCCGTGGCGGAGCTGGCCGCACGCGCCGCGGACGCGGACGGGGTGCGCCGCGAGCCGCCGCGCCGCGCCCGCCTGGACGACGCCGGACCCACGCCCGCCGCAGGGCTCGAGGACGGCGCCGCGATCGCCCGGCCCTGGACGGACCGGACGTGATCTCCCTGCTCTCCTGGCGCACGCCGCTGCTGGCCGCGGCGGCCGCCGTGCTCGGCTGGCTGGTCTCCCTCGCGGCCCCCGCGCTGGGCCTGCCCGCGCCGGTCATGGACCTCACGGGCCTCGTGACCGTGGCGGCCGTGGGCGCGCTGTGCCTCGCGCTCGGGCTGCGCGTGCGCCGGGACCGGGAGCGCCCGCTCGCCGGCCGCATGGACCCGATCGCCGCGGCTCGCACCCTTGTGCTCGGCCAGGCCTCCGGCCTGACGGGCGCGGCGCTGGCCGGCTGGCACCTCGGCGCGGGGCTCGAGGTGGCCGGACGCGCGGGCGCCGAGGCCCCCGCGGTGCTGGACGCCGGGCTGCTCGTCGTCGGGGGCGCGGCGCTGCTGGCGGCGGGCGTCGTCGTCGAGCGCTGGTGCAGGATCCCCCCTGGGGAGGATGGCGAGGACGCCGGTCCCGGCCAGGATGGACGGACCACGGGCGGACGGAGCGGCCGCCGCCCCGAGGCCGAAGGAGGGTATGCCCGTGCCCGGGATTGACCTGCGCGGGGTGGAGTTCACCCCCGTGTCCCCGAAGCTGACGCGCGTGAAGCTGATCGGTGCGGCGATCGGCGGCCTGATCTGGCTGGCGGTGCTGTCCGTGCCGCTCGTGCTCAAGTGGGCCGGCGTGTGGCCCGACCTGTGGGCCTGGACGGCCTGGGGCCTGCCGGCGGTCGCGCTCGTGTGGCTGCTCGTGGACCTCGTCCTGGTGCCGCGGCGCGTGCGGGCCCTGGGCTTCGCCGAGCGCGAGGACGACGTCCTGTGGCGCGAGGGCATCCTGTTCCGCTCCGTGAAGGCCGTCCCGTACGGGCGACTGCAGTACGTGGACGTGGAGGACGGCCCCCTGCTGCGCAGCCAGGGCCTGCAGACGCTCACCCTCAAGACCGCCGGCGGCGAGGACCTGGAGATGGAGGGCCTGACCCGCGACACCTGCGACCGGCTCCGCGAGGTCCTCATGGCCCGCGGTCAGGCCCGTCTGGCGGGCCTGTGAGCGCCGCCGCCCCGGACCCGCAGGCCGCCGACGCCCCGGACGCCTCCGCCGCCACCGTGCCCGCCGCTCCCGCCCCGGGCGCCGACGACGCCGGCTGGGTCCGCGTCCACCCCGCCTCGCCCTGGATCAAGGGCTGGAGCCTGGTGGCCGTGTTCCTCTTCGTGGCGCTGCGGGACACCGGCGAGCGGATGGTCGGCTCCCTCCTGGGGGTCGGCGAGGCCGCCGGGGAGCCGTTCGAGATGCGGGCGCTGCTGATCGGCGGCGGGATCCTGCTCGGGGCGCTCCTGCTGCTGTGCCTGGCGTTCTTCTTCTCCTGGTGGTTCACCCGGTTCCGCGTGGGCGAGGAGGAGATCGAGCTCAAGCAGGGCTGGCTGTTCCGCTCCCGGCGGCAGATGAAGTACGACCGCCTGCAGGCCGTGGACCTGCAGTACCCGCTGCTGGCCCGCCTGCTGGGGCTGGCCGCGGTGAAGGTCGAGGCCGCCGACGGCGGCGACTCCGCCCTCGAGCTCGCCTACCTCCGCAAGCCCCATGCCGCGCAGGTGCGTCGCGAGATCCTCGACCGCGCCTCCGGGGCGCTCGTGGGCCCGGCCCGCGCGCCCGAGCGCGTGGTGGGGGCGGCGGCCGAGGCGGCCGACGGCGTCGTGCCCGGCGGGGAGGCGGACAGGGCTCCGGGGCCGGCGGCGACGTCGGCCGGGCCCGCGTCCGCGCCGGCGCCCTCCGCCCGGCACCGGGTCCGCGGCCTGCTGACCGACCCGCAGGACGAGGGCACCGTGATGCTGCGCGTGCCGGCCGGGCGACTGGTGGGGTCGGTGCTGCTCTCGGACGCGGTGCTGGGCACGCTCGCGGTGTTCCTGGGACTGGCGGGGATCGTCGCGGGGATCGCCGCGCTGGTGCCCGGGGAGGCCCCCGAGGGGGAGGACCTCGGGTTCACCGCGCTGCTGCTCGCCTCGGCCCTGCCGTTCGTGTTCTCCCTGGCCGGGGCGGTCTGGTCCGGACTGAACAAGGGGTGGGGCTTCACCGTGCGCACCTCCGAGGACGGGCTGCGCCTGCGCTACGGCCTCACTGAAACCACCTCTCAGACCATCCCGCCGGGGCGCGTGCAGGGGATCCACGTGATCCAGCCGCTGGCGTGGCGGCCCTTCGGCTGGCACAAGGTCAAGGTGTCCGTGGCGGGCTACGGGCTCGAGGGGACCGTCAAGGACCGGGACGTGGCCCTGCCCGTGGGCCCGTGGGAGGACGTGCTGCGCGTGCTCGAGGTGGTGGCCCCGGACGCCGGCCTCGACGGCGACCCGCGCGCCGCCGCCGGCCCGGACGGCCCCGGCCTCACTCCGGCCGGGCTCATGCAGGCGGCCATGACCGGCTCCGGCGAGGAGCACGGCTTCACCCACGTCCCCCGCCGCGCGCGCTGGTGGTTCAACCTGCTCACGTGGCGTCGGCACGGCTTCGCGCTGACCCGGACACTCCTCGTGGTCCGGCGCGGACGGCTGCGCCGTTCCTTCCAGGCCCTCCAGCACGAGCGGGTGCAGGACGTGCGGCTGTCGCAGGGGCCGGTGCAGCGGAGGCTGGACGTCGCCTCGCTGACCGTGGACGTGGCCGGGGGCGTGGCGGTCCTGGAGGACCTGGACCGCGGCGTCCTGGAGGAGCTGTTCGAGGTGGAGTCCCGGCACGCGGCGGTGTCCCGTCGGCTGGCCGACCGCAACCGGTGGATGCTGCCGGAGGAGCTCGAGCGCTTCGAGCGGCGCACCGCCGAGGTCGCCCGCACCGAGGTGGGCCGCCGGGAGATGGCCGCGGCCGGCGTCGTGGTGGACGGCCAGCCGGCCGCGGACGGACGAGAGGAGCATGCGTGAGCCGCACGGACATGAGCCCGGAGCTGACCGGCCAGGACCCGGCGAGCCGGCCGGGGCGGCTGGGCGTCGGGGTGATCGGCGCGGGCCGCGTGGGCGCCGTCCTCGGTGCGGCCCTGCGCACCGCCGGGCACACCGTGACGGGCGTGCACGCCGTCTCCGAGGCCTCCCGCACCCGCGCCGAGGCGCTGCTGCCGGAGGTGCCGGTGCTGGAGATCCCGGAGATCCTGCGCCGGTCGGAGATGGTGCTGTTCGCCGTCCCGGACGACGTCCTGCCCGAGCTGGTCTCCGGTCTGGCCGCGGCCGGCCACGTGCAGACCGGGCACCTGCTGGTGCACACCTCCGGCCGGCACGGCGTGCGCGTGATGGACCCGGTGCGCGCCCACGGGGCGATCCCGTTGGCGGTCCACCCGGCCATGACGTTCACGGGGCTGAGCCTGGACCTCGCCCGGCTGCAGGACTGCGTGTTCGGCGTGACCGCGGATCCGGTGGTGCTGCCGGTGGCGCAGGCGCTCGTGGTGGAGATGGGCGGAGACCCCGTGGTGATCAAGGAGGCGGACCGCGCCGCCTACCACGCGGCCCTGTCCCACGGCTCGAACCATCTGGTGACGGTGACGGCGCAGGCCAAGCAGCTGCTCGCGGAGATCGGCGTGCCGGACACGGACCGGGTGCTGCGTCCCCTGATGTGGGCCTCCCTGGAGAACGCGCTCTCCGACGGCGACGCCGCCCTCACCGGGCCCGTCGCCCGGGGGGACGTGGAGACCGTCCGCGGGCACCGGGAGACGCTGCGTGAACTCGTGGCCGGCGGCATGCCCCGTGACGTCCTCGACGTGTGGGAGGCCCTGGCGCGGGCCACCGCGGAGCGGGCGGTGCGTCGCGGGGCGCTGAAGCCGGACGCGGCGGCCCGCCTCCGGGACGTGCTCGCCGAGGACTGACCTCCCCACCCCCGAATCCACTGCAGTTCTGACCCTTCTGCACGCCGTCCACGCCCTCAGAAGGGTCAGAACTGCAGTCGATCCGGGAGACGACGCCGGCGCTCCCGTCAGCCGGCCAGCCGCACCGCGTGCTCCAGCGCCGCCTCGGCCTCGCGCCCGTAGCCGCCGCCGAAGAGCACCGCGTGCACCAGCAGTGGCACCGCCTGGTACACCGGCACCCGGTCCTCCCAGCCGTCGGCCAGGGGGAACGCCTCGTCGTACGCCGCGAACGCCTCCTCTCCGAAGCCCCCGAACAGCCGCATCATCGCCAGGTCCGCCTCGCGGTGGGCCCGTTGCGCGCTCGGGTCGATCAGCCAGCTGCGCCCCTCGTGGTCGAGCATCCGGTTGCCCGCCCACAGGTCCCCGTGCACCAACGACGACGGCTCGGCCGCTCCCAGCACCGCCGCGCCCGGGTGCGTGGCCGGGGAGTCGGGGCCGAACCCGTCGGTGACCTCGCCCAGCCGCTCGGCGAGGTGCCGCACCCGCGCCGGAGCCGCGCCGCCGTCGACGGCCTGCGCCGCCAGCGGCACGATGCGCCGCACGACCCAGGACTCCGCCCAGCTCCGGCAGGGGGTGAGGTCGATCCGGGCGGCGCCGAGGAACCCCTCCGGCGCCCCGTCATGCGCGCCGAACAGGTCCGTCTCCCCGGGCGCCCGGCGCGACCCGGCGTGCAGCGCCACCAGCTCCCGCCCGAAGGCCTCCTCCGTGCGCGGCGTCCGCCGTCCGCCGCCCTGGATCCAGGCGATCTCCAGGTGCTGGGCCCGGGCGTCGCGCCCCTCCTCGACCGCCATGACCTCCGGCACCCGCGCGCCCGCCGCGGCCAGGGCGCGCAGCCCCGCGGCCTCGAAGCGCACCATCCCCGGGAAGGCCCCGCCGGTCTTCGTGAAGGCGGGCGCGCCGTCGTCGCGCACGTGCCGCCCCGTGGTGCCCGTGTCAGCCACCCCAGCCCACCGCCTGGCCCGACTCAGACGCGACCGTCGCGGATCGCGGCCACCACGCCGTCGGCCGCGTCCTCGATCTGTCGGTACATCTCCTCGAACACCGGCCGCGGGTTCCCCCACGGGTCCGGCACCTCGCGCACGCCGGCGGTCTCGACGTCGGACGCGAACTCCCCGAACATCCGCACCTTGGCCTCCACCTCGGGGTCCGCCACGAGGGCGCGCACGTCGGCGAGGTTAGACTCGTCCATCACGAGGATCAGGTCCTGCTCGTCGAGGTCCTCGGGCCGGAACTGCGCGCCGACGGTGGTGAACTCGTAGCCCAGGTCGGTGCCGACGGCGCGGGTGAGCTCGTGGGGCTGCTCGCCGACGTGGTAGTCCGCGGTGCCGGCGGAGGTGACCTCGACGTCGTCGAGGCCGGCCTCGGCCAGCTTCCGGCGGAGCACCGCCTCCGCGGCGGGCGAGCGGCAGATGTTCCCCAGACAGACGGTCATGATGCGCATGGGCTCCAGTGTGCCCGTGCCGTGCCCGTGATGGAATCGGGGCATGAGCCAGCAGCAGATCAGCCCCCTGACCGAGCCCGAGCAGCAGTGGGTGGACGTCCGCCGCGCCTACGCGGCGCAGGAGGGCGTGGACCACCTGGACCTGGACCAGGTGGACGCGTGGCACGGGCGGCTGCTGGCGCGCTCGCGGTCCGAGGACGTGGACCCGGACGAGCTCGGGGTGCTGCTGGAGGTCGCTGCGGTGCTCCTGGGGGAGCACCTCGGCGCGCGGCACGGCCTGGGGTGGGTCAGCGTGACGGACGACGACGGCACCGACCTCGGCCTGCGCGATCCCCTCTCCGACGCGGTCGTCTTCCCGCTCTCCGAGGTCGGCGCCCGCTGGAACGCGGACGAGGCCGGCTGGATGCCGGCCTACGTGGACGCCCTCGGCGCG
>NZ_JAUNHR010000004.1:6516-17646 GCF_030523875.1 Micrococcus sp. | reverse complement strand
CTGGAACGCGGACGAGGCCGGCTGGATGCCGGCCTACGTGGACGCCCTCGGCGCGCAGCTGCAGGAGGTCCGGGCGCAGCGCGCGGCCGACGGCTTCGGCGCGGGGTCCGCCGAGGGCTGAGCCCCGCCCTGGGCGTTGACCCCCGTCACACCGGGCGGTAGGAACGGTCACCATGACCACCTCAGACGGCACGACCCCGGACCACCCCTTCGCCGACCTCGCGGACTTCACCGCCCTGCCGCGCGTCTCCGGCCTGACCCTCAGCCCGGACGGCACGCGCCTGGTCACCACCGTGGCCACCCTCAAGGACGACGCCACCGGCCACGTGAGCGCCCTGTGGGAGGTCGACCCCGCGGGCGAGCGCCCCGCCTGCCGGCTCACGCGCGGCCTCGAGGGGGAGGCCGGCGCCGCGTTCGCCGCGGACGGCACCCTGTACTTCACCTCCACCCGTCCCGCGCCGGGCCGGGAGGAGAAGGTCTCCACCCTGTGGGCCCTGCCGGAGCGCGGCGAGGCCCGCGCGGTCCTCTCCCGCCCGTTCGGGGTCAGCTCCATCCACTGCGCCGCGGCCGCCGACGCCGTGGTCCTCGGCGCGCCGCGCCTGCGCGGCGCCCGCACCGAGGCCGAGCACGCCGCCCTCGCCAAGACCCGCAGCGAGGCCGGCGTGGACGCCATCCTGCACTCCGGCTACCCCGTGCGCTTCTGGGACCACGACCTCGGCCCCGCCGCCCCCGAGCTCTTCGTCCTCGCGGACGGCCCGGACCCGGACGCCGCCGCGCAGGACGCCCAGGACGACGACGCCGCCCGCGCCTCCGCCACGGACGCCTCCGCCTCCGCCACCCCGACCCGGTCCGGCGCCCTGGCCGCCGACCCCGAGCAGCACCTGCGCCACCTCACCGGCTTCGAGCGGGCGCACGCCTTCGGCGTGGACGTCCAGGTGGCCCCGGACGGCTCCTTCGCGCTCGTCGGCGCCTCCCGCGCCACCGCCCGCGGGGACCTGCGCGAGTGGATCGCCCGCGTGGACCTCGTCACCGGCGAGCAGACCGTCCTCGCGGAGGAGCCCGGCGCGGACCTGGGCGTCGGCCCGATCAGCCACGACGGCACCCGCGCCGTCGTTGTGCGCTCCCCGCACACCACCCCCACCCAGGCCCCGGACCCCCGGCTGCACCTCATGGACACCGCCACCGGGGAGCTCACCCCGCTCGCCCACGACTGGGACCGCTGGGGCCACGTCGTGGCCTGGCTGCCGGACGACTCCGCCGTGATCGCGCTCGCGGACGAGGACGGCGCCGCCCCGGTGTTCCGCATCGACGCCGCCACCGGGGAGGTCTCCCGGGTGACGCCGGAGGCGGAGGCGTGGGCCGACGTCGTGGTGTCCCCGGACGGGGCCACGCTCTACGGCGTGCGCTCCTCCTACCTGTTCCCGCCGGAGGTCGCGCGGATCGACCTGGCCACCGGCCGCGCCGAGCGCCTCCCGAACCCGGCCGAGCGCCCCCGGATCCCCGGCACGCTCGAGCGCATCGAGACCCGCGCCGAGGACGGCACGCGCGTGGCCGGCTGGCTCGTCCTGCCGGAGGGCGAGGCGCCCGCGGAGGGCCACCCGCTGCTCCTCTGGATCCACGGCGGGCCGCTGGGCTCGTGGAACGCATGGTCGTGGCGGTGGTGCCCGTGGATCATGGCCGCGCGCGGCTACGCGGTGGTGCTGCCGGACCCGGCGCTGTCCACCGGCTACGGCCGGGACTTCATCCAGCGCGGCTGGGGCCGCTGGGGCGCCGAGCCGTACACGGACATCCTGGCCCTCACGGACGCAGCCGAGGCCCGCGACGACGTCGACGCCTCCCGCACGGCGGCGATGGGCGGGTCCTTCGGCGGCTACATGGCCAACTGGGTGGCCGGGCACACCGACCGGTTCCGGGCGATCGTCACGCACGCGTCCCTGTGGGCGCTCGACGGCTTCGGTCCCACCACGGACGCCGCCTTCTACTGGGGCCGGGAGATGAGCGAGGAGATGATGCTCGCGAACTCGCCGCACCGGCATGTGGAGGACATCGTCACGCCGATGCTCGTGATCCACGGGGACAAGGACTACCGCGTGCCGATCGGCGAGGGCCTGCGCCTGTGGACCGAGCTGCTGGCCAAGTCCGGGCTGCCGGCCGCCGAGGACGGCTCCACCGTGCACCGGTTCCTGTACTTCCCCCACGAGAACCACTGGATCCTCGCCCCCCAGCACGCCGCGGTCTGGTACGAGGTGGTCCTCGGCTTCCTCGCCGAGCACGTCCTGGGGGAGGAGGCCCCCGAGCTCCCCGCCGCGCTGGGGCTGACGGGGCCCCGCGAGTGAGGGCGGCAGGTCTCCGCGATCGGCGGCGGGCAGGGTCCGGGCCCGACGACGTCGCCCCCCGGCCGGTGAACGGTCACCGAGCGTTCACCGGCGGGGGGCCGGCCGCCACCCGGACGGGGCTGACTGGGACCGTCAGAGCTCCCGACGGGAAGGACTACCCCATGACCGCCCTCCAGACCACCCGCCGCCCGCTGCGCGCGGGCCTGGCCCTCGCCGCCGCCGTCACCGTGGGTGCCGCGTGTGCGACGCCGGCCGCCGCCGCGTACGACCCGACCCCCGCCCCGATCGAGCAGGCGGAGCGTCCCGCCGTCGTCGCGCACCGCGGCGCCTCGGGCTACCGGCCCGAGCACACCCTCGCCGCCTACGAGCTGGCCGTGGCGCAGGGCGCCGACGTGATCGAGCCGGATCTGGTCTCCACCAAGGACGGCGTGCTGGTCGACCGCCACGAGAACCTGATCGACGGCACCACCGACGTGGCCGAGCGTCCCGAGTTCGCGGACCGCAGGACCACCAAGGTCGTGGACGGCGTCGAGCAGACCGGCTGGTTCACCGAGGACTTCACCCTCGCCGAGCTCAAGACCCTCCGCGCCAAGGAGCGTCTGCCCGAGGCCCGTCCGGGCTCCGCCGCGTACGACGGCATGTTCGAGGTCCCCACGTTCGAGGAGGTCCTGCAGCTGCGGGAGCGCCTGTCGGCGGAGACCGGCCGCGAGATCGGGATCATCCCCGAGATCAAGCACCCCACCTACTTCGACGGCATCGGCCTGTCCCAGGAGGAGGGCGTCGTCGAGGCCCTGACCGCGCATGGCCTGAACCGCGCCGACGGCCGCGCCACCGTGCAGTCCTTCGAGCTGGGCAACCTCTCCGACCTGAACCGGAACCTCGGCCTCGAGGCGGACACCGCGTTCCTGCTCTGGTACGAGGGCGCGGGGTACGACGCCGTCGCCGCCGGGGACGCGGTCCACGACTACGCGTACTACACGACGCCCGCCGGTGCCGCCGCGGCCGCCGCCGAGGGCGTGGACGCGTACGGCCCGGAGGCCCGTCTGGTGATCGGCCTCCAGGAGGACGGCACGCTCGGCGAGGAGACCGGCCTGGTGGAGACCGCCCACGCGGCGGGCCTCGAGGTGGTCCCCTACACCTTCCGCGCCGAGAACGGCTCCCTCCCGGTGGACTTCCGCTCGTCCGCGGACGACGCCGAGCACGGCGATCTGGCCGGGTTCATCACGGCCCACCTCGACGCCGGCGTCGACGGCTTCTTCACCGACTTCCCGGACCTCGGCGTCGCCGCCCGCGACGCGTGGCTCGCCGGGCAGGACGAGGAGTCCGGGGCGGACCACGAGGTCCCGGAGAAGGTCGAGACCGGCGACGCCGCCGCTTGGGGCCCGGCCGGTGCCGCCGTGCTCGGCGCCGGCGCCCTGCTGGCCGCGCGTCGCCGGACCGCCTCCGCCCGCTGAGCCGTGCGGGGCGGGCCCCGCTCCGGCCCGGCCCCGCCGGGGGTGTCCCCCGTCTCTTTTCTCCGGCACCGCAGGTCAGGACTTCCCGCCTGTCCGTTCCGGCTCTACGGTGATCCCTACCGAGTCCGGTCTCATCAGTAGACATCCGCGGGACCGGGACGACGAACACGAAAGGCAGACCATGGCGAAGAACCGCTCAGGCAACGCCCAGAACAACGGCGCGCACACGCCGAACCAGAACGCGAACGGCCAGGACTCCCAGGCCAAGCAGAAGGCCCAGGCCGCCAAGGACGAGGCCCAGCACCAGGCGCAGCAGGTGGCCCAGGACGCCAAGGCGCAGGCCAAGGACCTCGGCCAGACCGCCCAGCGGGAGGCCGGCCAGCTCAAGGACGAGGCCGTCCAGCAGGTCAAGTCCCTCGCGGGCACCGTGCAGGGCCAGGTCGGCGACCAGGCCGTGTCCCAGCAGGAGCGCGTGGCCGGTCAGGTCCGCTCCTACACGGACGACCTGCACCGTCTGGTCTCCGGCGAGCAGCCGCAGTCGGACGCCGTCCGCCAGGCCGTGACGGCCGTGGCCGACCGCGCCGAGTCCCTCACGCAGCGCCTCGAGACCGCCAGCCCGGCGGACCTCCTGGACGACGTGCGCGGCTTCGCGGCCCGCAAGCCCGGCACCTTCCTCGCCCTCGCGCTCGGCGCGGGCCTCGTGGCCGGCCGCCTCACCCGCGGCCTGCGCGACGCGGACCAGGACGGCGCCGCGGACGTGCGCCGCACCGCCGCCCAGCGCGCCCCCCAGCGTGCGCTGGAGCCGCAGGGCGTGCAGTCGGACGTGACCCCGCACCACATCGACTCGCAGATCCCCGCGCACACCGGCGACGACGCCGCCCGCCCGGCCGGTCAGGCCGACGGCCTGCCCTACGGCACCGAGCCCGCCCCCACGATCGACCCCGTGACGGGCCGCGCCGTGGACGAGCCCTTCGACCAGACCCGCCAGGGCGGTCGCGCGTGAGCACCCCGTACGAGCCCACCGCGGGCGCACCGCGGCACGCAGGCGACGGGGTCGCCACCCCCGGCGCCGGGTCCCACTCGCCGGCGCCCACGCAGGCCGAGGTCCGGGCGGAGAACGAGTCCCTGGGCGACATGTTCGCCTCCTTCTCCACCCACCTCACCACCCTGCTGAGCCAGGAGGTCGCGCTGGCCAAGGCCGAGGCCGTGGACTCCGCGAAGAAGGCCGGCAAGGGCGCGGGCATGTTCGCCGGCGCCGCCGTCGGCGGGTTCTTCCTGCTGATGTTCCTGTCCCTGGCGCTCATGTTCGCGCTGGGCGCCCTCATGCCCCTGGGCTGGGCCGCGCTGATCGTGGCCGCCCTGTGGGGGGCCGTCGCCGCCGTCCTGGCCGTGATCGGCAAGAAGAACATGGAGAAGATCAAGGGTCTGCCGCAGACCCAGGAGACGGTTCAGGAGATCCCCGAGACCCTGAACCCCGCGAAGGAGACGCGATGACCCAGAGCAGCAACCCCGACGAGATCCGCGCCGAGATCGAGCGCACCCGCCACCAGCTTGGCCAGGACGTCGACGCCCTGGCGGAGAAGGTCAGCCCCACCAAGGCCGTGAGCCGCCAGACGGACCGCGTTCGTGACGGCTTCATCTCGGTGAAGGAGAACATCATGGGCACCCCGGAGCACCACCGCGGCCCGTCCGGCACGGACAAGGCCAAGCACGCCGCCCAGGACGCCGCAGGCCAGGCCCGCGACTACATGGACCAGGCGGGCGACCGCGTGTCCGAGTGGGCCGACGACGCCCAGCACGCCGTGCAGCAGGCCCCGGCCCAGCTGCGCGGCCGCACGGCCGGCAACCCGCTCGCCGCGGGCATGATCGCCCTCGGCGCCGGCTGGCTCATCGGCTCGCTGATCCCGTCCTCGGACGCGGAGCAGCAGGCCGCCCGCCGCGCCAAGGACGAGGCCGCCCCGTTCCTGGACAAGGCCAAGCAGCAGGCCACCCAGGTGGCCCAGGAGATCCGCGAGCAGGTCGAGCCGGAGGCCCGTGAGGCCGCCGCCTCGCTCAAGGACTCCGCCGCGGAGTCCGCGGAGCACCTCAAGGCCGAGGGCCAGGACAAGGCCCAGGAGCTGAAGTCGGAGTCCCAGGGCGCCGCCCAGCAGGTCAAGGGCACGGCCAAGAACGCCTGATCCCCGCACCGCCCGACGCCGCCCGTTCTCCCTCCGGAGGGCGGGCGGCGTCGTCGTGCCGGGGACGGGGCCCGGGGCGGCGTGCCTACACTCGGACGGTGACCCCCCTCGACCGCGCCCCCGATCCGCGCCCCGTCCCCTCCGGCACCGGTCTGACCCTGGAGGATGCGCTCCCCGCGCCGGCCTCCGACGGCGGCCGTCCCCGTCTGACCCGCACCGTCGCCGAGACGCGCGCGGCGCTGCGCGAGCTCTGCGCCGCCGCGGGAGAGGGGCACGACGCCGCCTCCGTCACCGTGGGCCTCGTGCCCACCATGGGCGCCCTGCACGGCGGGCACGCCGCCCTGGTGCGCCAGGCCCGGCAGGAGAACGACGTGGTGGCGGTGAGCGTCTTCGTGAACCCGCTGCAGTTCGGGGACCCCGCGGACCTGGAGAACTACCCGCGCACCCTCGAGGCGGACCTGGACCTGCTGGCCGCCGCCGGTGCGGACGTGGTGTTCGCCCCCGACGTGCAGGAGATGTACCCCGGGTACCCGGACGCGCCGATCGTCACGGTCTCGGCCGGCCGCATGGGCGAGGTGCTCGAGGGCGCCTCCCGCCCGGGCCACTTCGACGGCGTGGTCACCGTGGTGGCCAAGCTCTGGAACATCGTGCGCCCGGCCGTCCCGGCGCTGCGCTCCTACTTCGGACAGAAGGACGCCCAGCAGCTGGCGATCCTGCGCCGCCTGGCCCACGACCTGGACGTGGACGTGGACGTGCGCGCCGTCCCGATCGTCCGCTCGCCCGAGGGCCTGGCCCTCTCCAGCCGCAACACGCGCCTGGACGCGGAGGGCCTCGAGCACGCCCTCGTGCTCAGCCGGGCCCTGCGCGGCCTGCGCGACGCCGCGGAGGGCGGGGAGATCCTGGACGTCCAGGAGGCCCGTCGCATGGTGGAGGACGAGCCGGGCGTGACCCTGGACCACCTCGTGGTGGTGGACCGCGCGACGCTCGAGGAGCTCGGCCCGGAGCTGCTGTGCCAGCCGCTGCGCCGGGAGGCCCTCGCCCTCGTGGCGGCTCACGTCCCGCCGGTGCGGCTGATCGACAACATGGTGCTGCCGCCGGCCGTGGGCGCGGCGTGAGCCCCGAGGAGCTCGCGGCGCTGTTCGACGGCCCCTCGACCGCCCTCGCCGAGGGCCTGCTGGGCTGCCGTCTCACCGTGGCCGCCCCGGACGGCGCCGTGACGGTGCGCCTGACGGAGACCGAGGCCTACGGGAACGCGGGCGAGGACCCCGGCGCGCACTCCTTCCGCGGGCGCACCGAGCGCAACTCCGCCCTGTTCGGCCCCGTGCGGCACACCTACGTGTACCTGAACTACGGCATCCACCGGTGCCTGAACCTCGTGGGGCACCCGCAGGAGCAGGCCGGCGGCGTCCTGCTGCGCGCCGGCGAGGTCCTCGCGGGTCGGGAGGTCGCCGTCGCCCGCCGGGGCCGGGACACCGGGGCGCGCCTGCTCTCCGGGCCGGGGAACCTGGGCCAGGGGCTCGGCATCGCCCTGGACATGGGCCACCTGCCCGTGGAGGTCGTGCCCACGCCGCCGACCGAGCCGGTGCCCATCCCCTCGGACGCGCCCGCCCGGTTCCTCCTCGCCCCGCCCGCCGCGGACCACGACGCCGCCTGCGCGTCCGTGGTGCGGGGCCCGCGCGTCGGGGTGCCGGGGGAGGGCGGCTCGGTGCGGTTCCCGTGGCGGTTCCACCTGGCGGGGGACCCCTCCGTCTCGGCCTACCGCCGCGGCCGGGCCGTCCCGGACTGAGCCCCGCCCCGCCCGTCGGTGCGCGGGCGAGGGCTTGCCGCCGCACCCCGTGCCCTGGGTACGGTGCGGCCATGACCGAGATGAACAAGACCCCCCAGGGCGAGACCAAGCAGTCCGTGACCCGCACCATCGACGCGTCCGCGAAGGAGGTCTTCGACTTCCTGACGCTGCCGGCGAACCACGCGCAGCTGGACGGCTCCGGCATGATCCGCTCGGACGAGAAGACCCAGCGCATCCAGAAGGTCGGCGACGTGTTCACCATGAACATGCACGCCGAGCACATGGGCGGCGACTACCAGGTGGACAACCACGTCGTCGCGTTCGACGAGAACCGGATGGTCGGCTGGCAGACCGCCCCGGCCGGCACCGAGCCCAAGGGCTGGGAGTGGCTGTACACCCTGGAGTCGGACGGCTCCGACTCCACCGTGGTCACCCTCACCTACGACTGGACCAAGGTCGAGGACCCGGAGCTGCTGAAGAAGAACATCTTCCCGCTGATCTCCGAGGAGCAGATGGAGCAGACCCTGGCCAACCTGGCCTCCGCGGTCGCCTGATCGGCCTCTGCGCCTGACCGGCCGGTCCCCGAGCGGGACCGCCACGACGACGGGCGCGCACCCTGCCCGGGGTGCGCGCCCGTCGTCGTCCCCCGGCCGTTCCCGGACGGCGGGGCTAGAGTGCGGACGGAGACCACGTGACCCCCGTCGCACACGGCCCCCGCCGGGCCGCCGCGGCGCCACCGGAAGGACGTCCCATGACCGCCACCGCCGAGACCGCCGACGCCCCCTCGCCCCGCGAGGACCTCTACCGCCACGTCAACGGGGAGTGGCTGGACACCCACGAGATCCCCGCGGACCAGGGCGCCTTCGGGGCGTTCCTCGAGCTGCGGGACGCCGCGGAGCTGGCGGTGCGCCGGATCGCCGAGGATGCCGTCCGCGAGACCGACGGCGGGCGAGCCCCCGCCGAGGGCGACGACGCCGAGGACGCCTCCGGCGCGGCCCGCCGCCGGATCGCGGCGCTCTACGCCTCGTTCATGGACGAGGAGACGGTGGAGGCCCGCGGGGTCGAGCCGATCCGTGCCGAGCTGGACGCGGTGGCCGCCGTCGCCTCCCCCGAGGAGCTGCTGCGTCTGAGCGGCGAGCTCCAGCGCGTGGGCGTGTCCGGGCTGGTCAACGGGGGCGCGCTGAACGACGCCGGCGACCCCTCCCGCATGCTGCTGCACCTGCTCCAGGGCGGCCTCGGCCTGCCGGACGAGTCGTACTACCGGGAGGAGTCCTACGCGGACATCCTGGCCCAGTACACCGCCCACGTGGGGGCCGTGCTGGCCCTGGCCGGGATCGGCGGGGACGAGGCGGGGGCCGTGGCGCTGGGCGAGCGCGTGGTGGCGCTCGAGACGCGGATCGCCGCCGCGCACTGGGACGTGGTGCGCTCCCGCGACGCCGTGGCCCGCTACAACCTGCTCTCCCGCGAGCAGCTGCTCGCCCTGTTCCCCCTGGCCCCGGCGTGGCTCGAGGGGATCGGGGCCGGCGGCTCCCGCGCGGACGAGGTGGTGGTGTGGCAGCCGGAGTTCCTCGAGGGGGTGCAGGGTCTGCTGGCCGGCCCGTCCGCCGCGGACCTGGCGGACTGGCGGGCGTGGCTGGCGCTGCAGGTGGTGCGCTCCCGCTCCTCCTTCCTGCCGGACGTGTTCGTCCAGGAGAACTTCTCCTTCTACGGGCGGCGGCTGGCCGGCACGGAGCAGGTCCGCCCGCGGTGGAAGCGCGGCGTGGCCATGGTCAACGGCGGCGTGGGCGAGGACGTGGGCCGGCTCTACGTGGAGCGGCACTTCCCGCAGGGGCACCGGGAGGCCATGGACGAGCTGGTGGGCCTCCTGCTGGAGGCGTACCGGCGCTCCATCGAGTCCCTGGACTGGATGGGTGAGGAGACGCGCCAGCGCGCGCTGGAGAAGCTCGCGATGTTCCGGCCCATGGTGGGCCACCCGAAGGCCTGGCGGAACTACTCCGCCCTCGAGGTGACCCCCGGGGAGCTCGTGGAGAACGCGCGCGCCGTCGCCCGCTTCGAGTGGGACCGGGACCTGGCGAAGATCGAGCAGGGGCCGGACCCGGAGGAGTGGCACATGACTCCCCAGACGGTGAACGCCTACTACTCGCCGCTGGAGAACGCCATCGTGTTCCCGGCGGCCATCCTCCAGCCGCCGTTCTTCGACCCGGAGCGCTCCATGGCCTCGAACCTCGGCGGGATCGGTGCCGTGATCGGCCACGAGATCGGCCACGGGTTCGACGACCAGGGCGCCCGCTACGACGGCTCCGGCCGGCTGTCCGACTGGTGGACGGACGAGGACCGGCAGGCCTTCGCAGAGCGCACGGGACGGCTGGTGGCGCAGTACTCCGCCCTGTCCCCCGCGGAGGCGCCGGACCGCAGCGTGAACGGCGAGTTCACCCTCGGGGAGAACATCGGCGACCTCGGCGGTCTGGGCATCGCCTACCGCGCCCTCGAGATCTGGCGCGAGGAGCAGGGCGGCACGGGCGACGACGAGGCGGCGGGGGACCGGCAGTTCTTCGCCGCGTGGGCGGCCGTGTGGCGGCAGCTGACGCGCCCGGAGGCCATGGTCACCCGGATCGCCTCGGACCCCCACTCGCCCAACGAGTTCCGCTGCAACCAGGTGGCCAGGAACCTGGACGCCTTCCACGCCGCGTACGACACCCGGGAGGGGGACGCCATGTGGCTGGCGCCCGAGGAGCGCGTCGTCATCTGGTGACCGGCGGCTCGTCCCCCCAGCCCGCCACGAACCGGCGCAGCAGGGTGGCGAGGGCGCGCACCTCGTCCGGCTCCCATCCGGACAGCGCGCGGCGCAGGCCCTCCCCGGGGGCCCCGCCGCGCGCCCGGTCGAGCCGGGCGAGGCCCTCGTCGGTGGGCGTGACCAGGGTCTGACGCCGGTTCTCGGGGTCCGGGGAGCGGCTCACGAGGCCCAGCCCCTCCAGCTCGCGGACCGTGCGCGAGACCTGCCCGCGGTCCATCAGGAGGTGGTCCGCCAGGGCCGAGGGGGTCATCCGCCCGTGGTGGCACACGGCCACGAACGCCTTCATGGCGCCCAGCGCCAGTCCCGGGCTCACGGCCTCGGCCTGGCGCATCACGGTGCGGCGGTGCTGCACCACGAGCCGCCCGAAGGCGTCCTCGAGCTCCCCGGCCGCCGCCGCCAGCTCGTCCGTGGGTCCGGGGCGCGGATCCGACTCAGCCACGGCGGGACCGTCCTGCGGCGAGGCCGTACACGGCCCCGGCGGCGAGGGCGGCGGCGCCCAGGGAGGCGCCGGCCCGCATCCGGGTGGTGCGCGCGGCGGCGGGGCGCGCACGGACGGCGGGGGAGGTCCGCGCGGGGCGGGCCG
>NZ_JAUNHR010000004.1:0-6416 GCF_030523875.1 Micrococcus sp. | reverse complement strand
CACCGGGCTTTGCGTCCCCTGGTCCTCCTGCTCCCGGGCGGGGGCGACCACCGGCAGGGAGCCCGTGGCGGGCACCTTCTGCATCGCGTCCGCGGCGCCGTGGGTGGCGAGGTCCGCGCGGGAGGCGTCGAGGCGCTCCGTCGTGGTCATGCGGCCCAGCGGGGTGTTGGGCAGGAAGACGACGGCCACGAGGGCCACCAGCGCCAGGGGCACGGCCACCAGGAACGCCTGGGCGATGCCCGTGGCGTACACGTCCTCGAAGATCGTGCGCAGGGGCAGGGGCATCTCGGCCACCCGGGGCAGCGTGCCGGAGCCGAGCTGCTCGGCCCACGTCCGGCCCTCGGCGCCGAGGCCCGCGAGGGCGCCCGCGACCTCGCCGCGGCGCTCCGTCATCTGCGTGGAGACCACATTGGCGACCACGGCGCCCATCACCGCGACGCCGATGCTGCCGCCGAGCGAGCGGAAGAAGGTCACCCCGGAGCTGGCCACGCCCATCTGGCGGGGATCGGTGGTGTTCTGCACCACCAGGACGAGGTTCTGCATGGTCATGCCGACGCCGGCGCCGAGCAGGAACATGTAGAGGGACACGAGCACGAAGGGCGTGTCGTAGTGCAGGGTGCCCAGCAGGGATGAGCCGGCGATCAGCAGCACGGCGCCGAGCACCACCCAGCGCTTCCATGCGCCGGTGCGGGTGATGAGCCGGCCGATCACCACGGAGGAGGCCAGCAGGCCCACGATCATCGGGATGGTCATGAGGCCGGCCTGGGTGGGGGAGGCGCCGCGGGCCAGCTGCATGTACTGGGCCAGGTAGACCGAGGAGCCGAACATGGCCAGGCCGGTGGCGATCGAGGCCACCGTGGCCAGGGTGAAGGTGCGGTCCCGGAAGAGGGTCAGCGGGATCAGCGGCTCGGTGGCCCTCAGCTCGACGACGACGAACAGCACCGTGGCGAGCGCGGCCCCGCCGAGCATCCAGGCGGTGGTGGCGCTGAGCCACTCGAAGGCGTCGCCGGCGCTGGTGATCCAGATGAGCAGCAGCGAGGTGGCCGCGGCCAGCAGCACGATGCCGGTGTAGTCGATGCTCACCCGGCGGCGCTCGCGGTGCGGCAGGTGCAGGGTGCGCTGGACGATCACGAGCGCGGCGAGGGAGAAGGGCAGGGCCACGAAGAAGTTCCAGCGCCAGCCCCACAGGTCGGTGATGACGCCGCCGACGAGCGGGCCGCCCACCGTGGCGACCGCCATGACGGCGCCGAACAGGCCCATGTAGCGGCCGCGCTCGCGCGGGCTGATGATGTCCGCCATGATCACCTGGCTGAGGGCGGCCAGGCCGCCGCCGCCCACGCCCTGGAGGGCGCGGCAGACGATCAGGAACGTGGGGTCGTTCGTGAAGCCGGCCGCGGCGGAGGCCGCGGTGAAGATCAGGATCGAGAGCTGGAAGAGCATCTTGCGGTCCAGCAGGTCCGCCAGCTTGCCCCAGACGGGCGTGGAGATGGCCGTGGCCAGCAGGGCCGCCGTGATGACCCAGGTGTAGGAGCTCTGGTCGCCGCCGATGTCGTGGATGATCACCGGCATCGAGGTGGAGACCACCGTGTTGGCGATCATCGAGACGAACATGCCGAGCAGGAGGCCGGTCAGGGCGCGCAGCACGGTGCGGTGCCGGGCGGCGTCGGCCGCGGCCCGGTCGAGCGAGGGGGCCGCGGCCGGCGCGGCGGGGGCGGTGGGGGTCATGGTGTCCTCGGGGTGCGGGAGGGGCGGGCCGGACGGCGGCCGCGCACTGGTTCCTTGACCAGGGTCGATTCTTGACTCGAGTCAATGGTTGATTCCGGTCAACCATACGCCCCTGCGGTTCGGTCCCGGATCCGAGCGGCGGTTACGTTGGTCACGCCGGACCCGGCCCGCCCCGACCTGAGAGGACCTCCGTGCCCCGCTTCCTGCTGATGACCCCGATCGCCGAGAAGGGCATGGCCCTGCTCCGGGAGGCCGGCGAGGTGGTGATGGGCGAGGACGTCGGCGGCGGCGCGGCGCTCGCGGACCTCGTGGCCTCGGGCGACTACGACGTGGTGGTCTCCGCCCTCGATCAGCGCTTCACCGCGGACGTCCTGGCGGGCGCCCGGATCAAGGGCGTCGCCAACTACGCCGTGGGGTACAACAACGTGGACGTCGAGGCGGCCACGCGGGCGGGTGTGGCGGTGGGCAACACCCCGGACGTGCTCACGGACGCCACCGCGGACATCGCCATGCTCCTGCTGCTCGGCGTGGCCCGCCGCGCCGTCGAGGGCGAGCGCATGGTGCGCGAGGGCCGCTTCGACGGCTGGTCCTGGGACCTGCTGGTGGGCAAGGACGTCCGCGGCGCCGTCCTGGGCCTGGCCGGCTTCGGCCGGATCGGCCGCGCCGTCGCCGAGCGCGCGCTGGCCTTCGGCATGGAGGTCGTCTTCGCGCCGCGCCCGCCCGCCCACCGCGAGGTGACCGACGCCGAGCTGGGCGACCTCGCCGGCCGGGTCCGCCAGGTGACCTGGGAGGAGATGGTGGATCAGGTGGACTACCTCTCCCTGCACGTGCCGCTGACCGAGGACACCCGGCACCTCGTGGACGCCGACGTCCTCGCCCGCATGAAGGAGGGCGCGGTGATCGTCAACACCGCCCGTGGCCCCGTGGTGGACGAGGCCGCGCTCGTCGCCGCGCTGCGCGCGGGCCGGATCTCCGGCGCCGGGTTCGACGTCTACGAGGACGAGCCCGCCCTGGCCGAGGGCCTCGCGGAGCTGGACAACGTGATGCTCCTGCCGCACCTGGGCTCGGCCGCCGAGGGCACCCGCGACGCCATGGCCGTGCTCACCGCCCGCAACGCGGTCGGCATGGCCACCGGGGGTGAGATCCCGGGGCTCGTGAACCCCGAGGTCCGCGGCGGCTGAGCGCCCCGCCCGTCACCGGACCCCCGGCCCGCTCGCCCGGGGGTCCGGTCGGTAGACTCGGGGACCGTGACCTCCGAGACCCCCGCCCCCGCCGCCGTCGACCACCACGACCAGCAGGCCGTCCGCGCCGCCAAGCGAGAGCAGCTCCTGGCCGCCGGCCGCGAGGCCTACCCCGTCCAGGTGCCCCGCACGCACGCGCTCGCGGAGGTCCGTGCGGAGTTCGACGGGAAGCACGAGGCCGGCTGGGAGGACGGGCCCGAGGTCTCCGTGACCGGCCGCGTGGTGTTCCTGCGCAACACCGGCAAGCTGTGCTTCGCCACGCTCCAGGAGACCGGCGACGGCGGCGACGCCGTCCGCCTGCAGGTCATGGTCTCCCTCGCGGAGGTGGGCGAGGAGTCCCTCGCCGAGTGGAAGCGGGCCGTGGACCTCGGCGACTTCCTCTCCGTCACCGGCACCGTGATCGTCTCCCGCCGCGGCGAGCTCTCCGTGAAGGCCTCGGCCTGGGAGATGGCCTCGAAGGCCCTGCGCCCCCTGCCCGTGCTGCACGCGGACCTGAACGAGGAGACCCGCGTGCGCCAGCGCTACGCGGACCTGATCGTCCGCGACGAGGCGCGCCAGATGGTCTACCGCCGCGCGAAGGTCACCTCCGCCGTGCGCCGCACCCTCGAGGACCGCGGCTACGTGGAGGTGGAGACCCCCATGCTCCAGCTCGTCCACGGCGGCGCCCAGGCCCGCCCGTTCGAGACGCACCTGAACGCGTTCGACCAGGACATGACGCTGCGCATCGCCACCGAGCTGTACCTCAAGCGCGCCGTCGTCGGCGGGATCGAGCGCGTCTACGAGATCGGCCGCGTGTTCCGCAACGAGGGCGTGGACTCCACGCACTCCCCGGAGTTCACCACCCTCGAGTGCTACGAGGCCTGGGCGGACATGCACGTGATGGCCGAGCGCATGCAGGAGATCATCCTCAACGCCGCGGACGCGGTGGGCGCGGGCCGCCGGATCCAGACGGACCGGGGCGTCATCGACCTCGACGGCGAGTGGGCCTGGGTGTCCGTGTACCCGGGCCTGTCCGAGGCCGTGGGCCGGGAGATCACCCCGGACACCGACGCCGAGACCCTCCGCGGGATCGCCGCGGAGCACGAGGTCAAGGTGGACCCCAAGTGGGGCGCGGAGAAGCTCGTGATCGAGCTGTTCGGCGAGATCGTCGAGCCCACGCTGATGAACCCCACGTTCGTGTACGACTACCCGCCGGCCGCCCAGCCGCTGGCCCGCCCGAACCGGGACGACGACCGCGTGATCGAGGCGTGGGATCTGATCATCGGCGGCATGGAGCGGGGCACCGCGTTCTCCGAGCTCATCGACCCCGTGATCCAGCGCGAGCGCCTCACCGCGCAGTCCCGCATGGCCGCCGACGGCGACGACGAGGCCATGCAGCTCGACGAGGACTTCCTGCGCGCCCTCGAGTACGGCGCCCCGCCGATGGGCGGCATCGGCCTGGGCATCGACCGCCTGGTGATGCTCTTCACCGACGCGGGCATCCGCGAGACCATCCTCTTCCCCCTGCTGAAGCCGGAGGCCTGAGCCGTGGCCACGTTCTGGGAGTACTTCTCCGTGCTGGCCCCCTCGGTGGGCCTCGCGCTGGTCTTCTGGCTGGTGATGCGCTCCCTGCTGCGCTCGGACGCGGGGGAGCGCGAGGCGCGTCAGCGCCGCCTGACCGGCGCCGACGCCCGCGCCGCCGGCGAGGAGGCCGAGGCCCGGGAGTGGGCCGCGCGCCGCGCCGAGGGCACTCCGCGCGTCGACGGCGGCGGCCCCGCCCGTTGACCCTCTCCGCCGCCCCGGGGAATCGCCGGAAAAGCGCGAGGCTGAACGCTCTTCGCCCCCGGAGGAAAGCCCATTCCCTGTGCCCGCCCTGCGTTAGCATGCGAGCACCCCTCTGCTCGACGACGACGGCGGTCCGCGCCCCGGCGCGGCGGCGTCCCGTCCGGCCCGGAAAGGGCGTGAGCACCGGACGAAGGAAGTGGGAGTCAAGCAATGGCACAGAGAGTGGAAGTGGTCCTCGTGGATGATCTGGACGGTTCGGCGGCCGATGAGACCGTGAGCTTCGCCCTGGACGGGCGCAACTACGAGATCGACCTGTCGGCGGAGCACGCGACCGAGCTGCGGGAGTTCCTCCGGCCCTACATGAAGAAGGGGCGCGCGGTGGCCCCGCCCTCGCCCAAGGTGGAGGCGGCGCAGATCCGGAAGTGGGCCGCCGAGAACGGCTACGAGGTGTCCGCGCGCGGACGCCTGCACCGGGACGTCGTGGAGGCCTTCCGCAACGCGAAGCGGGCCTGAGGCGCCGCTCCCGCTGACCCTCCGGCGTCGTCCCCGCGGCGTCCGGCGCACCCCTCTCCGACGGGCGACTGGACCGCTTCCCCCTGTGGCGAACAGTCGCCCGTCGTGCTGCGCCGGTGCGTAGTCTCGAGCCGAACCGACGCAAGGAGTGTGCCCATGTTCGAGAGATTCACCGACCGTGCCCGTCGTGTGGTCGTGCTCGCCCAGGAAGAGGCGCGCATGCTCAACCACAGCTACATCGGCACCGAGCACATCCTGCTCGGCCTGATCCATGAGGGCGAGGGGGTCGCCGCGAAGGCGCTCGAGTCCATGGACATCTCCCTGGCCGCCGTGCGGGAGAAGGTCCAGGAGGACATCGGCCAGGGGCAGCAGAACCCGCCCGGCCACATCCCCTTCACTCCGCGCGCCAAGAAGGTCCTGGAGCTGTCCCTGCGCGAGGCGCTGCAGCTGGGCCACAACTACATCGGCACCGAGCACATCCTGCTCGGCCTCATCCGCGAGGGCGAGGGCGTGGCCGCCCAGGTGCTTGTGCAGCTCGGCGCGGACCTCAACCGCGTGCGCCAGACCGTCATCCAGCTGCTCTCCGGCTACCAGGGCGGCGGCCAGGGCGGCAAGGAGACCGCCGGCGCGGGCGTCGGCGCCGGCGGCGAGGCGGGCCAGAACGCGGGCTCCGTGGTCCTGGACCAGTTCGGCCGCAACCTCACCGCCGCGGCCCACGAGGGCAAGCTCGACCCGGTGATCGGCCGCGCCCAGGAGATGGAGCGCGTCATGCAGGTCCTCTCCCGCCGCACCAAGAACAACCCCGTGCTGATCGGCGAGCCGGGCGTGGGCAAGACCGCCGTCGTCGAGGGCCTGGCCCAGGCGATCGACCGCGGCGACGTCCCGGAGACGCTGAAGGACAAGCAGCTGTACTCGCTGGACCTCGGCTCGCTCGTGGCCGGCTCCCGGTACCGCGGCGACTTCGAGGAGCGCCTGAAGAAGGTGCTCAAGGAGATCCGCACGCGCGGCGACATCATCCTCTTCATCGACGAGATCCACACCCTCGTCGGTGCAGGCGCGGCCGAGGGCGCGATCGACGCCGCCAGCATCCTCAAGCCGATGCTGGCCCGCGGCGAGCTGCAGACCATCGGCGCCACCACCCTGGACGAGTACCGCAAGCACATCGAGAAGGAC
>NZ_JAUNHR010000072.1:1914-11128 GCF_030523875.1 Micrococcus sp. | reverse complement strand
CCTCCCCGTGGAGGGCGTCGAGGCGGGCGAGGGGACGGACCGGCTGTAAGCCGGGTTCTGTGCCTCGCCGCGTCGCCGCGGACGAGGTGACGGCCATCCATCTGGGCCCGCCGTCGCCGACGGGCTCGAGCGGCCAACCCGGACGCTGGGGCGAGCAGCCCTCGTGACGCGCCCTGTTCGGCCTTGCACCGGATGGGGTTTACCGAGCCGACCCCGTCACCGGGGCCGCTGGTGGTCTCTTACACCACCGTTTCACCCTCACCGCCGCGCACGAGGCGCGGAGGCGGTCTGCTCTCTGTTGCACTGGCCCGCGGGTCACCCCGGGTGGATGTTGTCCACCATCCTGCTCTGCGGTGCCCGGACTTTCCTCGCGCCCGACCCCGAAGGGCGGGCACGCGGCCGTCCGCCGGTCCGTCCCGCCCGCCAGTGTACGCGGGCGGCGGGGCCGCCCCGGACCCGGACGCACACCCCCGCGCGGGACGGGCGCCGCATAGAATGGCGCTGTCCGTGGACGACGAGGTCCCGGACGGGCCATCCCCGGACGGGCCCCACAGGCTTTCAGGAAGGACTCCCGTGGCAGACACCGCCTCGACCCAGACCCCCGAGTGGAACATCCAGCAGGAGCTCGCCGAGAAGATGGTCCCCCTGCTGGGCACCCTCTACCGCGAGAACAACGTGGTCACCGGCATCTACGGTCGCAGCCTCGTGAACCGCGGCGTGATCGACATCATCAGGGCCCACCGCTTCGCCCGCCGCATCGACGAGGTCGTGCTGCCCCTCGAGGACACCTACGCGCTGGTCGAGGCCATGGCCGGCATGGACCTCGGCGCCGCCTCCGTGGACCTGGCCGAGCTGGCCAAGAAGCACAAGGCCTCCGGCCAGGACGTGCAGGCCTTCCTCGACGCCGAGTTCGCGGACGTCAAGGGCAAGTCGGGCGAGGGCCTCGGCGAGCCCCAGGACGTGGTGCTCTACGGCTTCGGCCGCATCGGCCGCCTGCTGGCCCGCATCATCCTCGGCCAGGCCGGCGGCGGGTCCGCGCTGCGCCTGCGCGCCGTCGTCGTGCGCCGCAACTCCGAGGACGACCTCGTCAAGCGTGCCTCCCTGCTGCGCCGCGACTCCATCCACGGCCCGTTCGACGGCACCATCACCGTGGACGAGGAGCGGGACGTCATCACCGCCAACGGCACCGAGATCCAGGTGATCTACGCCAACGACCCGTCCGAGGTGGACTACACGGCGTACGGCATCACGGACGCCATCGTGGTGGACAACACCGGCAAGTGGCGCGACGTGGAGGGGCTGTCCCAGCACCTCAAGGCCCCCGGCGCCGCCAAGGTGATCCTCACCGCCCCGGGCAAGGGCGACATGAAGAACATCGTCTTCGGCGTGAACTCGGACGACATCACCGCGGAGGACACCATCCTCTCGGCCGCCTCCTGCACCACCAACGGCATCACCCCGGTGCTGAAGGTGGTCCAGGACGAGTACGGGATCGACCACGGCCACGTGGAGACCGTGCACGCGTTCACCAACGACCAGAACCTCGTGGACAACTTCCACAAGGGCGCCCGCCGCGGCCGCGCCGCCGGCCTGAACATGGTCATCACGGAGACCGGCGCCGCCAAGGCCGTGGCCAAGGCCCTGCCCGAGCTCAAGGGCAAGCTCTCCGGCAACGCCATCCGCGTCCCCACCCCGGACGTGTCCATGGCCATCCTCAACCTGTCCCTGCAGAAGCCCACCTCGGTGGAGGAGCTCAACGCCCGCCTGAAGCAGGAGTCCCTGACCGGCCCGCTGCACAGCCAGATCGACTACATCGACTCCCCGGAGGTCGTGTCCACGGACTTCGTGGGCTCCAACCGCGCCGGCATCGTCGACGGCCTGGCCACCCTGGTCAACAACGAGGGGAAGAACGCCATCCTCTACGTCTGGTACGACAACGAGTACGGCTACTCCCACCAGGTCGTGCGCTGCGTGAAGAAGATGGCCGGCGCCCCGCTGCCGGTCTTCCCGCAGGCCTGATCCGGTCCGGCTCCCCGCAGGAGCCGGGACGCCGCGGCCCCGTCACCGGAGGAGGTGGCGGGGCCGCGGCGCGTCCGGGTACGGACGGCGGGATCAGGCGGTGAACAGGGCCAGGGCCTCCGGCACGCGGGCGCGCCCGTCCAGGCCGTCCACCTCCAGCACGACGGCGGAGCCCGCCACCTCGGCGCCGCACGCGGTGATCAGCTCGTGGGCGGCGGCGAGGGTGCCGCCGGTGGCGAGGACGTCGTCGAGCACCAGCACCCGCAGGCCGGGCTCGGCCAGCTCGGGGGAGGCCTCGAGGGCGGCGCTGCCGTACTCGAGGTCGTAGGCCACCCGCCCCGCGGTCACGGGGAGCTTGCCGGCCTTGCGCAGCGGGATCACGCCCGTGTCCGTCAGCGCCGCCGCGAAGCCGGCCAGCAGGAAGCCGCGGGCGTCGAGCCCGGCCACCGCGTCGAACCGGCCCGCGTACGGGGCGATCATCTCCTCCACCACCGTGCGCAGCGCGTCGGGGTCGGCGAGCACGGGGGTCACGTCCTGGAACACCACGCCCGGGACGGGGAAGTCGGGCACGGCCCGGAACAGGGCGGCGGCGCGCTCGAGCGCCGCCCGCCGCGGGGCGGGCAGGGCGGCGGCGGGGCCGGTCAGACGCACGGCCCCGTGCTCGGCGGGGGCCGTCTGGGGGGCCGTCACCGCGCGTCGTCCTCGCGCCCGGCGACGTCATGGGAGGGTGCGGCCGACTCGGCGTCGTGGTCGTGCTCGTGGTCCTCGGCGTCGTAGCCGAACGGGTCCGGGTCGGAGCCGGGCAGCCAGGTCACCCCGGGGACGTTGAGGCGCTCGGCCCGCTGGGCCCGCTTCCAGCGCCGGGCCCACTTGCCCTCGAGCCGGTTGACGTAGAGCGTGCCGTTGAGGTGGTCGTACTCGTGCTGCATGATGCGCGCGAACCAGCCGCGGGCCTCGAAGTCGATCCGCTCGCCGTCCACGCGCTGACCGGTGACGCGCACGTGGTCCGAGCGCAGCAGGGGGAAGCCGTGGCCCGGCACGGACAGGCACCCCTCGGTGTCCTCGTGGGGGTCCGGGTCGCCCTGGGCCGGCTTGGCCAGGTAGGTCAGCACGGGGTTGATCACATGCCCCACGTTCGGGGCGTCCTGGGTGTCCGGGAAGGTCCAGGTGAAGATGCGCAGGCCCACGCCCACCTGCGGGGCGGCCAGGCCGACGCCGCGGGCGGCCTCCTGCGTGACGTACATGTCCTCGATCAGCTCGCGGACGGCGTCGTCGATCACCTCCACCTCGGCCGCGCGGGTGTGGAGCACGGGCTCGCCGTAGACGGTGATGGGGCGGATGACAGGCACGGGGAGGGCCCTTCGACGGGGGTGGCACGGGACCCGCCGAGTCTACCGGTGAGACGTTCCCCGCCGCCGGGGCCCCTCGGCCCAGACAGAACCCCTCCGACGCGACCGGCAAGATCAAGACCACCACCATCTGCGGCACTGACCTGCACATCCTCAAGGGCGACGTGCCCGCGGTGACCGAGGGCCGCATCCTCGGGCACGAGGGCGTCGGCGTCGTCACCGAGGTCGGTCCGGAGTGCACGGACGTGGAGGTCGGCGACCGCGTGATCGTCTCCTGCGTCACCAAGTGCATGGACTGCGACTACTGCCGCCGCGGCCTGACCTCCCAC
Organism: Micrococcus sp.; assembly: GCF_030523875.1. Lineage (GTDB taxonomy): Bacteria > Actinomycetota > Actinomycetes > Actinomycetales > Micrococcaceae > Micrococcus. Next base: position 7,431 of record NZ_JAUNHR010000072.1, on the reverse strand, counting down.
TGCCAGACGGTGGGCGGCATCGGCTGGATCTTCGGCCACCTGATCGACGGCACGCAGGCCGAGTACGTGCGCGTGCCCTTCGCGGACAACGGGCTCATCCCGCTGCCCGAGTCCGTCTCCGCCGAGCAGGGCGTCATGCTCTCCGACATCCTGCCCACCGGCTACGAGATCGGCGTGCGCGACGGCGGCGTCCAGGAGGGGGACACCGTGGTGGTGGTCGGCGCCGGCCCCGTGGGCCTGGCCGCGATCATGACCGCCCGCTCCACCGGGGCCGAGAGGGTCATCGCGGTGGACACCAACGAGTACCGCCTCGAGCGGGCCCGCGACTTCGGCGCCACCGACGTCGTCACGGGCGGCGAGGGCGCGCTGGAGAAGGTCAAGGGCATGACGAAGGACGGGCTGGGCGTGGACGTGGCCATCGAGGCCGTGGGCATCCCGCAGACCCTGACCTTCGCTCTCGACGCCCTGCGCCCGGGCGGCACCGTGGCCAACGTGGGCGTGCACGGCAAGGCCTTCGAGTTCCCCATCCACGAGAAGTGGATCGAGAACATCCGATTCACCACCGGCCTGGTCAACGCGACCACCGCCCCGGACCTGCTGCGGGACATCGAGGCCGGCACCGTGAAGCCGGAGGAGTTCGTCACCCACCGCTTCACCTTCGACGAGTGGGAGCAGGCCTACGACACCTTCGGCCGCGCCGCCGAGGAGAAGGCCCTCAAGGTCATCGTCTCCGCGTCCTGACCCGCGACGGCGTCGGGGCCCCCCCCCCCGGGGGGGCCCGGGCCCCCCTCGGGGCCGGGGGGGCTGAGGCCCCCCGGTGCACCCCCCCGCACACCAGCCCGGCCGTCCTTCTCCGCGGCGTGCGCGGCGGGCATGCGCCCGTCCCGCCAGGCGGCGAAGTGCTCCTCCGAGGCCCAGGTGGTCACCACGAAGTAGCGGTCCGCGCCCGCGGTGGGGCGCAGCAACTGGAAGCCCTCGAATCCGGGCTCCTGGTCCACCGCGTGCTTGCGGGCGGCGAACCGCTTCTCCAGCTCGGGGCCCGCGCCCTCGGGCACGGTGATGGCGTTGATCTTGACGACAGACACGTCGGCCTCCTCGATGGTGGACGGACGGCGCCGGCGCGACGCCGTCACCGGCCAACCTACGCCTGTCATGGAGCACGCGACCACGGACACGGAGAGGCCCCCGGAATCCACGTGATTCCGGGGGCCTTGGCGGGGTGAGCGACGGGGATTGAACCCGCGACCTTCTGGACCACAACCAGACGCTCTGCCGACTGAGCTACGCCCACCATGTCCACTCCGTGGGCGGCGGACCGCTCGGAGCAACGGGGAAGACTATACACCACGATCCGTCCCGGCTCCGAACCGGCCCACGGGCCCCGGCGGCGGGCGCGCGGCGAGTCAGGACGAGGCCGGCGCCACGCGGGCTGCGGCGGCCTTGGCCTCCTCGGTGGTGGGGCCGGGAGCGGGAACCATGACGGTCTCGCGGTAGTAGCGCAGCTCGGTGATCGAGTCGCGGATGTCGCCCAGGGCACGGTGGCCGCCGGTCTTGGCGGGGGACTGGAAGTAGGCGCGCGGGTACCAGCGGCGGGCCAGCTCCTTGACCGTGGAGACGTCCACGATCCGGTAGTGCAGGTGCGCCACCACCTCGGGCATGTACCGGGAGAGGAACAGCTTGTCCTGGCCCACGGAGTTGCCGGCCAGCAGCGCCCTGCCCGCGGGGACGCGCTCGGTCAGGTACGCGAGGACGCGGGCGGCGGCGTCGTCGACGGCGAGCCCGTCCTCGAACTCCTTGATCAGCCCCGAGGAGGTGTGCATGTCCCGCACGAACGGGTCCATCTGCGCCACGGCGGCCGCGGAGGGGCGGATGACGAGGTCGATGCCCTCGTCCAGCACGTTCAGCTCCGCGTCCGTGACGAGGACGGCCACCTCCACGAGCTCGTCCACGTCCGGATCCAGGCCGGTCATCTCGCAGTCGATCCAGACCAGGGGGGGCGTGTCCTGTGCGGGGGTGCTCGTCTCAGTCATGGCGCCCAGGCTACTCGCGGGCGCCGGTGATAGATTCCCCCTCAGCCCCGCAGCGGGGCCCCTCGACGTGCCCACGGAAGGACACCGCCGCATGAGCGTGCCGGCCTCACCGCCGTCCGGGTCCACGCGGTCCCGCCCCGAGTACATCGGCGTCGGCGGGCTGCGCACGGACCCCAAGACCGCGGGCCGGCCCGGCTGGCCGATCGCGGTGGGCCTGATCGGCTCGCTGATGCTCGTGGCGGGCTCGTTCAGCGTGGGCTGGCTGGCCTCGGCCTCGCCCATCAACCGGTGGGAGTGGCTGATCCCGTGGCGCACGCAGGAGTCCGGTGTGCGCGTCGGCACCGTCCTGCTGACCCTCGGCTGCTGGGTGATGTTCTGGGCGTGGCTGCGGCTGGGCCAGACGCTGCGCCCCTTCGGCTCCGGCTCCCTGCGGCGGGTGAACCTCGCCACGGCCCTGTGGTGCCTGCCCATGGTGTTCGCCCTGCCGATCTTCAGCCGGGACATCTTCGCGTACGTGGGGCAGGGGCGGCTCATGGCCGCCGGCCAGGACCCGTACGAGGACGCGATCTCCTCCCTGTCCAACTGGTTCCAGCTCGGCGCCGACGCCACGTGGGCGGACTCCGAGACCCCCTACGGCCCCGTCTTCCTGTGGATCGAGGAGGCGGTGGTGCGGATCTCCGGGGACACGGACCCGGACCTGGCCATCTTCCTCTTCCGCCTGGTGGCCGTGGTCGGCGTGGTGCTGACCATGGTGTTCGTCCCCCTGCTGGCCCGCCGTCTCGGGGTCAACGGGGCGTGGGCCCAGTGGATCTCCGCGGCCAACCCGCTGTTCACCGTCTCCTTCGTGGCCTCCGGGCACAACGACGCCCTCATGGTGGGCCTGGCCCTGGCCGGCGTGTGGTGCGCGCTGCGCGCCGGGCACTCCGCCCGGCCCCAGTCGGCCGGGGCGAGCGCGGCGTGGGGCCTGGCCGGCGTCGTGCTGGTGACGGCCTCCCTAGGGATCAAGCCGATCACCCTGGTCCTGCTGCCGTTCATCGGGCTGCTGTGGGCGGGGCCGCACGCCGGCTGGCCGCGGCGGTTCCTGTTCTGGGGCGTCACGGCAGCGGTGTCCTTCGGGCTGATGGCCGTGGTGGGCGTGCTCAACGGGTTCGGTTTCGGCTGGGTGGCCGTCATGGCGGGCACCGGCTCCGGCACCGTCCTCTGGGCCCCGGTGGGCATGCTCTCCCGCGCCACGGAGACCCTCGTGGCGCTGACCGGCGGAGAGCCGGACCTGCAGGCCATCGAGGGCGCGTACAAGACGGCCGGCCGCCTGCTCTCCGTGGCGATCGTCCTCGCCCTCATGTTCCTCGGCCGCCAGAACCGGGTGCTCACCCGCATGACGTGGGCGTTCACGGCCCTCGTCGTCCTCTCGCCGATCATCCAGCCCTGGTACCTGCTGTGGCTGCTGCCGTTCTTCGCGGTGCTCGGCCTGCGGGACAACTGGCAGGTCAAGTGGGTCGTCTTCACGGTGGGCTACTTCCTGGCCTTCGGCGCCGCCGACCAGCTGTTCACCTGGCAGTTCCTGGACATCGCCGGCGAGGTCAAGGCCATCTCCCTGGCCGTGTCCGCGCTCAGCCTCGCGTGGATCCTCGTGGTGGACCGGCGCACCAGCCGCTTCATCAAGGACCACTGGCACGTGCGCCCGGCCCTGCGCGAGGGCGTGCGCCGGCTGCGCCGCCGCCCCGCCGAGGACGCCGGCCACACTCGCCCGCACCCCGTGGTGCGCGTCCCGGACGCGGACGACGCCGGCCGGGCCCCGGGTCCGCGGTGAGCCGGCCCTCGGGCGCCGGCTCCACGGCCCGCCCCCGGGGCCGGGCCCGACCCGACCCCCACCGGACCGTGCGGGAGGGTCTCCTCGCGTCCCTGGCCGTGATGGTCGCCTCGTGGGGCGTGGGCTGGCAGCCGATGACGCCGTCGTCGGTGTTCTCCGGATCCACCCTGCTGGTGCCCCTGCGCACCGGGCTGCCGGGGGTCCTCGCGTGCGCGGTGCTGCTGGCCCTGGGCACGTTCGGCCTGGTCGGTGCGTGGCTGCGGCTGGGCCGGGCCCTGGACGGGCGCTGGGACGCCCACGCGGGGCTGCCGGCGCGGGCGGCGTGGCTGTGGTCCGCCCCCCTCATGCTGGCCCTGCCGATCTTCTCCCGGGACGTGTTCTCCTACCTCCAGCAGGGGCGGCTGCTCTCCCTGGGGCTGGACCCGTACGAGACGGGCGTCTCGCGCCTGCCTGGATGGTTCATGCAGGGCGCGGACTCCCTGTGGGCCGAGTCCCCGTCCCCGTACGGACCGCTGTTCCTCCTCTTCGCCGAGGGGACCTGGCACGTCACCGGGGGGCAGGTGGAGCTGTCCGTCACCGCGTTCCGGCTGCTCGCGCTCGCGGGGCTGGCCCTGTGCGTCTGGGCCCTGCCGCGTCTGGCCGAGCCCGGCGGCCGGTGCGGTCCGTGGGCCGTGTGGGTGGTCGTGGCCAACCCCCTGTTCCTGCTCTACATGGTGGCCGGCGCCCACAACGACGCCCTCATGGTGGGCCTGCTCCTGGCGGGCCTGGCGCTCATGCTGCGCGCCCCGCGGCGCCGGGTGGCGGCGCTGTGGGGGATCGTCCTGGTGGCCCTCTCCGTGGCCATCAAGCCGCTCACCGCGCTGCTGTTGCCCTTCGTGGGGATGCTGCTGCCCGCCGGTGCGGCCCCGTTCCGCCCGGGCGCCCCGCGGCTGCGGCGGACCCGGCGCATCGGCCCGTGGATCACCACGGCGACGGCGACGCTCGCCGTGCTCACCATGCTCGGCGCGCTCTCCGGACTGTGGTTCGGATGGGTCCGCGCGATGACCACCAGCGGCGACGCCGCCTTCCCCTACGCCCCGGCCGGCCTGGTGGGCCTGGCCCTGGGCTGGGCGGTCGACCTCGTCTCCCCGCTGCCCGCCCGGCAGGTGGCCGGCTGGTTCTACACCGCCCTGACCGTCGCGACCCTGGCGTTCACCGCGTGGCTGTCCCTGCGCCGTCGCGCCCCCGAGCCGCTGGCGGCGTCCGCGGCGGTCCTCGCGGTGGCCGTCCTCGCCGCCCCGATCGTCCAGCCCTGGTACCTGCTGTGGGTGCTGCCCCTGCTGGCGTGCGCCCCCCGTCCCCTGTCCGGCGCGGCCGACCACCCCCGATGGCTCGGCTGGGTGACGGCGGCCGCCGTCCTCGCCCTGACCGCGGTGGGCGTGGTGGACCAGCTGTCCGTGGCGCAGTGGCTGCCCCTGTGGCTCGTCCGCACGGTGGCCGCCGCCGCCTCGCTGGCCGCCGCGTGGTGGATCGTGCGCGGCGATCCCGTCACCGCCGCCGTCTTCCCGCGGGGCCGCGGCGCGCCGCCGGATGAGACCATCGAGCCGCGGGGGAGGCCACCGGGCGCCGAGCCGCCCGACGCAGGCCCCCGGCCGTCCCTCACCGGTCCCGCCCGCACCCCCGACCCCGCCCGCACCC
>NZ_JAUNHR010000072.1:0-1904 GCF_030523875.1 Micrococcus sp. | reverse complement strand
CCTCCCCGAGCTGCTCGCCGGCGCCCGGGCCGTCCGCCCGCACCGCCGCTCCCGTCCAGGAGTGAGACCCGTGAGCTCCCGTCCCCGCGCCGCCGCGCTGCGTCCGACCGGCCGACCCGACCCGCGGTGGATCGGCGTGCTGATCGCCGTCACGGCGGCGGCCGCCGTCGTCGCCCTCCTCACCAAGCAGTGGTGTCGTGTGAACGGGTGGGCCGCCCCGGACGTGCACGTGCACATGTGCTACTCCGACTTCGCGCAGCTGTTCCCCACGCGCGGGCTCGCCGAGGGGTACTTCCCCTTCTACACGCCCCTCCCGGAGGAGCAGTGGATGGAGTACCCGGCCCTGCTCGCGGTGGTCGCGGGCGTGACGTCCTGGCTCGTGCCGGGCGACGGCTCCCTGCACGAGCGCACGGTGGTGTACTTCGACGTCAACGCGATCGGGGTCACCCTGTGCTGGATGGTCACCGTGGTGGCCACCGCGTACACGGCCCGCGGCCGCTCCAAGGACGCGCTGCTGGTGGCGGTGGCCCCCGGGATCGTCCTCACCTCGATGCTCAACTGGGACCTGTGGGCCGTGATGCTCGCGGCGCTGGCGCTGTGGGCGTGGAGCGAGGACCGCCCCGTCCTGTCCGGGCTCCTGCTCGGACTGGGCGCCGCCATGAAGCTCTACCCGCTGTTCTTCTACGGGGCGCTGCTGGTGCTCGCGATCCGCACCGGGCGCTGGCGCGGCTTCCTGGCCGCCCTCGGGACCGGGGTGGCCGCCTGGCTGGCGGTGAACGTGCCGTTCATGCTCACCGCCTTCGACCAGTGGTCCCGGTTCTACACCTTCTCCGGGGACCGCGAGGTCTCCTTCTCCTCCACCTGGCTGGCGCTGGCCTGGACCGGCTGGTCCGGCTCCACGTTCTCCACCCTCCAGAACGGGATGTTCGCGCTGTGCTGCGCCGCGATCGCGTACCTGGGTCTGGCCGCCCGGCACCGGCCGCGCGTGGCCCAGCTGTGCCTGCTGATCGTGGCCTCGTTCCTGATCTGGGGGAAGGTGTATTCCCCGCAGTTCGTGATGTGGCTGATCCCCCTGGTGGTCCTGGCGACCCCGCGCCGGCGGCGGTTCTGGATCTGGATGGCCGTGGAGGTCTACCACTGGGGCGGCGTGTGGATGGAGTCCGCCCGCATCACCTCCGGCGGGGCCTTCGCCGACGGCGCGTGGTGGATCACCGCCTGGTACGCCTCCGGCATCGTGGCGCACGTGCTGGCCCTCATCTGGATCATGGCCACCGTGGTCCGGGACGTCCTGGACCCCTCCCGCGACCCGGTGCGCCGCTCCGCGCTCGTGGACGGGGTGGAGCCGCTGCCCTCCGGCGTGGCCGAGGACCCGGGCGCCGGCGTCTTCACGGGCGCGGAGGATCGGTTCCTCCTGCCGCCGTCCGGCCGGGGCCTGCAGCGCGCCTGAGCCGTCGACGGCGCCGCGGTCAGCGGTGCTCGAGGTAGGTCGAGCACACGGGGGAGACCCCGCGCGTCGGGTGGCGGAGCACGACGACGTCGCGCTCGGCCCAGACGACCTCGAACCCGAGGCGGTCGGCACGCGCCATCGCCTGGGCGGGGGTGAGCGGGTCCCAGCCGCCGAGCTCCTCCACCGACGTGTCGACGATCACCCACGTGGACAGCTCGTCCCCGATGTCCCCGTGCAGGCCCACGTGGGTGCGCGCGGTGAGGTGCGGCACGGCGTTGTCGGCGGCCTCCACGCACACGTCGTCCGGGATGAGGGAGACCGCGTGGGCCAGGTCCCGCGCATGCTGCGTGACCGCCATGTCCCCGGTGAGGGTGCGGTGGTACGGGTACACCTGGGGGAAGGCGGCGGTGCCCACGACGCCGACGGCCAGCGTCCAGGAGAGGAGGACCTGCGGGAG
>NZ_JAUNHR010000071.1 GCF_030523875.1 Micrococcus sp. | reverse complement strand
GGCCGCCGACCCGGCACGCACCGGGGCTTCGGGTGAGCGCGCCGCCGCCGGAGGCGCCGGGGGCTCGTCCGCCGCGCCCGCCGCGCCTGCCGGGACGGCCCCGACCGCCGACGAGCCGGCGCGGGCCTCGAGCGGCCGGTCCTGGCTGCTCGCGCTCCTGCTCGTGGGCGCCCTGGTCCTCGCGGGCCTGGTGGGGCTGTTCCTGCTCGGCCAGAACACCCGCTCCGTCGCCCCCTCCCCCGCGTCCTCCTCCCCCGCGCAGTCCGAGGAGGCCGCCTCCGAGGCGGCCCCCGCCGACGACGCGACGTCGGAGGCGCCGTCGTCCGAGGCGGCCGCCCAGGAGGAGACCTCCGCGGCGGCCGCGGGCCCCGCCGCCGTCGAGCCCCGGCCGGTGGCCGTCGAGCGCCGCGTGGCGGAGATGCCCGAGCTGGAGGCGGAGAACGACGACACCCTGAGCAACCTGATCGACGGCGACCCGGGCACCGCGTGGCAGAGCTACGCCTACAACCGGCCCAACTTCGGCGGCTACGTGGACAGCATGAACGTGGTGGTCGAGCTCGAGCAGCCCGCGCAGATCGAGGAGGTCGTGGTGCAGTCCGCCGGCGGCACCGGCGGCAGCTGGATCGCGTACATCGCGGACAGCCCCGAGGGCGGGCCCGGCGACGCCCGGGAGATCGGCCAGGGGACCTTCGACGAGGGCTCCGTCGCCGTCCCCGTGGAGGTGGAGGACAGCACGGCCCAGTACGTCATCCTGAGCCTGACCTCCCTGCCCCAGATCGAGGACGGCGCCGAGCATCCGTACGGGCTGCAGCTGACGGAGATCGAGGTCCGCTGACGCCCTCCCCGGGCGGATGGGCCACGGAATAGGCGTCCCCCGCCCGCGGTTGCCGTGGGGGAGCGAGAGACATCCCCGACCCCTGGAGGACCACGTGAGCACCCCCGAGCAGGACCAGCAGGTCCGCAACGTCGTCATCGTCGGCTCCGGCCCGGCCGGCTACACCGCCGCCGTGTACACGGCCCGTGCCAACCTGGAGCCCGTCATCGTGGCCGGTGCGGTCACTGCCGGCGGCGAGCTGATGAACACCACCGAGGTGGAGAACTACCCCGGCTTCGCCGAGGGCATCATGGGACCCGACCTCATGGCGGCCATGGAGGCCCAGGCCCGCCGCTTCGACGCGGAGATCGTCTTCGACGACGTGGTGGAGGCCGACCTGACCTCCTCCCCCAAGGTGCTGACCCTGGGCGACGGGTCGCAGATCCGCGCGCACGCGGTGATCATGACCACCGGCTCGGCGTACCGCGAGCTCGGGGTGGAGGGCGAGAAGCGCCTGTCCGGCCACGGCGTGAGCTGGTGCGCCACGTGCGACGGCTTCTTCTTCCGCGACCAGGAGATCGCGGTGGCCGGCGGCGGCGACTCCGCGATGGAGGAGGCGCTCTTCCTCACCAAGTTCGCCTCCAAGGTCCACGTGCTCGTGCGCCGGGACCAGCTGCGCGCCTCCAAGATCATGGGGCGCCGCGCCATGGAGGAGCCCAAGATCGAGTTCCACTGGAACACCGAGGTCGCGGCGGTGAACGGCCAGGACAAGCTGGAGGGCCTGACCCTCCGGGACACCCAGACCGGCGAGGAGTCCGCGCTGGACGTCACGGGGCTGTTCGTGGCGATCGGCCACGACCCGCGCACCGACCTGGTGCAGGGTCAGCTGGAGCTGACCGAACACGGAACCATCCGGATCGAGCACCCCTCGTCCCGCACCTCCGTGCCCGGCGTGTTCGCCGCCGGCGACGTCACCGACCACACCTACCGTCAGGCCATCACGGCCGCCGGCTCCGGCTGCGTGGCCGCCCAGGACGTCGAGCACTACCTCGCCGAGGTCGCCGACGTCGAGGAGGCCACCCCCGCCCCGCCGTCCTCGGACAGCAACCCGGCCTGAGCGTCTTCTCCTTCACCCCTGACAGGCGTCAGGAGTGAAGGTGAGGACGGCACTGACCGTCAGCCGTCCGTCCCGTCTTCCCACCCCCGTCCGACCAGGAGGAACACCATGAGCACCATCAACGTCACCGACGCCGACTTCCAGGAGAAGGTCCTCGACTCCGAGGTGCCCGTCCTCGTGGACTTCTGGGCCGAGTGGTGCGGCCCGTGCCGCATGCTGGGCCCGGTCCTCGACGAGATGGCCGCCGAGCACGAAGGCAAGGTCGTCATCGCCAAGCTGAACGTCGACGAGAACCCCGCGTCCGCCGCGAAGTTCGGCGTCACCTCCATCCCGCTGGTCCTGGGCTTCCAGAACGGCGAGAAGGTGGCCGAGTCCGTGGGCGCCAAGCCCAAGCAGCAGCTCGAGAAGGAGTTCTCCGCGCTGCTCGGCTGAGCCGCCCCTCCCCCATCACGGGGATTGCAGGAGGGCCCCTCCACCGTCAGGGTGGAGGGGCCCTCCTGCTGTGTGGACATCGCCCGCCGGAGCCGGCCGACGACGTCGCCCGCCTCAGCGCTTCTTGGGCTTCCCCGAGGGGGCCTCACCCTGGATCAGGTCCATGATGCGGTTCAGGTCCTCCACGGAGGTGAAGTCGATGGCGATTCTCCCCTTGCGCGCGCCGAGGGTGATCTTCACCTGGGTGTCCAGCCGGGAGGTCAGGGCGGTGGCGAAGTAGTCCAGGCGCTCATGTCGCGTGCTCTCGTCCCGGCCCCGGGTGGCCTTCGGCGCAGGACGGACCGAGCCCTGCAGCTGGGCGACGGCGTCCTCGGTGGCCCGAACGGAGAGCCCCTCGGAGACGATCCGCTGGGCCAGGCGCTCCATCTCCGCCGGGTCCTCCAGGCCGAGCAGCGCCCGGGCATGCCCGGCGGAGAGGGTGCCGGCCGCCACGCGCCGCTGCACCAGCGGGGGAAGGCGCAGCAGGCGCATGGTGTTGGAGATCTGGGGGCGCGAGCGGCCGATGCGCTGCGAGAGCTCCTCCTGGGTGCAGGAGAAGTCCTCCATGAGCTGCTGGTACGCGGCCGCCTCCTCCAGGGGATTCAACTGGGAGCGGTGGAGGTTCTCCAGAAGGGCGTCACGGAGGAGATCCTGGTCCGGGGTCTGCCGGACGATCGCGGGGATCGTGTCCAGGCCGGCCTTCTGGGTGGCGCGCCAGCGTCTCTCGCCCATGATGAGCTCATAGGGGGTCGACGCGTCGGTGACCTCGCGCACGACGATCGGCTGCAGGATCCCCACCTCGGTGATGGAGGTGACGAGCTCCGCCATGTGCTCCTCGTCGAACACCTCGCGGGGCTGCCTCGGGTTGGGGTGGATGTCCCCCACCGGGATCTCTCGCAGGACGGCGATGCCCGGGGAGACGGTGGAAGCGTGATCCGCGGGAGCGGCCGGAGCACCCTCGGCAGCCGGGGAGGCCGTGGAGGTCGTCCTGCGGCCGGGTGCCTTCACCGTGGGCATGGCGGGGCGGCCGGCCCGGGAGGAGCGGCGGGGCGAGGCCGCCTCCCCCTCGTCCTGGGTGGGGGCGAAGAAGATGTCTGCCGGACGCTGACGAGGGGGCGTCTTGGCGCCGGAGGCCTTCGAGTCCGTGGTCGTCTTCTTAGATGAAGCGGACGAACTGGACTTCGCGCGAGAAGATGAGGTGCTGGTGGCTCGTCGGGGAGCCAACGGCGTGGAGGGCCCGGCCGCTGCGTCCTTCTTCTGGACCGTCGCGTCCTCCGCAGTGGTGGCGGGCGAGCCGGCGTCGTCATCGGGGGAATCCTGGTGTGCGAGCTCGAGGGTCTCCTGAGACTCCACCGCGTTCGACCGGCGGCGAGGTGGGGTGCGCGTCTCCTCCGGGGCGGCTTGCCTGGCCGGAGCTGCCGTTGTAGAAGAGGTTCTCTCTTCTGTGTCAGGCTCGGTCGTGTTCTGGATCAAGGCACCCAGGCCACGGCCCAGTCCCCCTCGGCGGCTGGTCTTGACCACTGCTTCCTCCTTGTTCGCGGCATTCCTGCGTCATTCTACGGTTCGAGCGGTCGACGGGGAGTGCGTCCACCCGCCCGATGCCGTCGTTCGGGCGACGTGTTGTTTCACGTGGAACATGAACTCCGTGACTTCTGACCTGAAGGGGCGTCGGGTCGTGGCTGGCCGTGTCGGGGAGGCCGCAACGACCCCAGTCGCCCCTGCGGGACTGTCCTCGTTCCATGGCCCCCCCCTCGCGAGTTGCCTCGTGGTGGAGATCCTCACGAAGGGCGTCGATAGCGGCTGAGAGGCACGCGATGGCAGGCTGACAGCAGCGGCATCGGGCTTCGGCTGAAGCGAAGGAGGCCATGAGGTAACCCTGTTCCTCTGTCAGAACGCCAAAGGTTTTGTTTGTGGCTTCGGCTCTCGACATTCCCGTGCGGTTGATGTTCATCTGCCCCGATATCGACCCAACATGGTGCCGCCGGGGCGACAGCGCCATTCAGGGGCGGCTATGTTTCACGTGGAACATGGCCCAAATAGTCCCCCAATTCGGACCGGGGCATCTACCCTGGGCCACGCGAGGGATCATTGTTCACCGCAGATGTGTGGAGATGAACGGGGCTGGTGAGCGATCGCGGTTCCCAGAGCAGCTGAACGGATCCGATGGCCATTCGGCACTTCTTCATGACATCCTGACGGCCCACGTCCTCGTTGGTCTCTGCAGCCATGGAGCGCCACCTTGAGGGTCAGTCGTCGGGTCATGGCCGATCGCGTTTCACGTGAAACGTGGGTTGGGGTGCCGAATGGTGCGGGGGCAGGTCCTGCTGTCCAAGAACACCCAGGTGCAGCTGTTCGTACTGCGGAGCATTGTGCTGCTTCCGCGGATGTCGCGCACAGCCTGCATGACGTGCCCCTTGGGATGGGGAATATTGCCGGTCTCGATGAAATTCCGGGGATCTGTCCCGTGCCAGCGATCGCCTGGTCCTCAGCGACAGTGGTAGGCATGCCACTCCCGCCCCAATACGGATCTGCAGACGGCTCCTCGTGTTTCACGTGAAACGTGCCACATGAACATTGGGGTCCAATCTCATCTCACCATCTCCTATGGCCGCACACCCTCACACGTAGCCCGTTCGATGACACGTGAGGGGAGTCTGCAAAGGGGCATCGAAGCAGATCACCTCATCTGAAGGCACTCTGGATCGGGCCTGCAAGATGAAGAACCCCGCCCTGAGATGTTCCACGTGAAACAGCAGGGCAACCGTCACTCCCACGCCCGAAGAGCAATCGTGGCGCGCGTTGATCGGGCAAAAAAGCGTCACTGCCCCCTCATCCTGATGATGACCTCGGGAGGATAGAAGGTGCGCCGGTCGCCCTACGCTTCCTCATGATTTCTGTCCTTCTCCAGGTCGCGGGTCGATACTGAAGAATGGGTGCGTCTGTCCAAGCTGCCGCGCGGTGAGTCGGAGTTTCACGTGAAACAGCGCCACACCCCTCAGCCCAGATTGCGGCCTCCGTCAGGATCACCAGACCGAAGACGTCATGCGGTTCCGTAGGGGCCACGCGACACCATGGGCGTAGCGCCGACCTCGAGGTTTATCCCCCGTAGTTGTGCACATATCAACAGTGTACGCGCTTATCCCAGCCCTCTTCCTGCATAGGACGGACACCCGTGCCGCATCTGTGGGCAACCCCTCTTACTGTTCAATCATTCAATCTTTGATGTGGCGTCGGGCCCGCGTCACATGTATACAAAACAATGTATGAGTGCTGCCGTCTCCGAAGAATGGCGGACCATCTCGGGGATGGGTTGCTGTGAGCGCCCTGGTAACCGGCGCCGGCCTCACAGGATCCGATTGTCTCCGCCGCGCGCGTCGCCCAACGGCGGGAGACTCCGTCTCACGGCAGTGGTTCATTGATCCGAAGCCGTCACTGACCTTCTCGGTTCAAGTGGTACGACAGGTGCCTCTCCCTGTCTCTCCCTTGTTCCTCCTTGGACTCGTCAACCGGAGGGCTGGTCTCGCACGAAGCATGGAAGGGTCCACCAGGGGACCCGGCCCGACTGAAGCAGGACATGCGGACACCTCGCGTCGTGCTGGTCACCCAGGCCAGAACGACGCGAGGGCCGCGACGGGGAGCCGGCCCCGGCCTCTCCGTGGCACCTGTCTGCCCACACCCCATGGCCATCGCAAGGTCAGCTGGCCTGTCGTCCGCCCTCGGTCCGGTCTCCCGCAGTGTGAGCAGCGACGATTGAGGATGAGCCTTCTTGAGTTCGGCGCCTCCGGCACAGGCGCCGTTCCACGTGAAACATCATCACGGCAATCAACCCCTGAGACTTGTCTTCGGTATTCGACCATCCGAACCGGCGCACTCGGCGACGGCCCCCGCCATAGGGGCGGGGCCGTCGTCGTCGTGAAGAGGACGGGCTGGACCGGAGGGGCCGATCCTGCCGCGGGCCTCCCCGCGCGGCCCGCAACGGGCCGGGGGGAGAGGCGGTCAGCATCCGGTGCGGACGGCCGGCGCCCCGCGGCGGGCGATCTCCGCCGCCGCCTCGCGGTAGGCCACGGCGCCGGCGGAGGCCGGGTCGTAGGTCAGCACGGTCTGCTGGTAGCTGGGGGCCTCCGAGATGCGGACGTTGCGCGGGATGGCGATGTCCAGGAGCTGGCCCGGGAAGTGGGACCGCACCTCCTCGGCGACCTGCACGGCCAGGTTCATCCGCGCGTCGAACATCGTCAGGAGGATGGTGGAGACCTGCAGGCGCGGGTTCAGGTGCTTCTGGATCATCTGGACGTTGTTCAGCAGCTGCGAGAGCCCCTCGAGGGCGTAGTACTCGGCCTGGATGGGGATGAGCACCTCCTCGGCGGCCACGAACGCGTTCACGGTCAGCAGGCCCAGGGACGGCGGGCAGTCGATGAACACGTAGTCCAGCCGCTCCTGGTCCTGGTCCTCGCGCCACGCCATGTACCGCTCGAGCGCCCGGGACAGCCGCTGCTCGCGGGCCACGAGGGACACGAGCTCGATCTCGGCGCCGGCCAGCTCGGTGGTGGAGGGGACCACCTGCAGGCCGTCCACGTCCGGGGCGTCCTGCACAACCTCGTGCATCTCCATCTCGTCCAGGAGCACGTCGTACACCGAGGCGACCTCGGCGCCGTGGGGGACGTTCAGCGCCGTCGAGGCGTTGCCCTGGGGGTCCATGTCGATCACGAGCACGCGCATCCCGGTGCGCGCCATGGCCGCCGCCAGGTTCACGGTGGTCGTGGTCTTGCCGACGCCGCCCTTCTGGTTCGACGTCGTGAACACCCGCGTCCGCTCGGGCGCGGTGGGGCGCCGGCTGCGCAGCCGCGCGGCGTCCTCCGAGGCGGCGCCCCGGTCCGCCGTGCGTCCGGACCACCTCTGCTTGAGGGCCTTCCAGGTGCCTCCGCGGCTGTCCTCGTCCTTGGCCATGCGTCCTCCTCCTCGCCGGGCGCACCGGCATGGTCCGGGGAGACCGGCCGACCGCGCCCCGGGGGAGGGGAGGGTCAGCGGGGACGGCGCGCGGGCACGCGCACCACGGTGGTGGGCTCGGGGAGCAGGTCCCCGCCCACGGTGACGATCTCCGGTTCGCCACCACCATACTTGCGCAGGGGCTTCTGGGCGGCGGTGATCTCGTCCGCCGCGGAGCGGCCCTTGATGGCCAGCAGCTCGCCCGTGCTGCGCAGCAGCGGCATGGTCAGGGGCAGGAGGGTCTTGAGGGCGGAGACCGCGCGGGCGGTCACCACGTCCACCTGGACCTCGTCCGCCACCTGCTCGGAGCGGGCGCGGACGACCTCCACGTTCGTCAGGCCGAGGTCCGCCACCACCATCTCGAGCCACGTCACGCGCCGCTCGAGGGGCTCGATCAGCGTGAAGCGGCAGTCAGACCGCGCCAGCGCCAGGCACAGGCCGGGCAGGCCAGCACCGGAGCCCACGTCCGCCACGAGGGCGCCCTCGGGCAGCAGCTCGGCCACCACGGCGCAGTTGAGCACGTGGCGCTCCCACAGGCGGGGCACCTCCCGCGGGCCCAGCAGGCCCCACTCCGTGCCCGTGGTCGCCAGGTGCCCCACGTAGCGCTCGGCCAGGGGGAGGGCCTCGCCGAAGAGGCGCTCGGCGGCGGGCCGCAGCGCGTCGCCCAGCTCCGGGGCGGCGGACGACGACGGCGCGGCCGCCTCCGCCCCCTCGGTTCCGGGGTCCCGGGGGTCGCGGGTCTCAGCCATCGGCGCTGATCACCACATGGCGTCGCGGGCCCTCGCCCTCGGACTCGGAGGCCAGGCCGGCCTCGGCGACGACGTCGTGCACGATCTTGCGCTCGTACGCGCCCATCGGGTCGAGATGGACGACGCCCGCGCCCTCGCGCACGCGCTCGACCGCCTCGGCGGCGAGGCGGCGCAGCTCGGCGTCGCGGCGCTCCCGGTGCCCGGCGATGTCCAGGATGAGGCGGGAGCGGTGGCCCGTGGCGGCGAGCACGGCGAGGCGCACGAGCTCCTGCAGGGCCTCGAGGGTCCTGCCGTCGGCGCCCACGAGGTCGGCGAGGCGGTCGTCCTCGTCGTCCTCGCCGGGCACCACGGAGACGTAGGTGCGGCCGTCGCGGACCTCGATGTCGATGTCCCCGTCCAGGTCGGCGATGTCGAGCAGCTCCTCGACGTAGTCCGCGGCGGCGTCGCCCTCCTCCTCGAGGCGGCGCACCGCCTCGGCGCGGTCGTCGTCGGCCGGGGCCTGACCGGGCGCCGCGGGGACGCCGGGGGTCTCGGAGGCGACGCCGTCGTCGGGCGCCTGGGCGGCGGTCTCCTCGGGGCCGGTCACTTCTTCCTCCGGTTCTTGCGCTGCGGCTGCTGCCGCTGGTTCGAGGTCCGGCGCGGGGCGGCGTCGGCGCGGACGGACTCACCCGCGGCGGGGGAGGAGGCGGAGGCTCCGGCGGCCTTCGGGGCCGGGGCGGAGGTCACCTTCTGGCCGACGGGCGGCAGGCCCTTGGCGGCGCGGCGCTCGTTGAGCTCCTGCTCCGCGAGGGAGCCGGGGGTCGGGTTGCGGCGGATGATCCACCACTGCTGGCCCACGGCCCAGAAGTTCGAGTAGGTCCAGTAGAGGAGCACGCCGATGGGGAAGTTGATGCCGCCGATGCCGAAGATCAGGGGCATCGCGTAGAGCATGATCTGCTGCGTCTGCATCATCGGGCCGGTGAGGGCCGTCTGGGTCATGTTCTTGGTCATCAGCATCTTCTGCATGAAGAACATGGAGCCGGACATCAGCACGATCAGGATGAGGGCCACGATCACCACGGCCACCGCGTTGTCCTGGTCCAGCGAGCGCAGCAGGGTGTCGGACATGCGGGCGCCGAAGATCGTGGAGCCCTCGAAGGAGCGGATCTGGTCCGCGGACAGCGCGTCCATGCCCTCGCCGCGCTCGGCCGCCCCGCGGGCGCCGATCAGCACCTGGTAGAGGGCGAAGAAGAACGGCATCTGCACGAGCAGCGGCAGGCACGCGGCGAACGGATTCGCCTTGTGCTCCTTCATCAGGGCCTGCTGCTCGAGCGCCATGGCCTGGCGGGAGAGCGAGTCCTTCTTGCCCTTGTACTTCGCCTGGAGCTTCTGCAGCTCCGGCTGGATGGCCTGCATGGAGCGCTGCGCGTTGATCTGCTTCACGAACAGCGGGATCAGCAGGGTGCGGATGAGCACCACCAGCAGCAGGATGGACAGCGCCCAGGTCCAGCCGGAGTCGGCGGGCATGCCGGACATCTCCAGCACGGTGTGGAACGCGCCCAGCAGCCAGGACATGATCCAGCGGAACGGGGCGAGGATGGCTTCGAACATGGGTCTCAGTCCTCCTGCGAGGGGTCAGGTGGGATGGGCGGGTGGTTCAGGGCGATGATCCGGGGCTCGCGTCCCGGGGGCCATCGGCGCCGGCCCGGCGGCACGGGGTCCACGCCGCCGTCGTTCCAGGGGTGGCAGCGGGCCACGCGGGCGGCGGCCAGTGCCGAGCCCTTCAGCGCGCCGTGCACGTGCACGGCCTCCAGCCCGTAGGCGGAGCAGCTCGGGAAGAAGCGGCAGACGGGGCCGTAGAGGGGGGAGACCACCGCGCGGTAGGCCATGAGCAGCCAGGCCAGCACGGTGGCCGGCAGGGCGCGCAGCGGCCCCCACTCCTGCGAGGGCTCCAGCACGACGTACGGGGAGGAGGCGGTCATCTCATCCCTCCTGGGCCCGGGCCGTGTGGCGGCGCAGCGCCGAGGCGAGCGCGCCCTGCACCTCGCGGCGCAGCGTGGCGTGGTCGGCCTCGGCGGCCGGGGGCAGGGCGCGGACCTGCACCAGCAGCGGGCGGCCGCGCAGGGCGTCCGACTCCAGCTCCTCCCGCAGGATCGCCCGCAGGCGCCGCGTGACGCGGTTGCGGACGACGGCGTTGCCCACCGCCTTGGACACGACGAACCCGGCCCTCGGCTGACGAGTCTGACTCGTCGCTGAGGACCGGGCGGGGTCGGTGTCCGAGGCCACGCTCACCACGACGGCGGTCCGTCCGGCCCGGGAGCCGGTGCGGCGGATGTGGCGGAACTCCTCGGGCCGGCGGACGCGGCGGTCACGGGGCAGCACGAGCGCCGCGTCGGCCCGGGGAGCCGGATCAGGCCGAGAGCTCGGTGCGGCCCTTGCCGCGGCGCGCGGCCAGGATGGCGCGGCCGGCGCGGGTGCGCATGCGGGAGCGGAAGCCGTGCTTCTTGGCGCGGCGACGGTTGTTGGGCTGGAAGGTGCGCTTGGTCACTGTGATCTCTCCACGACGTGTTGGTGTGCCTTCGATCGTCGACCTGAGGACATGAACCAGGGGGAAGGACCGGGGAGGCTCTGACATGAAATCCCCGGCGGGCACGGCGGCATGCGCAGAGGGCATGGCACCGCCCCGGGGGACCAGGCGACTCTAGTCGCCCGTCGGCGCGGGGGTCAAACGGGGTGCGCGGCATCGACCCTGGGCGGAGGGGCCCCGGCCGGGCTGTCCACAGGAGGATACGGGTTGTCCACCTCTTGTGCACAACCCTGTGGACAACAGGTAGGCTGACGCCGATCGAAGGCACACCGCAGCGGGCCGCCCGGGCCCGTCGCCCGGGGAGAGGACGTCCGCCATGACGGCAGAGCAGGCCGTGCTGGAGCGATGGCGCGAGGTCGTCTCCTCCCTCGAGGACGACGCCCGGGTCACCGCCCGCCTCATGGGCTACGTCTACCTCGCCCAGCCCCAGGGGCAGATCGGCAACACCCTGCTGCTGGCCGTCCCCAACGAGACGACGCGCGAGACCCTCCAGGGCGCGCAGGTGGCGGACGCCCTCACGGACGCCCTC
>NZ_JAUNHR010000070.1:545-11275 GCF_030523875.1 Micrococcus sp. | reverse complement strand
TTCTTCTTGGCCGGCGCCTTCTTCTCCGCCTTCTCCTCCTCGGCCGGGGCCTCCTCGGACTCGGCGGCGGCGTCCAGGGCCTCCTGGCCGCCCGGGGTCACGAACGCGGTCAGGTCCACGGCCTTGCCCTCGGTGTCGGTGACCTCGGCGTGCTCGAGGACCTTGGCCAGGGCCTTGCGACGGCGCACCTCGCCCATGATCATCGGGATCTGGCCGGCCTGGTCCAGCATCATCGCGAACTGGTTCGGGTCCATGCCGTACTCCGCGGAGGTGGCCATGATGTACTCGATCAGCTCGCCCTGGTCCACGGTCACGGACTCGGCCTCGGCGACCTCGTCGAGGATGACCTCGTTGGCGAACGCCTCGCGGGTGTTCTTCTCGAGCTCCTCGCGGTGCTCCGGGGTGTCGTGGTCGTCGCCGGCGGCGTGGCCGCCCTGGGAGAAGTGCTGCTCGAGCTGCTCGGCGATCACGTTCTCGGGGACGGGGACCTCCACGAGCTTGCCGAGCTCCTCGAGGACCTTGTCGCGGGCCTCGACGCCCTGGCGGTTCACGGCCTCCTCGGCGGCCTTCTTCTTCAGGTCCTCCTTGAGCTCGGCGATTGTGTCGAACTCGGAGGCCAGCTGGGCGAAGTCGTCGTCGGCCTCGGGCAGCTCGCGCTCCTTGACGGCCTGCAGGACGAGCTTGACCGTGGCGGTCTCGCCGTCGTGCTCGCCGCCGGAGAGGGTGGTCTCGAAGGTGGCGTCCTCGCCGGCGGACAGGCCCTCGAGGGCCTCGTCAATGCCCTCGAGCATGGTGCCGGCGCCGACCTGGTAGGACAGGCCCTGGGCCTGGTCCACCTGCTCGCCGTCCACGGAGGCGGTGAGGTCCATGGTCACGAAGTCGTCCTTCGCGGCCGGGCGGTCCACGTCCTTGAGGGTGCCGAAGCGGGAGCGCAGGGCGTCCAGCTGGGCCTGCTCGTCCTCGGCGGTGGCGGCAGCGGGCTCCACGGTCACCTTGAGGCCCTTGTAGTCGGGCAGCTCGATGGTCGGGCGCACGTCGAACTCGGCGGTGAAGGCCACGGGGCCCTCGGCCTTGTCGCCCACGGGGACGTCGGTGACGTCGACCTCGGGGCGGGAGATCGGGGTGACCTCGGCCTCGGCGACCGCCTGGCCGAACCACGTGTTCAGGCTGTCGTTGACGGCCTGGTCCACGACGGCCTCGCGGCCGAAGCGCTGCTCGATCAGGCGCGCGGGGACCTTGCCCTGGCGGAAGCCGGGGATCTGGACCTGCTGGGCGATGTCCTTGTAGGCCTTGTCCAGCGCGGGCTTCACCTCCTCGAACGGCACCTCGACGGTCAGCTTGACGCGGGTCGGGCTGAGGTTCTCTGCGGTGGACTTGACCACGGACGGCTCCTGTTGAACTGGGTTGTCGGTTTACTGTGACGTCGAGTCGGGGTGACAGGATTTGAACCTGCGGCCTCACGCTCCCAAAGCGCGCGCTCTACCAAGCTGAGCTACACCCCGTGGCGGACTCCGCGCCGGGACGCGCCCGGCCGCGGCGCTGCGGGCACCCGGAACTCTGCCCGGAGGCAGACTGT
Source organism: Micrococcus sp. (assembly GCF_030523875.1). GTDB lineage: Bacteria > Actinomycetota > Actinomycetes > Actinomycetales > Micrococcaceae > Micrococcus. The sequence goes on along the minus strand of NZ_JAUNHR010000070.1, from coordinate 9,699 downwards.
GGAAGCCTACCGCGCCGCGTCGCCCGGGCGGGAATCCGCCGCCGGGAGGCCTCCGGCGGCCGTGCCCGTGCGTCCGGTGAACCCGTCCATGGTGCGGTTGACCCCCAGCAGGTCCATGGTCGCGTCGAACGCGCGCACGGGCAGCGCCCGCAGCGGGGCGATCAGGTGCACGGCCGCCGGCATCAGCAGGCGGCGCCGACCGTCCTCGACGGCATCCAGCACCGCCTCCGCCACGGCCTCGGGCTCGAGGATGGGCAGCAGGGCCGGGACACGGGTGCGGACGCCGTCGAACATGCCGGTGGAGATGTAGAAGGGGCACACCGTCAGCGTGCCGACGCCGCTGCCGCGCTGACGCAGCTCCGCCTCGAGGGACTCGGTGAACCCCACGGCCGCGTGCTTGGACGCCGAGTAGTCGGTCTGCCGTGCCACGCCCACCAGGCCGGCGGCCGAGGCCACCGTCACCACGGTGCCGCGGTCCCGCTCCAGCATGCCGGGCAGGAACGCCCGGGTGACCCAGTACGGGGCGAGGGCGTTGACCTCGTAGGTCCGACGGATCCCCTCCTCGGTGGCCGCCAGCAGCGGCGCGCCCGTGACCACGCCGGCGTTGTTCACGACGACGTCCACCTCGCCCGCCTCGGCCGCGGCCATGGCGACGGCGACGGTGTCCGTCACGTCCACCGCGGCGGCCTCGGCACGGGCGCCGAGGGCGCGCACCTCCCCGGCCACGCGGGCGCCGGCGTCGGCGTCCAGGTCCCACACGATCACGCGCTCGGCCCCGCGCCGGGCGGCGCCGAGGGCCATGAGCCGGCCGATGCCGGACCCACCACCCGTGATGAGGACGCTCCGTCCCCGCAACGGCAGTGCGTGGGAGCGGGAACGGCGGGGAAGGGGGATGCGCGGGGCCATGGGCTGCTCCCTCGGGTCGGTCGGAGACTCCGGATCCATCGCAGGACGGCGGCGAGCGGTCGCGGGACCCCCGCATGCTAAGGTGGTCGCCGCCGGTCTGCGCGAGACGCAGGCCCGCGGGGATGTAGCTCAATGGTAGAGCCCCAGTCTTCCAAACTGGCTACGCGGGTTCGATTCCCGTCATCCCCTCCACTCCATCGTCACGGCCCGGTCCCATCAGGACCGGGCCGTCGTCGTCCGTCCAGGTCAGCCAGACGTTGACGGATGCCGCCCCTGAGTCCGTAGCCTCTGCGCCATGAGCCTCTCCTCCATCCTGACCGGCCGTGCGACGGCCCTCCTCCCCCTGCCCGCCCGTCTGGCCCTGAAGTTCGGCCCCCGCGCCGTGCGCGCCTACGGTGACTGGCGCGGCAAGAAGGGCCGCGCCGCGGCCACCTCGAAGCTCGGGGGCCGGGCCCTGCGCCGCGGCGTGCAGCAGCGCGGCCGTGCCGTGTCGAGCCGGGACGGCTTCCCGTGGGGCGTGGGCCTCGGCGGCGTCGCTCTCGGCGCTCTCGGCACCGCGGCGGCACTGTTCGGCGGCAAGGTGCTCAAGGACCGCTCGTCCCGCGGCACGCGCACGGAGATCGAGTCCACCGGTCAGACCCTCGTGACCCGCGAGGACACCACCACGGCCGCGCCCGTCACGCGCACCGTGATCGAGCAGCCCGGCCACTGACCGGTGGGGCGGCGGGCCGTGCGCCCGCGTCCCGTCCCACGGGTCGACGCCGCTCCGACGAACTGGTGAGGACACACCTCCATCCGTCTCCTCTGACGGGGGCATGAGGGTGTGTCCTCACCAGTGCGCGTCTGGGGGCGGGCTCAGGCCTGGCAGACCGAGCAGCGGTAGAGCTTGCGGGCGGCCATCTCCTCGACCACGATCGCGTCCTGTCCGCACACCCGGCACGGGGTCCCCTGCCGGTGGTAGACGTAGTTCGCGTCGTCCGGCCAAGCCTCGTCGTCCGGAACACCGGGCCGGTCCTCGGGCCGCACCGTGACGATCCGGCCGAGCCGCACACCGTGGCGCATCAGGGACCGGTTGTCCTCGTAGAGCGCGCGCAGGGTCTCCTCGTTCAGGGAGGAGGCCGGGGTCCACGGGTCGATGCCGGCCCGGAACAGGGACTCGGCGCGGTAGATGTTGCCGATCCCACCCACCATGGACTGGTCCATCAGCACGACGCCGATCGGGCGCCGCGTGCGCGCGGCGCGTTGCACGAACGGGGTGGGGTCGTCGTCGTTGAGGGGGTCCGGGCCGACCTTCGCGGTGACCGCGGCGACCTCCTCCGGGGTGAGGACTCGGCACGTGGTGGCGCCGATCAGGTCCGCCCAGCCGTGCTCGGCTTCCAGTCGCAGGCGCACGGTGGGCCGAGGCGCGGGCGGCTCCGCGGCGGCGGGGCCGGTGTGATCCTCGGTCTCGCCGATCCGTCGGGGCGCGCCGATCGAGGAGGCGGCCGCGAAGGTCTCGTCCCCGCCGAACGTCCAGGCCCCGTACATGCCCAGGTGCACGTTGAGGGTGAGCGCGTGATCGAAGTCCAGGAAGAAGTGCTTGCCGTGCGCCCACGCGCGGACGGGAGTGTGCCCGTCGAGGAGCGCGGCGCCGTCGGCGAACCGGCCCTGGGGGCTCGCGGCGCGCAGCGGCGCGCCGACGAACACGTCCTGGAACTGGCGCGCCAGGCGGTGGATGGAGTGGCCCTCAGGCACTCACATCACCACTTCACCGGTCTGCTCGTAGGTGGCGATCTTGCCGATGCGGCGCACGTGGCGCTCGTCGTTCGAGAAGGGCTCGGCCAGGAACGCCTCGATCAGGGCGGTGGCCTCCTCGAGCGAGTGCTGCCGGCCGCCCACGGCGACAACGTTCGCGTCGTTGTGCTCGCGGGCCAGCTTCGCGGTGTCGAGGTTCCAGGCGAGCGCCGCGCGGATGCCCGCCACCTTGTTCGCGGCGATCTGCTCGCCGTTGCCGGAGCCGCCGAGCACGATCCCCAGGGAGTCCATGCCCTGCTCGCGGTCCGCGGCCACGGCGCGGGCGGCGTTGATGCAGAAGCCCGGGTAGTCGTCCTGCGCGTCGTACTCGGCGGGGCCGTGGTCCACCATCTCGTAACCGGCGGCGGTCAGGTGCTGCACGAGGTGGGCGGAGAGCTCCATCCCGGCGTGGTCGGTGGCGATGTGGACGCGCATGGGGGCTCCTTCTCGGCGGGGGTGGGGTTGGTCGGGGTCCGGGCCAGTCTAATGACGTGCCGACGGCCGGCCGTCGGGAGTGTCCGGGGCTGGACCGGGTCGTGGCGGGCCGGCCTCACGGGGGGTTCACGCGCGAGCCGGACGTTTCGACCGGAATGGGAGGCGGAAAGCGGTCGAAACATCCGGCTCGGCGCCGTGGGAGGGGCCGGCCGGTGGCAGACTGGGGGGCCGCGTCCCGTGCGGCCGGTCACACCACGTCCGGGCCGCCCCGCATCCACCCGACCCCGTCAGGAGAGTCCACCCGTGACCACCGCCGCAGCCATGAACATCACCCGCGAGGAGGCCGCCGCCCGCGCCGTGGCCCTGACCGTGGAGTCCTACCAGGTCGCCCTCGACCTCACCCGGGGGGCCGAGCACTTCGGCTCCACCACCACGGTGACCTTCACGGCGGCCCCCGAGGCGGTGGGCACGCACACCTGGATCGACTTCGTGGCGTCCCAGGCCCCCGAGGTCACCCTCAACGGGGAGCCGGTGGAGGTCGAGGCCTACGACGGTGCCCGCCTGGCGATCGGCCCGCTGGCGGCGGAGAACACCCTCGTGGTGGACGGCCTGGCCGACTACACCACCACCGGTGAGGGCCTGCACCGCTTCGTGGACCCCGTGGACGACGAGGTGTACCTCTACACCCAGTTCGAGGTGCCGGACTCCCGCCGCATGTTCGCCGTGTTCGAGCAGCCCGACCTCAAGGCCGCCTTCGCCTTCACCGTGACCGCGCCGGCCCACTGGGCCGTGGTGTCCAACCAGCCGACCCCCGAGCCGCGCACCCTCGGCGTCGTCGAGACCCCCGAGGTGCCCGCCGGCGTCGACGCCGCCGTGTGGGAGTTCACCCCCACCCCGCGCATCTCCTCCTACATCACCGCCCTGGTGGCCGGGCCCTACCGCTCCACGCACTCGGAGCTGACCAGCGCGGACGGCCGGACCATCGCGCTCGGCGCCTACTGCCGCGGCTCCCTGTTCGAGCACCTGGACGCGGACGAGGTCTTCGACCTGACCCGCCGCGGCTTCGAGTTCTTCGAGGCGCAGTACGGCCACCCGTACCCGTTCGAGAAGTACGACCAGCTGTTCGTGCCCGAGTTCAACGCCGGCGCGATGGAGAACGCCGGCTGTGTGACCTTCCTGGAGAACTACGTGTTCCGCGGCACCGTCACCGAGGCCGTCCGCGAGCGCCGCGCCATCACGATCCTCCATGAGCTGGCGCACATGTGGTTCGGCGACCTGGTGACCATGCGCTGGTGGAACGACCTGTGGCTCAACGAGTCGTTCGCGGAGTTCATGTCCACGCTGGCCGCGGCGGAGAACACGCGGTACGAGGGCGCGTGGACCACGTTCTCCTCGATGGAGAAGAACTGGGCCTACCGCCAGGACCAGCTGTCCTCGACCCACCCGATCAAGGCGCAGATCCGCGACCTGGACGACGTGCTGGTCAACTTCGACGGCATCACCTACGCCAAGGGCGCCTCCGTGCTGCGCCAGCTGGTGGCCTGGGTGGGCCAGGAGAACTTCATGGCGGGCGTGCGCGCCTACATCGAGCGGCACGCCTGGCAGAACACCGAGCTTCCGGACCTGATGTCCCAGCTCGAGGCCGCCTCCGGCCGCGACCTGTCCGAGTGGACCCGTCTGTGGCTGGAGACCTCGGGCGTGAACACGCTGCGCGTGGAGGTGGACACGGACGACGCCGGCACGATCGCCTCCCTGCGCCTGCGCCAGTCCGCCCCGGACGGCTCCCCCGCCGCCCCCGGCGACGACGTCCTGCGCCCGCACCGGATCGCCGTCGGCTTCTACGACGTGGACGGGGCCACGGGCCGCCTGGTGCGCACCGAGCGCTTCGAGCTGGACGCGGCGGGCGAGGTCACCGAGGTGGCCGAGGCCGCCGGCAAGGCCCGCCCCGCGCTGATCCTCCCCAACGACGACGACCTGGCCTACGCCAAGATCCGTCTCGACGACGCCTCGTGGGAGACCGCCTCCGCCCGCCTGGCGGACGTGAACTCCTCCCTGGCCCGCACCCTGCTGTGGGGCGCGGCGTGGGACACCGTGCGCGACGGCGAGGCCTCCGCCGCCTGGTTCGCGGACCTGGTCCTGACGAACATCGGCGCCGAGCGGGACTCCACCGTGGTCCAGACCCTGCTGCGCCAGCTGGCCACCGCGATCTCCCAGTACCTGCCCGAGGACCGCTCGAGCGAGGTCCGCACCGACGCCGCGCGTCGTCTGTGGACCCTGACCGAGCAGGCCGAGGCCGGCTCGGACGGCCAGCTGCAGTTCCTCAAGGCGTTCGCCCTGCACGCCCGGGAGGACGCCCACCTGGACGCGCTCGCGGACATCCACGGCCGCCGCGCCGAGGTGCCGGGCCTGGACCTGTCCACGGACCTGCGCTGGGAGCTGCTGATCGCGCTCGTGGCCGCCGGCCGGGCGGGCGAGGAGGAGATCGCCGCGGCCGAGGCCGAGGACGCCACGGCCACCGGTGCGCTCGCCGCCGCCCAGGCCCGCGCCGCCGTCCCGACCGCCGAGGCCAAGCAGGCCGCGTGGGACCAGGTGGTGGCCGGCACGCTGTCCAACACCACGCAGCGCCAGGTGCTGGTGGGCTTCCAGCGCGCCCATGACCCGGCCCTGCTGGCGCCGTTCGCGGACGCCTACTTCGAGGCCATCGAGCAGGTGTGGGGCTCCCGCTCCCACGAGATGGCCGAGACCGTGGCCGTCCTGGGCTTCCCCGGCTCGCAGGTCACCGAGGAGACCGCCGCCCGTGCCACCGAGCTCTCGGAGCGCGTGCGGGAGTCGAACGCCGGCCTGGCCCGCACCGTGGCCGAGTCGCGCGACGACCTGGCCCGCGCCCTGAAGGCCCGCGCCGCGGCCTGACCCGCCTCGCGCGCACGCCCCCCCCTCGGCGCGTTCGGGGGCGGGGGTGTCGATAGGCTGGCGGGCATGAAGCACACCTTCGCCCTGCGCGCCGAGTGGACCGGCGACCGCGGCACCGGCACGTCCGGGCCCCGGGACTTCGACCGCTCCGTGGTCCTCCAGCACCCCGCCGTCGGGGAGATCCAGGCCTCGGCTGCCCGCGCCTTCCGCGGGGACGAGGCGAAGTGGAACCCCGAGCTCCTGCTGCTCGGCGCCCTCGCCCAATGCCATGTCCTGTCCTACCTGCACACGGCCGTGCAGGCCGGGGTCGTGGTGACGGGCATGACGTGCGGTGCCGAGGGCGTCCTCGAGGTGGACGCCGACGGCGCCGGCCGCTTCGCCTCCCTCATGCTCACGCCCGCGGTGACCCTGCAGGACGAGGCCGACCGCGAGCGCGCCGAGGCGCTGCACGCCGAGGCGCATCGGATGTGCTTCATCGCCAACTCGATCAGCGCCCCCATGGAGGTCGTCCCGCAGGCCCCCGCTCCCGACGGCGGCCGCCTCCCCGACCACTCCGCCCGCCTGGGCGCTCCGCTGGCCGTCCTGCGTCCGCGTCCGGCGAACCGCCCGTCCCGGGTGACGGGGCTGGAGGCCCGGCCCACCGAGGTCGAGCCCGTGGTGCGCGCGGACGCGGCCGCCGGCGTCGACCAGGTGCGGGCCCGCGACCAGGCCGCCGCGCGCGGCGAGCGCCCGGCCTCGGCCACGCCGATCGCCACGCCCGTCCCGTCCCCCGCCGTCCCGGCGGCCCCGGGGCAGGCCACGAGCTTCTACGACGCCGTCGGCGGCCATGAGACCTTCGAGCAGCTGACCCGTGTGTTCTACGAGCACGTGCGCCAGGACCCGATCCTGGCGCCCATGTACCCCGAGGCGGACTGGGAGGGCGCCGAGACGCGCCTGCGGATGTTCCTGGAGCAGTACTGGGGCGGGCCGCGCACCTACTCCGAGCAGCGCGGCCATCCGCGCCTGCGGATGCGGCACATGCCCTTCAAGGTCGACCCCGCCGCCCGGGACGCGTGGCTGCGGCACATGCGCACCGCCGTGGACTCCCTGGACCTGTCCCCGTTGCACGAGGCCGAGCTCTGGGACTACCTGGAGCGCGCCGCGCACTCCATGGTCAACTCCGCCTGACCGAGGCGCGGTCGGCGGGACCTCCGGAGCCCGTCAGAGGGCGACGGCGGAGCGGCCCAGGACGAACCCGCCCGGGGTGTCCAGGCGCGTCCACGGCCCGGCGGTGCTCAAGCGGGCCCGTCCGCCGGGGCGCAGGAAGCCGAGCGCGTGCGCGCCGAAGGCCATGCCGGCGGGGAAGGCGATGTCGCCGCCGAGGGTGGGGCCCCACATCTGCGCGCGCACCTGGCGCACCACGGCCTCCCCGGAGTCCTGCGGCAGGGCCTGGCGCACGGCGTCGGCGCCCTTGACGGCGACCTCGATGAGCTCGTCGTCGGAGACCTCCGCGCGCACGGTCCAGCCGGCCCGCGGCGGGGTGAGCGCCGTCCATGCCACCTGCTCGTGCGTGGGCGGGAGGGCCAGGTCGAGGGACACGGGGTCCTGGGCGCGCATGCGGGCCGTGCGCTCGGTGATCGAGGCCAGCGGCACCACGGCGTCCAGGTCCGCCACCCCCTCCGCCGTGGCCAGGCCCACCGTGCGCAGTCCGAGGACCACCGGCACCCCGTCCCCCAGCCCCTGCGGCTGCAGGACGGAGACCCACTGGGCGAGCATGGGCGTGCCGGAGCGGCCGGCGCGCGGCACCACGTGCAGGCGCATGCCGGTGTCGGCGACGCGGCGGGCGCGCTGGGCGAGCTGCTCGAGGTCGCGGACGGCACGCTCGTCGGTGAGGCGGAGGACGAGGGCGTGGGTGGAGGCGGGCTGTTCGGACATGCCACGATTGTCCCAGGTCCGGCACCGGCCGGCCCCGACCCCGCCGCCGCGGGGCGCCGCCGCGTCCAGGAGGATCCGCCCATGGGACAGCCGCCCGAGCCCGAGGACAACCAGGGATCGCCCGCCCGCCGCCCGCTGCGCCGCGGCCTGATCCGGCCCGACACCGCCCCGGCCGATCCCACCGCCATGCTGCGCGGCCTGCTCGAGCTCGAGGACGCGGACCCGCACCCGCTCACCGGGGACGTCCGCTTCACCGGCGAGACCCCGGCGCAGGCCCACGGCCGCGTGTTCGGCGGGCAGGTGCTCAGCCAGTGCCTGGCCGCCGCGGCGCGCACCGTGGAGGACGGACGGGACGCCCACTCCCTGCACGCCTACTTCGTGCGCCCCGGCGACGCGCTCAAGCCCATCACCTTCACCGTGGAGCGCGTCCGCGACGGCCGGTCCTTCTCCGTGCGCCGCGTGCTCGCGACCCAGGACGAGCGGGCCATCCTCACGCTGACCTGCTCCTTCCAGGCCCCCGCCGGCGGCGTCGACCACCAGGTGCTCATGCCCGAGGGCGTGCCCGCCCCGGAGGACCTGCCCAGCACCGCGGACCTGATCGGGGACATCCGGCACCCCATCGCCCAGGAGTGGGCGTGGGCCCGCCCGTTCGACATCCGCCACGTGGACCCGGCGATCTATGTCGCCCCGGCCGCCGAGCGGTCCGCCGCGAACATGGTGTGGATGCGGACGTACACGCCGCTCGCCGACGACCCCAACCTGCACCGCGCGGCGCTGGCCTACGCCTCGGACTACACGCTGCTCGAGCCGGTGCTGCGCCAGCACCACCTGGCGTGGACCCAGCCGCGGATGTCCGTGGCCTCGCTCGACCACTCCATGTGGTTCCACCGCCCGGCCCGCGTGGACGAGTGGCTGCTGTACGTGCAGCACAGCCCCTCCGCCCAGGGCTCCCGCGGCCTCGGCCAGGGGCACGTCTTCTCCCGCGACGGCGACCTCGTGGCCACCGTGGCCCAGGAGGGCATGCTCCGTCTGCCCCAGGGCACCGAGGCCGCCAAGGCCACGGTGCAGGGCGCCCTGCAGACCCTGGCGATCAGGACGGTGCTGCGCCGCCCCCGCTGGCGCCGCTGAGGCCCTCCCGTCCCGGTCTGCATCCTGGTCCCCGCCCGGACGACGTCGGGCCGCCCCCCCCCGGGTGGGGGCGGGCCGCCGGAGTGGG
>NZ_JAUNHR010000070.1:0-535 GCF_030523875.1 Micrococcus sp. | reverse complement strand
CCGGCGCGCCGCCCCCCCCCCCCCGGCCCGGGCGCCAGCCGGCGCCCCGCCGGCCCCCCGGCGCCCCCCCCCCGCGGGTGCGGGGGGGGCCCGACGTCGTGGGTCCCGGCGAGCCGGGAGGACGCTCAGTCGCGGGTGAGCTTGCGGTGCGTCACGCGGTGCGGACGCGCCGCCTCCGGGCCGAGGCGCTCGACCTTGTTGGCCTCGTAGGACTCGAAGTTGCCCTCGAACCAGTACCAGTTCGCCGGGTTCTCCTCCGTGCCCTCGTAGGCCAGCATGTGCGTGGCGGTGCGGTCGAGGAACCAGCGGTCGTGCGAGACCACCACGGCGCAGCCGGGGAACTCCAGCAGCGCGTTCTCGAGGGAGGTCAGGGTCTCCACGTCGAGGTCGTTGGTGGGCTCGTCGAGCAGCAGCAGGTTGCCGCCCTCCTTGAGCGTCAGCGCCAGGTTCAGACGGTTGCGCTCGCCGCCGGAGAGGACACCGGCCTTCTTCTGCTGGTCCGGGCCCTTGAAGCCGAACGCGGAGACGTAGGCGC
>NZ_JAUNHR010000069.1:9822-11569 GCF_030523875.1 Micrococcus sp. | reverse complement strand
CGCAGCGCCAGCTCGGTGAGCACGGCGGCCTCGAGGGCCTCGCGGCCCTTGTCCTCGCGGGAGCCGGGCAGACCGGCCCGGTCGCGGGCCTGCTCCTCGGTGTCCACGGTGAGCACGCCGAAGCCCACGGGGACGCCCGTGCGCACGGACACCTCGGTGACGCCCTGCGTGACGGACTGGCACACGTACTCGAAGTGCGGGGTGCCGCCGCGCACCACCACGCCCAGGACCACGACGACGTCGAACGTCCCCGCCAGGCGAGCCGCGGCCACGGACAGCTCCACGGTGCCGGGCACGCGGACCAGCGTCGGCTCCAGGCCGAGGTCGGCCGCGGCGGCCTGCGCCCCGGCGATCAGGCCGTCCATGATCTCGGTGTGCCACTGCGCGGCGACGATCGCGACGCGCAGCCCGGCGGCGGCCTGCGGGTCGAGGGTGACGGTGGGGGCTCCTGCTCCGCTCATGGGGTGTCCTCCTGGACGGTGTCGGTGGTGGGGGTGGTGGCGTAGGCGGCCGGACCGGCGCCGAGGACGGCGTCGTCGTCGCCGAGGTCCCGGCCGGCGAGGTCGTGGTGCATGCGGTCCCGCTTGGTGCGCAGGTAGCGCCCGTTGTGGGCCGTCACGGGGGTCGGAGACGGGACGCGCTCGACGACGTCGATCCCCGCCGCCCGCAGCCCGTCCGCCTTGGCGGGGTTGTTGGTCACCAGGCGGACCCGGGTGATGCCGGCGCCGCGCAGGACGGCGGCGGCACCGTCGTACGCGCGGGCCTCGGCCGGCAGGCCGAGCGCGAGGTTCGCCTCGACCGTGTCCAGGCCCTCCTCCTGCAGCCGGTAGGCGCGGACCTTGTTGGCCAGGCCGATGCCGCGGCCCTCGTGCCCGCGCAGGTACAGCACGCCGCCGCCGTGCGCCGCGGCGTCCGCGAGCGCGGCCTGCAGCTGGGGGCCGCAGTCGCAGCGCAGGGAGCCGAGGACGTCGCCGGTGAGGCACTCGGAGTGCAGGCGCAGGGTGAGGGGGGCGTCCGGGTCGGCCTCGCCGTCCGGGGCGGGGGCGAGCAGCAGGACGTGCTCGGCGCCGGTGGCGGGGTCGGGGTGGACGCTGACGCGGAAGTCCCCGTGGACGGTGGGCAGGCAGGCCTCGGCGGGGCCGGGGGTGACGGCGGGCCGGTGGTCGTCGAGGTGGGCGACGAGGTCCTCGATGGAGATGAGCACGAGGCCGTGCTCGTCGGCGAAGGCGCGCAGGGCGGGCAGGCGCATCATGGTGCCGTCGTCGTGCACGAGCTCGGCGATCGCGGCGACGGGCGGCAGGTCCGCGAGCTCGCACAGCTCGACGCCGGCCTCAGTGTGGCCGCGGCGGGCGCGCACGCCCCCGGGGACGGCGCGCAGGGGGAAGACGTGGCCGGGGCGGGTGAGCGCGGAGGGCTCGGCGTCCGGGTCGGCGAGGGTGCGCAGGGTGACGGTGCGGTCGGCGGCGCTGATGCCGGTGGTGACGCCCGCGGCGGCGTCCACGGAGACGGTGTAGGCGGTGCCCTTGGGGTCCTCGTTGACGGCGGTCATGGGCGGCAGGTCGAGGCGGTCGGCGATCTCCGGGGGCAGCGGCGCGCAGATCACGCCGGAGGTGTGCCGGACGGTGAAGGCCGTGACCTCGTCGGTGGCCAGGGCGGCGGCGTAGATGAGGTCGCCCTCGTTCTCCCGGTCGGCGTCGTCCACGACGACGACGGCGCGCCCCGCGGCGATCGCGTCCACGGCGTCCTG
>NZ_JAUNHR010000069.1:0-9722 GCF_030523875.1 Micrococcus sp. | reverse complement strand
TCGGCGTAGCGGGCCATGACGTCGGTCTCGAGGTTGACGGGGTCGCCGGGGGCGAGGTCCGCCAGGGTGGTGGCCCGCAGGGTGGCGGGGATGAGGCCGACCTCGAACCAGTGCTCCCCCGCGTCCGGCGCGGAGACGGCGGAGACCGTGAGGGACACCCCCTGCAGGGCGATCGCGCCCTGGGCGGCGACGTACCGGGCCAGGGCGGCGTCCAGGCCGATGCGCAGCGTGGTCCACTCCCCGTGCTCGGTCACGGCCAGGACGGCGCCGACGCCGTCGACGTGCCCCTGGACGAGGTGCCCGTCGAGGTGGTCGGTGGGGCGCAGGCACCGCTCGAGGTTGACCCGGTCCCCCGGGCGACGGGCCCCGAGGCTGGTCATCCGCAGGGTCTGGCCCATCAGGTCGGCGCGGAAGCGGCCGTCAGCGGACTCCGGGCCGTCGAGGGCGGTGAGGCACACCCCGTCCACGGCGAGGGAGCCGCCGGCGGGCAGCCCGTCGAGGGCGCCGCCGGCGTCGAGGGTGAGGGTGGCGGTGTCCGCCCCCGGGTGCTCCTCGAGGGAGACGACCGTGCCGATGTGGGTGATGATCCCGGTGAACATGTCAGTCCTTCGTGGTGGGGGCCAGATGGGTGAGGACGTCCTCGCCGAGCAGGCGCACGGGGCCGCCCTCGGACGGGTCGGGGGCCCAGCGCAGCCCCTCGGCGAGGGTGCCCACGGGCAGACCCGCGACGGCGGGCAGGCCCGGTCCCAGCAGCAGCGGGGCGGTGTAGGCGAACACCTCGTCCACGAGCCCGGCCGCGAGCCATGCGCCGAGCACATGGGGGCCTCCCTCGATCAGCACGTGCCCGGGGCGGGTCCCGCCGTGGGGCCACGGGCCGCCGCGCGCGGTGAGGGCGGCCAGGACCTCGTGGGGGTCATGGGACCGGACGTGCAGCAGGTCCGCGCGGTCCGCGAGCGCGGCGCCGGGGGGCAGGTCGCGCCGGCCCTGGACCACGGGGACGGGCTGGACGGGCAGGTCGGCGCCGTCGTCGCCGCGGGCGGTCAGGCGGGGGTCGTCGGCGGCCACGGTGCCGGTGCCGCAGACGATCGCGTCCACGCGGGAGCGGACCAGGTGGGCGTGGGCGCGGGAGGCGGGGCCGGTGATCCAGCGGCTGGTGCCGTCGGCGGCGGCGGCCTGCCCGTCGAGGGACTGAGCGAGGTGCGCGGTGACCCAGGGGCGGCCGGCGTCGCGGACATGGCGCCATCGCTGCGTGAGCGCGGCGGAGGCGGCATGGCCGGTGGGGCCGGTGGCGTGCACCCCGTGGCGGGCCAGGCGGGCCGCTCCCCCGCCCTCGGCGCCGGTGGCGTCGGCGACGGCGTAGCGGACGGCGCCGAGGCCGGCGTCGAGGACGGCCTGGGAGCAGGGGCCGGTGGTGCCGGTGTGGTCGCAGGGCTCGAGGGTGACGTGCAGGGTGCACGCGGCGGGGTCGATCGCGGCGAGCACCGGGTCCTGGGCGCGGGCGGCGTGCCAGGCGGCGAGCGCGTCGACCTCGGCGTGGGCGGTGCCGCGTCCGCGGTGGTGGCCGACGGCGAGGACGTACCCATCGGGGCCGGTGATCACGGCGCCGACGAGCGGGGTGGCGCCGCGCACGCCCTCGAGGGCCGCGGCGGCGGCGAGGTCGAGGGGCTCGGCGGGGGACGGCGTCGTCGGGCAGGGCTGCGGGAGACTCACCGGGCGACCCCCTCGGCGGGGCCGTCCGGCAGGAGCGTCTCGACGGCGGGCTTCTCCCGGTCCTTCGCCCGCAGCCACACGACGAACCCGATCAGGGTGAACAGGCCGTACACGGCGTACATCACGGCCGAGGCGTAGTAGCCGCTGCCCCACAGCAGGGGGACGCCGACGACGTCGACCGCCACCCACACGAGCCAGAACTCCACCCAGCCGCGGGCCATGCCGTAGGTGGCCAGCAGGGAGCCGACGAAGGTCCAGGCGTCCGCCCACACCGGCTCCCAGGAGCCGAGGGCGCGGAACACGGGGGTCAGGGCCAGGGTGCCGACCAGCATGCCCAGGGCGAGGAACGTGCGGCCGCCCCAGCCGGCCCACTCGGGGGTGATGGCGGGGGCGCTGTCCGCGCGGCCACGGCGGGCGGCGTTCCAGCGGACCCAGCCGTAGACGGAGACGGCGATGAACATGATCTGGCGCCCGGCCTGGCCCAGCAGGGTCGCCTGGTCCGCGCCGCCGAAGAGGGAGGCGAGGAACACGGTCAGGAGGATGAGGTTGCCGAGGATGCCCACGGGCCAGGCCCAGACCTTGCGGGCCATGCCGCCCAGGGCGGAGGCCAGGCCGAAGACGTTGCCGACCACCTCGCGCATGAGCAGGCCGCCGCCGGCCACGGGGATGGTCCAGTTGATTAGGTCGACGAGCCAGTCCATGGGTGTCGGCGTCTCCTCGGATCGGTCTCCGAGGGGTACGCTCCGGGGCCCTGGGTGCGCCGGGGCGCGCGGAAGGGCTCGGCCGCGTGCCTCTCCCATCCCGACTGTACGGTCGGCACCGGAATTCCACCGGTCAGGCCGCGGACCCTGACCCTCGGGTGAGGGCGGGACGCGCGGTTAGCGGGCTGTCACCGCCGGTGCGGACTTCCACCGCATCTCGGAGCACGTTGCTTGCCTGTGAGTATGTCACGGCTCGGGATCGAGGCTGAGCCTGTCCACGCCGATCCGCTCGAGACATGCGAGGAGCTCCTCCTCGTCCTGGGTGAGCCGGTCCAGGACGGCCTGGACCCTCTTCAGCGCCGGCCGTGTCCCGTAGGCCATGAACACGTTGGCCTCCCCATCCAGCTCCACCCGGCGCACCTCCGCCGGGAAGCCGAGGTCCAGGATCCGGTCCCAGGTGTGGCCCGCGTGCTCCAGGCCCCGGGATTCCAGCACCGCCGTGGCCGGCACCGGCTGCATCGGCATGGTCAGCACGTACGTGCGCTCCTCCAGCCTCTCGATCGAGGCCACGCTCGAGCCCGTCACCAGGCGGGACACCGGCACGACCGCCGGTCCGCCCCCGGCGAAGACCTCGCCGGCCAGGCCGGCCGAGACCAGCACGTCCACAACGCTCACCAGCACCTCCGCCGAAGAGCACCACCACGCCAGCAGGGCCACGGCGTCCTCCACCGCCTCCCGCGGCCCACGCACCACCGTGGCGGAGTCCTCGCCTGCGATCCGTACCCCGGCCTCGGGCAGACACGGCCACCGCACGGAGAACAGCCCCGCCCAGAACACCCCCGGGTCCGTCACGCCCATCCGCTGCAGCAGGCCAGCGATCTCCTCGCTCGGGGCAGGCAGGACGGCGCGGACCACGTCGGCCGTGGCGTCCTCCGGTGTCACCGTGGCCCCGTCCAGGGCGGCCACCCTGATGCGCTTAGCAGGCCGGGTCATCTGCACAGGCAGGGCGCGGGTGTCGCGCACACCTCGAGCAGCCGGTCCGAGGGCAGCCTCCATCAACCAGTGGTTCGCCTTGGGCTCGCCGCCCCAATGGACGTGCTCCACTCCGTCCGCCGCATCCCACAGCGCCTGTGGCAGAGGGACCTGGCGGACATCGAAGACCTGCAGATTCTGCACCGGAGAAGAACGAACCAGCTCCTCCAGACCCAGGCATTCCCGAACGCCGTCGACCTCGACCTCGTGCAGAACGGGTGCCGTCAACCCGTGCAGGCTCACCACCGACATCAGGGCCCAGGACGCACTCTTGACGGTGGGCAACTCTGGCCAGACCGTGCCGGCGGGCAGACCGGCCCCTTGGTACACGGCAAGCCTTTTCACACGGAATCCCGCCAGCTGGGTCACGTGCTCTGGCCGTGGGTAGCGCAGTGTCAGGTCCCACAACCGGGGCAGATGCCCCCATTCATGGACGTATTCGCTAGCACGACCCTCCAGTCTCCACGCCTTCGGGAAGGATCGACCCGGCGGATACGGCCCGATCTTTGTCTCGAACTCGATCATCTTCACCCAGTCAAGGCTGCCTTTGGGCACCCCCTTCCACGAGTTGCCCGCCGCGATGTGGACGTACTCCTCAACTTCCGACCATCCCACTAGAAATCACCCATTCCGATGTCATTTCTGTCTAAACCCGGCATGCCCACCGCGCAAAGGTGTCATGGGGTCGAAACTAATATTACCCAGGCCATCCGCACCTGAAGGCCGGGCCGTGATCTGACTCTTAGATGCACTGCTGAAGCCTCGCAGATTGCTTTTACCCAAATCGTCGCCACCCCGTGCGGCATCCGCGGCGCGGTCCACTCGGAAGAATGACGTGATGAGCACGAGGAGGGACATCCAGTTCAACCAGAGCAACCAGTCCAGCGTCTTCGAGGGGCGACCGAGCATCTCTGAGGGAGAGCCGCCCTGCCAGACACCGTCGACCGCCTCCCACGCGAGTTCGTCGATCATCGTCACGTTGTAGAGGAAGGAGAGCAGGTAGAACCCGCCGATGATCCAGAGGAGATCTGTCAGTCCGGCTGACCTCTTCAGGACCACCCAATTCAGCAGCACGAAGGTGGCGAGCAGGGCACAAGCGATCACGAAGGTCACGTCGTCCTCACCCAGAGCCGATCCTGATCTGCCATGTCATGGCTTCTCGCCCCGCCTCCACGCCCGTCGGCCTCGGCCGCGCTCATCGGATCCGCTCGAACTCGATGCCCTCGGGCCCTGCGAGGATCTCCGGAGGAGGCGCGGTCTCCAGAAGCCCCCGGTGCCGCGCGGTGGACTCGAACAGGACCGTCACGAATCCGCCTGGTGACATGTCTCCCTCATTGTCAGAGGTGTAGGTCACCGTGCTGTAGACGGCGTCCCCGCAGTGGATCTCGAACAACGCCTCGTCCCCATAGGGGCCGTAGATGGTGGCACACAGGTTCGGCCCCCACTCCTCGACGAGGCCGTCACACCACTCCTCCGAAGGTGTCGGCGAAGACCCCGGTGTACGCCGCAGTGACGCCTTCGACCTCAGAGGCGATCAGCTCGTGGAGCGGCTGACCGCCGCCTGCCCCGCCCTTCGACTTCTGCACACCGATCGAGGCCGCCTCTCCTCGGGGGCGGCCCCAAGGCCGGCGGGAGGTCCCCATCCCGGCTCAGCCGGCGACGGCGTCGCGCGCCAGGGAACGGAGCCCGTCGATCGCGGCGTCCGGGTCGTCGGCGCCGAACACCGCGGAGCCGGCCACGAAGACGTCCGCCCCGGCCTCGGCCGCGCGCAGGATGGTCTCCCGGTTCACGCCGCCGTCGACCTGGAGGGCGATCGGGGTGGGGGCGGCGTCGATCGCCTGCCGGGCGCGGCGGATCTTGGGCAGGGTGACGTCCAGGAAGGGCTGGCCCCCGAAGCCGGGCTCCACGGTCATCACCAGGAGCATGTCCAGCTCGGGCAGCAGGTCCAGGTAGGGCTCGACGCCGGTGGCCGGGCGCAGCGCCATGCCGGCCTTGGCCCCGTGGGAGCGCAGGGTGCGAGCCAGCACGATCGGGGCGCGTGCGGCCTCGGCGTGGAAGGTCACGGACTCGGCGCCGGCATCGGCGTACTGCGGGGCCCAGCGGTCGGCGTCCTCGATCATCAGGTGGATGTCCAGGGGCAGGTCCGTGGCGTCGCGGATGGCCTGCACCACCGGCAGCCCGAGGGTGAGGTTCGGCACGAAGTGCCCGTCCATCACGTCCACGTGGACGGCGTCGGAGCCGGGGATGCGGGCGAGCTCCTCGGCCAGGCGGGCGAAGTCCGCCGAGAGGATCGAGGGGTGGATGCAGGCGCTCATGGGGCTCCTCCGGACGGTCGGGCGTGGGGTGCGGTCAGACGGGTCGGTCAGTCGATCGGGGCGCGGAACAGGGCCAGGAACATGGCGTCCGTGCCGTGCCGGTGGGGCCAGAGCTGGGCGGTGCGGGCGGCGACGGGGTCCGTGCCCTCCGGCGCGGTGAGCCCGAGGTCGGCCAGCGCCACGTCCTGCAGGGCCGCGGCGGCGTCGAGCTGCTCGAGCTGCGGGTGGCGCCGGGCCAGGTCCTGGACCTGCACGAGGGTCTCGGCCACGTGCGGGGAGCACGTGACGTACGCGAGCACGCCGCCCGGGGCCAGCGCGCCCACGGCGGCGTCCAGCAGCTCAGCCTGCAGGCCCGTCAGTTCGGCGAGGTCCGCCGGCGTGCGCCGCCAGCGTGACTCCGGACGACGGCGCAGCGCGCCCAGGCCGGTGCACGGGGCGTCCACGAGGATCCGGCCGAAGCCGCCAGCGGGGGCGTCCTCGGCGATCGTGCGGCCGTCCCCGGTGCGCACCTGCCACGCCGCCTCCGGCACGCCCGCCAGCGCGGAGCGGACGAGCTCCGCCCGGTGCGGGGCGACCTCGTTGGCCAGCACGGTGGCCCCGCGCTCGACCGCGAGCGCGGCCAGGAGCGCGGCCTTGCCGCCGGGGCCGGCGCACAGGTCGAGCCAGCGGCCGTCGGCGTCCCCGGCGCGGGTCTCGACGGTGGCCAGGGCGCGGGCGGTCAGCTGGGAGCCGACGTCCTGCACACGCAGGACGCCCTCGCGCAGCCCGGCCAGGCGGCCGGCGTCGCCGCCGTGGTGGAGGGCGGAGCCGGGGGCCAGCAGGCCGGGCTCGGCGCCGTCGTCGATGGCCGCCTGCAGGGCCTCGGCGCCGCCGGGCACGGGCAGGCCCACGAGGTTGACCACGGGCGCGGCGTTGTCGGCTGCCAGCAGGGCCTCGAGCTCGGCGTCGCGGTCCTCGGCGGCGGCGGTCGAGGGGTGCCCGGCCAGGGCCTGGCGGAGGGCCCGGACGATCCACGCCGGGTGGGAGTGGCGGACGGCCCGGGCGGCGTCGCCGCCGTCCTCCGGGGCGACGTCGGCGAGCCAGTCCTCGAGGGGCCGCTCGGAGACGCGGCGCAGGACCGCGTTGACGAACCCGGAGGGGCCGGCGCCGACCTCCGCACGCACGAGGGCCACGGTGGCGTCGAGGGCGGCGTGGGCCGGCACGCGCATGTGCAGCAGCTGGTGTGCGCCCAGGCGCAGGGCGTCCAGGACGGGGGCGTCGATCGCGTCCAGGGGCCGGTCCACGCAGCGGGCGAGCACGGCGTCGTAGAGGCCGAGGCCGCGCAGGGTGCCGTAGGCGAGCTCGGTGGCGAAGCCGGCGTCGCGGCGGTCCAGGCGGGCTTCACGGATGCCCCGGGGCAGGACGAGGTTGGCGTAGGCGTCCTCAGCGTGGACGGCGCGGACCACCCGGAACGCGGTCAGGCGGGCCGGGTCGGCCTGGCGGGTGCGCTGGGAGGGGGCCTGCGCGGTGCGGTGCCGGCCGGCGCCGGAGCGGCCCCGGTTGCGCTGGCGACCGGCGGCGTCGCGGCGGTCCTCGCGGGGTCCGCCGCCCTTCCCCGCGCGGCCCCGGCCACCACCGCCGCGGCTGCTCCTGTCCTGTCCGCCCCGTCCTGCGGTGCCGTCCTGTGCGCTCATGCCCGTTCCCCTGTCCTCGTGTCCATGGCGGCTGCCGCCCCGCCCTGCGCCGCGGCGCGGGCCTGCTCGCGCTCGGCCGCCCGGCGCTGCGCGGCCTCGGCCTGGTGCTCCTGGTGCGCCTGGAGGGCGTCGCCGCCGAGCAGGGCCACGGGGGCGGGCAGTCCGCGCAGCCAGTCGGCCGCGGCCATCTCCTTCTTCCCCGCCGGCTGCACGCGGCCCAGGCGGACCGCTCCCCCGTGGGTGCGCAGCCAGGCGGTCCCGCCCGCGGAGACGACGGCCCCGGGGGCGGCGTCGGCCAGGTCCGCGGGCCAGCCGTCCTCACCCTCCGCCACGGGCAGCACGCCGGCGAGCTTGAGGCGGGCGGGGGCGGCGTCGTCGCGGTCGGCGGGCACGAGCCACCCCCACGCCCCCGGTTCGGGGGTGACGCCGTTGATCCGGGCGGCCACGGTGCGCACGTTCTGGCCGGGGTCCACGAGGCCGTCGGCGGCCGTGAGCTTGGCGGCGTGGGTGGGCTCGCCCTCCTGCGGGACGGCGGCGGCGGTGCCGGCGGCGAGGTCGGCCAGGACCTGCAGCACCAGCGGGCCGCCGCGCTCGGCGAGGTCGGCCAGGACCTCCCCCGAGGTCTCCCCCGGGTCCACCGGACGCTCGAGACGCGCGAGGACGGGCCCGGTGTCCAGGCCCTCCTCGAGCCGGAAGACGTCCGCGCCGATCGACTCCGCACCGTCCATCAGGGCCCGCTGCACGGGGGCGGCGCCGCGGTACGCGGGCAGGCGGGAGAAGTGCAGGTTGAGCCAGCCGTGGGCCGGGATCTCGAGGGCGTCCGCGGGCACGAGCGCCCCGTAGGCGACGACGACGGCCACGTCCGGGGCGAGGGCGCGCACCTCGTCGAGGACGGGGGTGCCGGCCTGGCCCCGCAGGCGATCCGCCTTGAGGACAGGCACCCCGGCCGCCTCGGCGGCGCGGGCCACCGGGGACGGGGTGAGCACCCGCTTGCGGCCCACGGGCGCGTCGGGGCGGGTGAGCACGCCGACGACCTCGTGCTCGGAGTCCAGCAGCGCGCGCAGCACGGGCACCGTGGTCTCGGGGGTGCCGGCGTAGAGGACGCGCAGCGGACGGGCGGCGTCGACTCCGGGAGCGGGATCGGGCGTGGCGTTCGGGTGCGGATCGGTCACGACTGAAGCCTATCGGCGCCGCCGAACGCGGCGGCCCGGGCGGCCTCCAGCCCGCCGGCGGCCCCCGGCGAGGAGACGGGGGGCGGGCCGATCACGCGCAGGGCGGGGCCGGCGTCGTCCACCGCCTGGGCGTGGGTCCACACCTGACGCAGGGCCCAGAACTTGTGCCAGTGGCGGGGCAGCGCGTTGGGATTGGCCTGGTGCACAGCCACCTCGGTCTCCCCCAGCGCGACGCCGAGGAGCATCTGGGCGTCCCCGTGGGCCCAGGGCTCCCACGTGCCGGCCTCGGCGTCCACGAGCGACTCCTCCGCCTTGAGACCGGCGGTGAGCTGCATGACCACCTTCGGGTCCAGCGCCTTGACCCGGCCGTCGCGGCCCGTGCCCTTGGTCTTGTAGTCGATCAGGCACAGGCGCCCGCCGATCCGGGCGACGAGGTCCAGGGTGCCGGCGTAGCCCACGGAGTGGTTCCACACGGTGATCTCGGCGGCCACCGGCTGCACGTCGTAGAGGTCCCACCACTCGTCGAACCGGTCCGCGTAGGCGCCCTCCCCATGCTCGATCAGTCGCGCCCGGGCCTCGGCCATGGCGTGCGGGCGGCCCAGGGCGCGCAGGGCCACCTGCTCGGCGTAGTCGTGAACGCGGTCCCCGCGCTCGGCCGCGGCGTCCCGGTAGCGGGCGGCGGCGTCCGCGCACTGGCGGGCCACCTGCTTCAGCCGCGCGGGCGAGCCGACCGACTCCGCCAGGCGGGGGTCCTGAGCGACGGCGTTGGCGGCCATCCAGCCCACCCATCCGTCCAGGTCCATGCGCTCCATGCCGATCACCGTGGTGATCGAGGGGACCTCCGGCAGCCCCGACACCGACCGCGCGTACATGCGGCCCTGCGGGGTCTGGTGGGCGAGGCGTGGCTGGGTCATGGGTCCCCATTCTGGCAAACCCCGGGGGCCCTGCCGGGCAGGGCCCCCACCCGGCCGGGAGGCCGATTTGGCACCGGGCGCGGGCATGGTCTAGAGTTCTTTCTCGTTGGAAATCGCGGAGAACGGCCACCAGGCCGGTGCTGTGAAGCCCATCATGCGGATGTAGCTCAGTTGGCTAGAGCGCCACCTTGCCAAGGTGGAGGTC
>NZ_JAUNHR010000068.1 GCF_030523875.1 Micrococcus sp. | reverse complement strand
GATGAACTGGCCCTGCGCGCCGATGTTGAACAGCCCGGCGCGGAACGCGATCGCCACGCCCAGGGAGACGATGATCAGCGGGGTGGCCACCGTCAGGGTCTCGGTCAGCGGCCGCAGCATGTCTGCGGCCGTGTCCCCCCGGTAGTTGAGGATCGAGCCGCGGAACAGGGCGGCGTAGGCGCCGGAGACGGCCCGCCACGCGGCGCCCAGCGCGTCCGCGGGGCGCGCGAAGAGGTAGCCCGCGGACTCCTGCACGTCCTCGTCCGTGAGGACGATCAGGACGGCGGAGATGATCAGGGACAGGAGGACGGCCAGCAGGGTGACCATCCCGTTGCCGGAGACGATCCGCCGGAACGCGGACTCCCCCCGGGGTGTCGACGTCCCGGCGGGACGCTCGGCCACGGCGGTGCTCATGCGCGCGGTCCTTCCTGGTCGGTGTCCTCGGCGGTCTGCCCCGCCATCAGCAGGCCCAGGCGGTCGCGCGAGGCGTCCCCGGGCACGATGTCCACGATCCGGCCGTGGTACATCACGGCGATCCGGTCGGCGAGGTCCATGACCTCGTCCAGTTCGGTGGAGACGATCAGCACCGGGGTGCCGGCGTCCCGCTCGGCGATGATCCGGTCGTGGAGGAACTCGATCGAGCCCACGTCCACGCCGCGCGTCGGCTGGGAGGCGATGAACAGGCGCAGCCCGTCCACGAGCTCGCGGGCCATCACGACCTTCTGCTGGTTGCCGCCCGAGAGCGTGCCCACGGGCACGTCGACGCCCTGGGTGCGGACGTCGAACTCCGCCACGCGGCGCTCGGCCAGGGCGCGCACCGCGGACGGGCGCATCTGCACCGCAGAGCCCGCCGGGGCGGTGTCGAAGCGGTTCAGCACCATGTTCTCCGCCACGGAGAACGAGCCGACCAGGCCGTCGGTGGAGCGGTCCTCGGGCACGTAGCCCACGCCGGCGCGGATGATCCGGCGGGTGCTGCGGCCCAGCAGCTCCTCGCCGTCGAGCATGACGGAGCCCGTGGCCTTGGCCTGCAGGCCCATGATCGCCTCGGTCAGCTCGGTCTGGCCGTTGCCCTGGACGCCGGCCACGGCCAGCACCTCGCCCTGGCGGATCCCGAAGGACACGTCGTCCACGAGCACCTGGCCCGTGGGGCCCACCACGGTGAGGTGCTCCACGCGGAACGTCTCCTCGCCCAGGCGGGGCTCCGCCTTCTTCCGGTGGAGCACGACGTCGCGGCCGACCATCAGTGCGGCCAGCTCGGCGGCCGGGGCGGAGGGGTCCGCGGTGCCGACCACGCGACCGCGGCGCAGCACGGTGATGTCGTCCGAGATCGCCTTGACCTCGCGCAGCTTGTGGGAGATGAAGACGATCGCGGTGCCGTCCGCGCGCAGCTGGCGGACGATGTCCAGCAGCTCGTCCGTCTCCTGGGGGGTGAGCACGGCGGTGGGCTCGTCGAGGATCAGGATGCGGGCGTCCCGCACGAGGGCCTTGATGATCTCCACGCGCTGCTGTACGCCCACGGGCAGGTCCTCCACCACCGCGTCCGGGTCCACGTGGAAGCCGTACTGGTCGGAGATCGCGCGGATGCGGCGGCGGGTCTCCTCGAGGTCGAGGACCCCGGCGGCACGCGTGTTCTCGTCGCCCAGGGCGACGTTCTCCGCCACCGTTAACACGGGCACGAGCATGAAGTGCTGGTGCACCATGCCGATGCCCGCGCGCATCGCCTCGCCGGGGCCGGAGAAGCGCACGGGGCGCCCGTCCAGGAGGATCTCCCCCTCGGTCGGCTCGTACAGGCCGAAGAGGACGTTCATCAGGGTGGACTTGCCGGCGCCGTTCTCGCCCAGCAGGGTGTGGACGCGGCCGGACTCCACCGTCAGATGGACGTCCTCGTTGGCGGCGAAGGAGCCGAAGCGCTTGGTGATGCCGCGCAGCTCGAGCTTCATGGGGGGCCTTCCTGTGGCGGGGTGCGTCGGACGCGGGCCGGGGCCGGCGCCGTCCCTCCGCGGAGGATCGGTGCCGGCCCCAGTCTGCCGGAGTCCGAAGCGGTGCGGGTCAGGACTTCGGGGAGTACTCGGACTCGACCTTCAGCTCGCCGGAGACGATCTGCTCCTGGAGCTTCTTCAGCTCGTCCTTGGTCTCCTGGGACACCTTGTCCTCGAAGTCGTGGAACGGGGCCAGCTTCACGCCCTCGTTCTCCAGGGTGCCCACGTACGGGGCGGAGTCGAACTCGCCCTTGACGTCCTGGCCGATCACGTCGGTCACGGACTGGCCCATGTTCTTCACCACGGAGGTGAGCATCAGGTCGCCGGCCTCGGTGGACTCGTAGCCGTCCGAGTCGACCCACACGATCTTCACGTCCTTGCCGGCGCCGTTGGCCTCCTTGACGGCGTCGATGGTGCCCAGGCCCACGGGGCCGGCCACCGGCATCACGATGTCCGCGCCCTCGTTGATGAAGTTGGCGGTGTTGGTCTTGCCGTTGGCCTGGTTCTCGAAGTCGCCGGTGAAGGAGCCGGTCTTGGCCTCACGGTCCCAGCCGAGGACCTTGACGTCCCCGCCCTTGGCCTCGTTGTAGTGCTCCACGCCCGCGGCGAAGCCGTCCATGAAGATCGTCACGGTGGGGATCTCCATGCCGCCGTAGGTGGCCACGGTGCCGGTCTCGGTGGTCGCGGCGGCGGCGTAGCCGGCCAGGAAGGCGGCCTGGGCCGTGTCGTAGGTGAGCTTCTTGACGTTGTCGGAGAAGCCGTCCTCGGTGACGTCCACGCCGAGGAAGTGGGTCTCGGGGTTGGCCTGGGCGATCGGCTTGATCGCGTCGCCGAGGAGGAAGCCCACGCCGATCACGGAGTCGCAGTCGGCCTGCACCATGGAGTTCACGTTCGGGGTGAAGTCGCCCGGGTCCTGGGACTCGGCCTCGTTGGTCTCGATGCCGTAGGCCTCCTCGGCGGCCTTCAGGCCCTCGTAGGAGGACTGGTTGAAGGAGCGGTCGTCGAAGCCGCCCTGGTCCGAGACGATGCAGGCCTTGTAGTCCTTGTTGTCCGAGCCGGCGGCGGCGTCGGCGGTCACGGAGGCGCCGCCCGAGGCGGAGGCGCCCGACTCGGCGGGCGGGGCGCCGCAGCCGGCCAGCAGCAGGCCGGAGGCGCCCAGGAGGGCGGCGGGGAGCAGGAGGGAGCGGCGGCGCTCGGACGACGGGGAGACGATGCCCATGGGGATCCTCATTTCGAGAAGGCGCGGTGCGATGGGCCCTCCGGGGGTGGAGGGTCGATGCGGTGTCCCGCCGAGACGGGGGCCGTGGGACGGGTCACACGCATCCTGCGCGAGAGCTTACCCAATGTTCTCCTGCGGCGCCCCGCGGCCCCGCGGCCGGCGTCGGCCCCGGCCACTCCCCGCCGGAGGTCAGCGCGTCGAGCGCGGCGGCGGCGAAGACCCGCATGCCCACGCCGATCGCCCGCTCGTCGGGGGCGTAGTCGCCCCGGTGCAGGTCGTAGGTGGTGCCGCCGGGAGTGCGGGTGCCCAGGCGAAGCATCGAGCCGGGGACCTCCTGCGTCATCCAGGCGAAGTCCTCCCCGCCCATGGACTGGGGGGTGAGCTGGATGGCCCGGGAGCCGAGCTCGCGACGCGCGGCGCTCTCGATCAGCGCGGTCTCCGCCTCCGTGTTGACCACCGGGGGCACGCCCCGGATGTGGTCCATCCGCACCTGCACGCCGTACGGGGCCGCCACCTGGGTGACCACCTCGTCCAGCAGCGCGCCGGCCTCCTCCCACACGCCGGCGTCGAGGCAGCGCATGGTGCCGGCGAGGTAGCCGGTGTTGTCGATCGCGTTGGGCGCCGAGCCCGCCGCGATCTGGCCCCACACCACGGAGACCGCCGAGCGCACGTCGATGCGCCGGGAGAGCACGGCGGGCACGTTCACGGCGATCTGGGACAGGGCGAACACCATGTCCTCCGTCAGGTGGGGGCGGGAGGTGTGGCCGCCGCGGCCCGTGAGGGTGATGCGCAGCGTGTCCGCCGCGGAGGTGATCGCGCCGATGCGCGTGCCGATCGTGCCGACGTCGAAGTGCGGGTCGCAGTGGGCCGCGAGGATCCGCGGGACGCCCTCGAGGACTCCCTGCCGGATGACGGCCAGCGAGCCGCCGGGCAGCCGCTCCTCCGCCGGCTGGAAGATCACCCGCACCCGGCCGTGGGCGCGCTCGGCGGCGGACCGCAGCGCGCGGTCCGGGGCGGCCCCGCGCAGGATCCGCGCGAGCGTGAGGGCGGTGCCGAGCATGACCGCCGCGTGCATGTCGTGCCCGCACGCGTGCGCCACGCCGTCGTTGACGGAGACGTACGGCAGGGAGGTCTCCTCCTCCACCGGCAGCGCGTCGATGTCCGCGCGCAGGGCCAGCACGAGCGGCCCCTCCCCCACGTCCACGTACGCGCCGGTGTCCTGCAGGCGCACGGGCGAGAGACCGTGCTCCGCGAGGGCCTCCACGATCCGGTCCGTGGTCCGGTACTCCTCGTAGGACAGCTCCGGGTGGCGGTGCAGGTCACGGCGCACCCCGATCGTCTCGTGCTCCAGCTGCGCCACGACGGACGCCACGGAGGGCAGGTCGACGCGCGGGGTGGGCTCGGTGACGACGGACTCGGAGGTGCTCATGGCCCAGCACCCTACTCCGGGCCCGCCCCGCCCGTCCGGGCCGGGGCGGGCGGTGACGGAGCGGTCAGAGGACGTCGTCCGCGCCGCGCGCCTTGAGCGACTCCACCGCCTTCTTCACGTCCTGGGCGTGCTCCGTGGTGGTGACCAGCAGGGCGTCCCCGGTGTCCACGACGACGACGTCCTCGATGCCGATCAGGGCGATCACGCGGTCGCTGTCCGTGACCACCACGCCGGACGCGTCGGAGGAGTAGACGCGCGGGGTGTCGCCGATGACGGTGATGCCGGAGGCGTCCTTGGCCGGGTTCAGGCGGGCGATCGCGGCGAAGTCGCCCACGTCGTCCCATGTGAAGGCGCCGGGGATGACGGCGACGTCGCCCGCGGTGGCGGCCGGCTCGGCGACCGCGTAGTCGATGGCGGTCTTCTTCAGGCCCGGCCAGACGCGGGCCGTCACCTCGTCCCGCTCGGGGGTCTCCCACGCCTCGGCGATCTCCATGATCCCGGCGTGCAGCTCCGGCTCGTTCGCCGCCAGGTGCTCGAGCATCAGGGACACGGGGGCCACGAACATGCCGGCGTTCCAGAGGTAGCGGCCGGAGGCCACGTAGCGCTCGGCCACGCGCTGGTCCGGCTTCTCCACGAACGCGGCCACGTCGTGCGCGTCCGGGGCCCCCTCGACGCGCAGCCGCCGGCCCGCCCGGATGTAGCCGAAGCCCGTGGCGGGGTGCGAGGGGGTGATGCCGATGGTGACGATCCGCCCGGTGGCGGCGGTGGCCACGGCCTGGGCGACGGCGTCCTGGAACACCTCCACGGGGCCGATCACCTGGTCCGCCGCGAACGAGCCCATGATGGTCTCGGGATCGCGCAGGGAGAGGATGGCGGCGGCCAGGCCGATGGCGGCGGCGGAGTCCTTCGGCTCGGGCTCGAGCACGAGGTCCTGCTCCTGCAGGTCCGGCAGCTGGCGGCGCACGGCGTCCTCGTGCGCCTCGCCGGTGACCACCATGACGCCGCGGGCCAGGGGGGCCAGGCGGTCCCACGTGGCTCGGATGAGCGTCTGGCCGGAGCCGGTGAGGTCGTGGAGGAACTTCGGCGCCGCGGCCCGGGAGAGCGGCCACAGGCGGGTGCCCACGCCTCCGGCCGGGATCACGGCGTGGAAGCGCTCGAGGGCGGGCGCGGACGCGGCGTCGCGCGAGGGGGCGGAGGCGGTCGGGGCCGCGGCGGAGTCGGTGTTCACGGGCTCAGCGTAGGGAATGCGGCGGACACGGGACCACTCGGCGCGGCTCCGGGGTCCCCTCGTCCGGCGCGGGCGCCCCTGCGTGCGCACCGGGCGCGCGTGACGCGGGCGCGGACACATGCGCCCCCGGGGACCCCACGATCGCGGCGGAGGGTCTACCCTGGACACCAGGAATCCACTCGCATCCGCCCGGTCGGGGCCTTCACGCGACCCCACCCCCGTACGGAGCATTCCCCCTGGAGGTATCAACCGTGTCTAGCGCCACTGCGCAGGCCCCGGCCAAGAACGGCCGCGGGACCCTGTATCGGGGCCACGGAGGCATGTGGTCCTGGGTGGGCCACCGCGTCACCGGCGTCGTCATCTTCTTCTACCTGCTCGTCCACGTGCTGGACACGGCCATGGTGCGCGTGTCGCCCGAGGCCTACGACGCCGTCATGACGTCGTACAAGACGTGGTACTTCGCCCTCGGCGAGACCGCCCTGGTGGCCGCCGTCCTGTTCCACGCGCTGAACGGCCTGCGGATCATCCTGGTCGACTTCTGGAAGGGCGGCACCCGCCACCACAAGACCCTCCTCTGGGTCGTCATGGCCCTGTGGGCGGTCCTGCTCGTCGGCTTCGCCGTCCGCCACCTCACGCTCGCCTTCGGAGGTCACTGATCATGAGCACCGCTGAGACCACCATCGCGGCCCCCCGCACCGGCCGCATCGACCCCAAGTACACCCGGGGCGAGTCCGGCAAGGGCAACTTCGAGATGCTCGCGTGGCTGTTCATGCGCATCTCGGGCGTCATCCTCGTCGTGCTCGTGTTCGTGCACATCTTCTCCAACCTGATGGTCGGGGACGGCATCTCCGGGATCGACTTCGGCTTCGTGGCCGGCAAGTGGGCCCACCCGCTGTGGCAGTTCTGGGACCTGGCCCTCCTCTGGCTGGCGATGCTGCACGGCGCCAACGGCGTCCGCACCATCATCAACGACTACGCCGAGCGGGACGGCGTGCGCTTCTGGCTCTCGATGATCCTGTACGTGGCCACCGCCGCGATCATCGTGCTCGGCACCCTGGTGATCTTCACCTTCGAGCCCTGCATGGTGGACGCCACCGGCGCCCTGCTCGAGAACTCCCCCGCGATCTGCCGCTGACCGGCCCGATCCGTCGTCCCGGACGCCGGCGGGCCCGCCCCCCCGGCCCGCCCGCCCCTGGCACAGAGAGCCAGAAACCAGTATGCAGGTAACCAAATTAGACGTGGTGATCGTCGGCGCCGGCGGCGCCGGCATGCGTGCCGCGATCGAGGCCGGCCAGCGCGCGCGCACCGCCGTGCTCACCAAGATCTACCCCACCCGCTCCCACACCGGCGCGGCCCAGGGCGGCATGTGCGCCGCCCTCGCCAACGTCGAGGACGACAACTGGGAGTGGCACACCTTCGACACCGTCAAGGGCGGTGACTACCTCGTGGACCAGGACGCCGCCGAGGTCATGGCCAAGGAGGCCATCGACGCGGTGCTCGACCTGGAGAAGATGGGCCTGCCCTTCAACCGCACACCCGAGGGCAAGATCGACCAGCGCCGGTTCGGCGGCCACACCCGCGACCACGGCAAGGCGCCCGTGCGCCGCGCGTGCTACGCCGCGGACCGCACCGGCCACATGATCCTCCAGACGCTCTACCAGAACTGCGTCAAGCACGACGTGGAGTTCTACAACGAGTTCTACGTGCTCGACCTGCTGATGGTGGAGGAGGACGCCACCCGCGAGGACGGCACCCCCTACGTCCAGAAGCGCGTGGCCGGCGTCGTGGCCTACGAGCTGGCCACCGGCGAGCTGCACACCTTCCAGGCCAAGTCCGTGGTGTTCGCCACCGGCGGCGCCGGCAAGGTGTACAAGACCACCTCGAACGCCCACACGCTGACCGGCGACGGCATGGCCATCGCCTACCGCTCCGGCCTGCCGCTGGAGGACATGGAGTTCGTGCAGTTCCACCCGACCGGCCTGGCCGGGCTGGGCATCCTCCTCTCCGAGGCGGCCCGCGGCGAGGGCGGCATCCTGCGCAACGCGGACGGCGAGCGCTTCATGGAGCGCTACGCCCCCACCATCAAGGACCTGGCGCCGCGCGACATCGTGGCCCGGTCCATGGCGGAGGAGGTCCGTCAGGGCCGCGGCGCCGGCCCCAACAAGGACTACGTGCTGCTCGACCTGACGCACCTGGAGCCCTCGCACATCGACGAGAAGCTCCCGGACATCACCGAGTTCGCCCGCACCTACCTGGGCGTGGAGCCCTACACCGAGCCCGTGCCGGTGTTCCCGACCTGTCACTACTTCATGGGCGGCATGCCGACGAACATCAAGGCCGAGGTGCTGCAGGACAACGACACCGTGGTGCCGGGCCTGTACGCCGCCGGCGAGGTGGCCTGCGTGTCCGTGCACGGCTCCAACCGTCTGGGCACCAACTCCCTGCTGGACATCAACGTCTTCGGCCGCCGGGCCGGCATCTACGCGGCCGAGTACGCCGCCACCGCCGACTTCGTGGAGCTGCCGGAGAACGGCGAGGACCGCACGCGCCAGCACATCGAGAGCCTGCGCTCCGCCACCGGCACCGAGCGCGTCGCGGACATCCGCGCCGCCCTGCAGGAGTCGATGGACGCCGACATGCAGGTGTTCCGCGACGAGGCCTCGATCCGCCGCGCGCTGGCGACCATCGAGGACCTGCGCCGCCGGTACGAGAACGTGTCCGTGCAGGATAAGGGCCAGCGCTTCAACCTCGACCTGCTCGAGGGCATGGAGCTGGGCTACCTCCTGGACATCGCGGAGGCCATGACCCTGGCCGCCCTCGGTCGCAAGGAGTCCCGCGGCGGTCACTACCGCGAGGACTACCCGGACCGCGACGACGAGAACTTCATGGCCCACACCATGATCTACCGTGACGAGACCGCGGAGATGGAGGGCGTCAAGGGCATCCGCTTCGAGACCAAGCCCGTCGTCATCACCCGTTACCAGCCGATGGAGCGCAAGTACTGATGAGCCACGCAGCAAACGAGACCGTCGCCGCCGGTGCCCCGGCGGCCGAGACCCCCGCGGACGCCCGCCCGGTGGAGCAGTCCTCCCAGGGCGGCGTCGGCGAGATCGAGTCCTTCGACATCGTCCTGAAGGTCCGCCGCTACCTCCCCGAGGCCTCCGAGGAGTCCTACTGGGACGAGTGGCGCCTGACCATGTACGGCACCGACCGCGTGCTGGACGCCCTGCACAAGGTCAAGTGGGACCACGACGGCACCCTGTCCTTCCGCCGCTCGTGCGCCCACGGCATCTGCGGCTCGGACGCGATGCGCATCAACGGCCGCAACCGCCTGGCGTGCAAGACCCTGCTGAAGGACCTCGACCTGTCCAAGCCCATCCTGGTGGAGCCCATCAAGGGCCTGCCGGTGGAGAAGGACCTGATCGTGGACATGGACCCGTTCTTCCAGTCCTACCGCGAGGTCATGCCGTTCCTGGTGGCCAAGGGCCAGGAGCCCACGAAGGAGCGCTTCCAGTCCCAGGAGGACCGGGCGCGCTACGACGACACCACCAAGTGCATCCTCTGCGCCGCGTGCACGTCCTCGTGCCCGGTGTTCTGGACCGACGGCCAGTACTTCGGCCCCGCCGCGATCGTGAACGCGCACCGCTTCATCTTCGACTCGCGTGATCAGGCCGGCGACATGCGCCTGGAGATCCTCAACGACAAGGAGGGCGTGTGGCGCTGCCGCACGACCTTCAACTGCACCGACGCGTGCCCCCGCGGCATCCAGGTGACGAAGGCGATCGCCGAGGTCAAGCAGGCCATCCTGGCCCGCACCTTCTGATCGACCACGACGACGGCGGCCCGTCTCCCCCACGCGGGGAGGCGGGCCGCCGTCGTCGTGGGAGGGGCCCGCGCGGGGTCAGCCGTCGAAGGCGTCCCGGGTGGCTCGGCGGTGGGCCACGAGCAGCCACACCGCGCAGAACACGAGCATGGCGAAGGCGGCGAGCAGGGTGAGGATCCCCGCGGGTCCGGCGGCCACCATGCGACCGCCGTCCACGGACCAGAACGCGCCGGAGAGCATCCCGGCGATCGCCGCCGCCGTGCCGATCCACCGGGCGGGCCGCCAGAGCCGTTGCACGCCCCACACCAACAGGGCCGTCAGCACGAGGATGCCGGCGACGATGCCGGGCACGGCGCCGGCGGGGGTGAGGAAGGCGGCCACGTCCGCGTCCGTGACCTCGACGGCGCCCCACGAGCGCGCCTGGAGGACCGCCCGCGCGTATCCGGGGTCCGACTGGAGGGTGAGCACCCCGGCGGCGGCCAGGGCGGAGACCGCCCCCGTGCCGAGGGTGGTGGCCTGCAGACGCCGGACGGGCCCGCGGACGGCGGGCTCGGCCAGGCCGACGGGCCGCTCGGCGGCGGGGGTCACGGGGTCACGGCGGGAGGGCATGGGACCATCATCGCGCACCGCGGCCGGCCCGGGCCCGGCTGATCCCCTTGCACGCCTCCCCGAACGGGCGGTGGAAGGCGCAGACGAACCAGCCGATCGCGGCGGCGGCCAGCACCGCGGCCAGGACCACCAGGAGGGGCCACTGCGCGGGCGGGAAGGCGAACATCCGGATGGTGGTCAGCAGCGTGGACAGGGTGAGGCCGCCGACCACGAAGGCCCCGATCAGCCGGGCGGCCTCGCTGTACCGGGCCACGCCCACGGCGAGCCCGACGTGCACGGCCACGAGGATCCCCGCGGCGGCCAGCAGGGAGGCCTGCGACCCGCCGGACGGGCCCTGCGGCACGGGTCCCATCCCCGCCCCGGGCGCGATCAGCAGCCGCGCCGCCGCGACCAGCCCGATCACCGCGGTGAGCACGGCGAGCACGGACCGGACGCGGCGCACGCGCGGGGCGACCTCGTCCGTCGTGGTGGGGCGGGCCGTCGGGGCGGCGGAGGGGGCGGGAGTCGAGGGATGAGGGGCCATGCCTCCATGGTGTCCGGGCGGCCCGGGGTCCGGCCAGGGGCCGACGGGCGGTCTCGCCAGCGGCGCAACACCGCCGCCCCGGGACGACGTCGGCCCCGTCCCCGCCGCGCCGGACGGGCGCGGAGGGACGGGGCCGAGGGGTCGGCGCCGACGGATCAGGCGGCCAGGCGGCGGCCCTGCTTCGTGTAGGCGGCGACGTCCTTGTCGAACGCGTGCACGAGCCACAGGATGTTCACCACGATGAACGCGAGGGACAGGAGCAGGCTGATCCACTGACCGGTGGCCGCGAGGGTGATCAGGCCGACCAGCGTGGACAGCGTGCCCAGGATGGCCAGCACGATGCCCAGGATGCGCGCCCAGTTCTTGGCCTTGCGCAGGCCCAGGTACACGACCAGGTACAGGGCCAGGGCGATGACGAGGCTGCCCACGACGGTGCCGATGAAGAAGACGCCGGCCAGATCGGTGAACGCGGCGATGTCCTCCGGGGTGATGCCCGGCTGGGTGCGCAGCTGCTCCTCCAGCTGGGCGCGGAAGCCGTCCGTGCCGCCGAGGAGCCCGGGGATGAGGGACAGCAGGTAGACGGCGGCGGAGGCCAGGGTGAGGGTCAGGAGCTTGCGGAACTTCGCCGGCTCCGTGACGGTGCCGTACTGGCCGTCCGCCCCGTAGGCCTGGGTGCCGAAGCGCGAGCCCACGGGCGGGCCGTACGGGTCGGCGGCCGGCGCGCCCTGGGCGGGCTGGCCGTACTGCGGAGCCTGCCCGTACT
>NZ_JAUNHR010000067.1 GCF_030523875.1 Micrococcus sp. | reverse complement strand
AGGGCGGC
The DNA here is from genome assembly GCF_030523875.1 of Micrococcus sp. Taxonomy (GTDB): domain Bacteria; phylum Actinomycetota; class Actinomycetes; order Actinomycetales; family Micrococcaceae; genus Micrococcus. The sequence continues at coordinate 11,643 of NZ_JAUNHR010000067.1, read as the reverse complement.
CGCGGCGGGCCGAGCCGGGGCCGGCGCGAGCCGACGGGCGGCGGCGAGCGGGGCGACGGCGTGACGGGCGGGGGAGCCTCCGCGGCGGGGGCCGCGGCGGCGTCGGCGAGAGGTGGCCATGGCGCCATTCTCACCCACGGCCGCGCAGCGGAGGCAACCGCGCACCCGGCGGCGGGACGGGGCGGGAACATCGGGCCGCCGTCGCCGGTTGGCACCGGGCATGAGCACCCCTGAGCCGAGCATCGACCCCACCGCCGCCCGGGCGGACGCCGCGGGCGCGGACCGCGCGCCCCTGACCGACGAGGAGTGGGCCCGCCGCCTGAGCCCCCAGGAGTTCGCGGTCCTGCGCCGGGCGGGCACCGAGCGCCCGTACACGGGCGAGTACTGGGACACCCACGTGGAGGGCGTGTACGCCTGCCGGGCGTGCGGGCAGGAGCTGTTCCGGTCCTCGGAGAAGTTCGACTCGCACTGCGGCTGGCCCTCCTTCTTCGCCCCGCTGGCCGAGGACCGCGTGGAGTACATCAAGGACGCCTCCCTGGGCATGGAGCGCATCGAGGTGCGGTGCGCGGCGTGCGGCTCCCACATGGGGCACGTGTTCGCCGGTGAGGGCTACGGCACCCCCACGGACCTGCGCTACTGCATCAACTCGATCTCCCTCCGCCTGGACCCGCGCTCGCTGGCCGCGGCCGAGGACGCGGCGGGCGAGGTCGACGCGCCGGGGCGGGGGCACGCGTGAGCACCGCCCCGGGGCTGCGCGCGTTCGCCTCGGACAACTACGCCGGCGTCCACCCGGACGTGTGGGCCGCCCTGGCCGACGCGGACGCGGACCACGCCGTCTCCTACGGCGCGGACCCGCTGAGCGAGCGCCTGCAGGAGCGGGTGCGGGAGCAGTTCAGCGAGCAGGCCTTCGCCGTCCCGGTGTTCACCGGCACGGCGGCCAACGTGCTGGCCCTGCAGGCGATGACCCCGCCGTGGGGCTCGGTCCTCACCGCGTCCGGCTCCCACCTGCTGCACGACGAGGGCGGGGCTCCGGTGCGGATCGGCCGCGCCCCGGTGGTCCCCCTGGACACCGACGACGGCCGGCTGCGCCCGGAGATGCTCGCCGCCCACCTGGACCGGCGCGGGGACGTGCACGCGAGCCAGCCCGCCGTCGTCGCGATCGCCCAGGCCACCGAGGTCGGCACCGTGTACACGCCCGAGCAGGTGCGGGCCCTGGCCGACGTCGCCCACGACGCCGGCCTCACCCTCTACATGGACGGGGCCCGGCTCTCCAACGCGGCCGCCGCCCTCGACGTGCCGCTGCGGGCCTTCACCGCCGACGCCGGCGTGGACGTGGTCTCCTACGGGGGGACCAAGAACGGGGCCATGGGCGCCGAGGCCGTGGTCGTGCTGGATCCGGAGGCCGTGGTGGCCGCCCGGCTGCTCGGGCCCGCCGATCTGCCGGGCCAGGACCCGGCCGACGCCCGCGCCCGCGCCGCCCAGGCCCTGGGATACCTGCGCAAGCAGGACATGCAGCTGGCCTCCAAGCACCGCTACCTGGCCGCCCAGCTGCTCGCGCTGCTCACGGACGACCTGGGCGTGCGCCTGGCCGGACGCGCCAACGCGATGGCCGCCGAGCTCGCCGACCGGGTGGCGGGGCTGGACGGCGTCGAGCTGGTGCGCGCCCCCGAGGCCAACGCCGTGTTCGCCCGCCTGGACCGGGCGGTGGCGGACCGGGTGCGCGCGAAGCACCCGTTCTACGACTGGGACACCGCATCCCGCGAGGTGCGCTGGATGACCTCGTGGGACACCACCCCGGCGGACGTGGACGCCTTCGTCACCGCGCTCGGCGAGGCCCTCGAGGAGGCCGCGGCGCGCTGAGGGGCGGGGTCCGGCGTCGTGCGGCGCGCCCCCGGCCCGAGGGCCCCCGCCCGCCCTAGGCTGGGCCCATGCCCACCCCCGGTCCCCTGCGCGCCGGCGGCGCGCAGGCCCGTCCCGCGCCGCCGGCGGCGTTCCGGGACGCGCTGGCGGACCTGCGCGACGCGCGGCCGCGGCCCGAGGTGCGCCTGCGCCCGATCGAGGCCCCGCCCGGGCCCGCCCCGCACGCCGTGGCGCTCGCGGCCGAGGTCCTGGACCCGGCCGCCGGCGAGGACGGCGTGCTGGCCACGGGCCGGTTCGTGCTGCTGCACGACCCCGCCGGCTCCCCCGTGTGGCACGGCACCTTCCGGGCCGTCACGTACATCCGCGCCAGCCTGGAGCCGGAGGCCGCCAACGACCACCTGGCCGGGGCGGTGGCGTGGACGTGGCTGGCCGAGGCCCTCGACCAGCGCCACGCCGAGCACTCCCACGCCGGCGGGACCGCCACCCGGCAGCTGGCCGAGCACTTCGGCGTCCTCGCCGACGAGCCCGGCTGGACCGACCTCGAGCTGCGCGCCTCGTGGACCCCCGCGCCCCGGGACCTCGGCGCGCACCTCGAGGCGTGGTCCGACATGATCTGCGCCTTCGCCGGCCTGCCCCCCGAGGCCGACGCCACCCACGCCGCCGGGCCGCGACCGGCGCCCCGAGACTGACCAGGAGACCCATGCCCCCCGCCGACACCCCGTCCGCCCCCGCCGAGTCCGGCCCCGCCCCGGAGCTGGTGTCCGCGCCCGCCGGCGGCGTGCCCCGCGTGACGGACACCCCGGCGGGCCTGGCGGCGTGCGCCCGCGCCCTGCGCGCCGGCACCGGGCCGGTGGCCGTGGACGCCGAGCGCGCCTCCGGCATCCGCTACGGGCAGCGGGCCTTCCTCGTGCAGCTCAAGCGGGAGGGCGCGGGCATCTGGCTCGTGGACCCCGAGGCCTTCGAGGACCTCACCGAGCTGGACGAGGCGCTGCGCGGCGCGGAGTGGATCCTGCACGCCGCGAGCCAGGACCTGCCGTGCCTGGCCGAGCGGGGCATGGCCCCGGACCGCCTCTTCGACACCGAGCTGGCCGCGCGCCTGGCGGGCCTGCCACGCGTGGGCTTGGCCGCCGTGCTGGAGTCCCGGCTCGGCCTGACCCTGGCCAAGGAGCACTCCATGGCCGACTGGTCCACCCGCCCGCTGCCCGAGCAGTGGCTCAACTACGCCGCCCTGGACGTGGAGCTGCTGGTGGAGCTGCGGGACTCCCTCGCCGGGCTGCTGGCCGAGCAGGGCAAGCTGGAGTGGGCCGAGCAGGAGTTCGAGCACGTGCGCACCGCCGCCCCGCCGGCCCCGCGCCAGGACCCGTGGCGGCGCACCTCCGGCTCCCAGACGCTCACCAAGCCGGTGCAGCGGGCCGTGCTGCGCCGGCTCTGGCAGGCCCGCGAGGACCTGGCCCGCCACCGCGACACCGCCCCGGGGCGGCTGCTGCCGGACTCCGCGCTCGTGGCCGCCGCCGCCGCGCCCCCGCGGACCGTGCCCGAGCTGCGCGGGCTGCGCGGCTTCCACGGCCGCCACGCCGCCAAGGAGGCCCCGCGCTGGCTCGCCGCGATCCGGGCCGGGGTGGACGACGCCGACGCCGGCCAGGCGCCCCCGCGCCACGCCCCCGGCGGCTCCGACGGCCCGCCCCCGCACCGGTCGTGGAAGGACCGCGACCCGCTCGCGGACCGCCGGCTGAAGACGGCCCGCCCCCGGGTCGCCCGGCAGGCCGAGGCGCTGGGCATGCCCACGGAGAACCTGCTGACCCCGGACACGCTGCGCCGTCTCTGCTGGGCTCCCCCGGAGCCGATCACCCCCGAGTCCGTGGCCGCGGCGCTCGCCGGCCACGGCGCGCGCCCCTGGCAGGTCGAGGCGGTGTCCGCCGTCGTCACCGTGGCGCTGCTGGACCCGGACCCCGTCCAGGACTGACGGCCCTGGATGCCGGGACGGCCGGTCCCGGGTACAGTGAGAGTCGCATCACAACCGTCCGCCACGCCTGGGAGCACCATGAGCCACCACCCGGCCCCCCTGTCCGACTTCGACCACCTCGTCCGGCTCGCCGCGGACGAGGTCCTGACCCGCGCCGAGGTCACCGACCACCCCCTGCCCGGCGACGCCGGCACGCTGGCCCTGATCACGCTGGACAACGGCCAGGGCCCGCGCCGGCCCGCCTCGGCCACGCCGTCTACGACCGCCTCGACGCGTTCCCGGCCTCGGCGAGGTCCTCGACGCCCAGGCCGCGCGCGCCGAGGCCGGTGAGATCCAGGCCCTGGCCGTCACCGGCGTGGAGGGCGTCTTCGCCGCCGGCGCGGACCTCTCCCTCGTGGCCTCCCTGCCCGCCGACGCCGAGATCGGCCGTGCGCTCGCCCGCCTCGGCCACGCCGTCTACGACCGCCTCGACGCGTTCCCGGCCCCGACGTTCGCGTTCGTCAACGGCACCGCCCTCGGCGGCGGCCTCGAGCTCGCCCTGGCCGCCGACCACCGGATCGTGGCCGCCGACGCGAAGGGCTTCGGCCTGCCCGAGGTGCGCCTGGGCCTGATCCCCGGCTGGTCCGGCGTGTGGCGCGTGCCCCACCTGATCGGCCCGGAGGCCGCCGTCGAGGTGGTGCTGAAGAACCCGTTGGACAACAACCGCACCCTGGACGCCCGCACCGCCCACCGGCTGGGCCTCATGGACGTCGTCGCGGAGTCCGACCTGATCGCCGAGGGCCTGCAGCTGGCCGCCACGGTGGTCTCCGGCAGCACCGCGCCGGCCGCCGACCGCCCCGCCCCGGACGTCTCGGACGCCGCCTGGGACCGCGCCCTCGCGGCACTCGAGAAGCTCCAGGCCACCCGGCCCGGCCGCGAGCTGCCCGCCCGCCACGAGCTGGCCGAGCTCTTCACCGCCGCCCGCACCCGCTCCCGCGCCGAGTCGGCCGAGGCCGAGGCCGAGAGCCTCGCCCGCCTCATCGCCTCCGCGGAGTTCCGCCGCACCGTCTACGCCTTCCTCGGCCTCGTGCAGGGCCGCGCCAAGCGCCCGGCCGGACACCCCGGCGCCGAGCTGGCACGCGAGGTCCGCAAGGTGGGCGTCGTGGGCGCGGGCCTGATGGCCGGCCAGCTGGCGCTCGTCTTCGCCCAGCACCTGCAGGTGCCGGTCGTGATGACGGACATGGACCAGGAGCGCGTGGACCGCGGCCTGGCCGGCGTGCGCTCGCAGGTGGAGCGCATGGTCTCCCGCGGCCGGATCACCGCCGAGCAGGGCGAGGCCCTGGCCGGTCTCATCACCGCGGACACGGACAAGTCCGTCTACGCGGACGCGGACTTCGTGATCGAGGCCGTGTTCGAGGAGCTCGAGGTCAAGCGCACGGTGTTCCGGGAGCTCGAGGGCATCGTCTCCCCCGAGGCGATCCTGGCCACCAACACCTCCTCGCTGTCCGTGTCCGCCATGGCCGAGGTCCTCGAGCACCCCGAGCGCCTCGTGGGCTTCCACTTCTTCAATCCCGTGGCCCAGATGCCGCTCGTGGAGGTCGTCCGCGTGGAGCGGACCTCGGACGAGTCCGTGGCCACCGCCTTCGAGCTGGCCCGGCGTCTGCGCAAGACCGGCGTGCTGGTCAACGACGCCGCCGCGTTCGTGGTCAACCGCGTCCTGCTGCGCCTGATGGGCGAGGTCCAGGCCTCCTTCGACGAGGGCACCGACGCGCACACCGCCGACCACGCCCTCGACCCGCTGGCCCTGCCCATGACGCCGTTCACGCTCGCGGCGATGGTGGGCCTGCCCGTGGCCCAGCACGTCTCCGAGTCCCTGGCCGCCGCGTTCGGCGAGGAGCGCTTCCCCGTCTCGGCGAACGTGCAGCGCATGATCGACGGCGGGAAGACCGCCCTGTGGGCCAAGGACGTGCGCAAGGACCGCGTCGAGGAGGAGGCCGCCGGCGCCACCGGCGAGACGATCCCCGAGGCCACCGCGGCGCTGCTCGAGCAGGGCGACGCCCCGCAGACCGCGGAGCAGCTGCGCACCCGCGTGGAGGACGCCCTGGCCGAGGAGATCGGCCTGCTCCTGGACGAGGGCGTCGTCGCCGCCCCCGAGGACGTGGACCTGTGCATGATCCTCGGCGCCGGCTGGCCGATGCACCTGGGCGGGATCACCCCGTACCTGGACGACTGCGGCGCGAGCGAGCGCGTCCGGGGCCGGCGCTTCCACGCCTGATCCGCCCCGCACCGGCCGCACGGCCGCCCCCCCGCCGCCCGGGGCCCTCGCACGAGGGCCCCGGGCGGCGGCGTGTCCGGGCCCGGGGCACCGGACCCGGGGAGGGATCAGTGCGGCAGGCCCGCGAAGGTGTGCAGGTCCGCGGCCAGGCCCTCGAGGGCCTCGGCCTGGGTGGCCACCGGCGCAGACGCGGTCCCGCCGCCCCAGTCGGAGGCGACCACGACGGCGTCGCGCACCGTGTGGACCGCCAGGACGTGCCCCTCGGACACCACCTCCACCCGCCGGTCGGCCTCGCCGCCCGGCGACCCCGGGGCGGCCACGCGCAGCACGGCCCGCGGCATCCGCAGCGGGCCCTGCAGAGGGGAGGGCTCCTCCAGTCGGGCGTGCTCGGCGCCGCCGGCGGCCGCGGCGGCGGGCAGCAGCAGGTGCTCGGCCCACGAGGGCACCACGTCCGGGTCCAGGCCCACCCGCTCGCGGTCGATCCGCACGCGCTGGGCGCTCACCGAGTCCTCGTGGTCGCACCAGTCCCATGTGGCGCCGTCGGCGGCGAACGCCACCCGCGCCTGGGCGAGGTAGCGCCCGGGCAGGTCGGCGCGGGCGCGGCGCTGGGCGCCGGTGGGCTGGAAGGCCATCCGCGTGGTCAGCACGCCCTCCCTCAGGCGGCGGTGCAGGAAGCCGGCGTGCACCCCGTCCAGGGTCACGGCCTCCCAGCGGTCGAAGGGGCTGAGATCGTATCGGGCGGTCACGGGGCTCTCCTGGCGGCGGGGGGCGGGCGGTGGGGACCCCGGCATCATCCCATCCGGGCCCGGGCCGGGTGACATACTGGCCCCATGACCTCGCAGGACATCCCCGACCCCCTCTCCTCCACGCCGTGCCGCGGCGGCTGCGCCGGCCACCCCGGCGGGGCCTCCCGCCGCACCGTGCTCGGCCGCGGCTCGCTGGCGGCGCTGGCCGGCGCGGGCTCCCTCGCGCTGGCCGGGTGCACGCAGGAGATCAAGGACAAGGAGAACGCGCAGGACCACTACGCGGGCTCGGAGGCCACGGACGCGCTGGCCGCGGAGGATCTGCCGGTGGGCGCCACCCAGGCCGTGGAGGTCGGCGGGCGCACCCTGCTCATGCACCGCGTGGACGAGGAGACCGTCACCGCGTACTCCAACGTCTGCACCCACCAGGGCTGCCTCGTGCAGCCCGTGGACCGCGCCGAGGGCCCGGCCTACGCCTGCCCGTGCCACGGCTCCAACTTCGACCCGGTGACCGGCGAGCCCTTCGGCGGGCCGGCCCGGCAGCCGCTCATGGACTACGAGGCCGCCGTGCAGGACGGGCGGATCGTCGTCAAGCTCTGAGCCGGCTCACTCCCCCGGCTCGACCGGCGCGCCGTACCGGCGCGCTGGCAGCCGCCCGGGGTGCGGGGCGTGCCCGGCGTAGGGGTCGGGGCGGCCGATCGAGGTGGGCGCTGCGCGGCCCGAGCGGGGCGGCGGCAGGACCACGGGGTCGCGCCGGTTGGGGTCCCAGTCCGGCTGGGCCGCCCGGCGGGCCGGGTAGTGCCGGTGGCGCCACCAGAACCAGATCAGCGCCCCGAGGCCGGGCAGCATCAGCATCATCAGCGCCCACGGCAGGCGCCGCCGCTCGTCCAGCGGCCCCCGCAGCAGGGACACCAGGCCGGCCACCCAGAGGGCGCCGACGACGAGGGACAGGATCCAGGCGAGCCACGGGGCCATCAGGGCGTCCTCCCCGCCGAGGCCGTACGTGCCGGCCGCACCGCGCTCAGAACAGCGCCACCGGGTCGGGCGCCGGGAACAGCGCGTCCAGCTCGGTGAGGTCGGCGGCGGTGGGCTCCCAGTCCGCGGCGCGCGCGTTCTCCGCGACCTGCTCGGGGCGCGTGGCCCCGGCGATCACGGAGGCCACCGGCGACTGCGCGGCGAGCCACCCGATGGCCGCCTGCACCTCGGTGATCCCCCGCGCGGACGCGAAGGCCCCGAACGCGGCCAGCTGCTCGAGGTCCGCGTCGGCCACCATGTGCTGGCGCACGTGGGACAGGCGCGAGCCCTCCGGGGCCGTTCCCTGCGAGTACTTGCCCGTGAGCAGGCCGTTGGCCAGCGGGAAGTAGGGCAGCACGCCCAGGCCGTACTCGGCCGCCGCGGGCAGCACCTCCAGCTCGGCGCGCCGGTCCAGGAGGTTGTAGTGGTTCTGGGCGGAGACGAACCGCTCCGTGCCCAGCTCGCGGGCCACGTGCTCGGCCTGGGCGATCTGCCAGCCGGCGCGATTGGAGTGGCCCACGTACAGCACCTTGCCCGCCCGCACGAGGTCATCGAGCGCCGCGAGGGTCTCCTCGATCGGGGTGTGCGGGTCCGGGGTGTGGAACTGGTACAGGTCGATCCGGTCCGTGCCGAGCCGGCGCAGGGAGGCCTCCACCGCCCGCACGATGTACCGCCGGGCGCCGCGGGCGCCGTCGTCGCGGCCGTTGGCCCCGCCCATGTCCATGCCGAACTTGGTGCCGATCACGGCCTCGTCCCGGCGCGAGCCCAGGGCAGCGCCCAGGCGCGTCTCGGACAGGCCGGGCTCGGCGCCGTACATGTCCGCGACGTCGAAGAAGGTGATGCCGGCGTCGAGAGCGGCGTGCACCACCGCGTCCGAGCCGGACTGGTCCAGGGTGGCGGTGCCGGGGCGGCCGAGGTTGTTGCACCCCAGGCCCACCACGGACACGCTCAGGCCGGAGCGGCCCATCCGTGCGCTGCGCATGTGCTCAGTCCCTCCCCTCGGCGTCGGCCGCGGACGTGCCCGCGGCGGATGCGCCGCCCCGGGACACGGTGCGGGCCGTCACCTTGTTCGGCTGCACGCCGGGGGCGCGCTTGGCGGCGGCGGGCACCTCGGCGCACGCCTTGGCCGCGTGCGGGGTGCGCACGGTGAGCACGAGCTGGCCGTCGCCGTCGGCCACGTCCGTGACCTCGCCGAGCCCGCGCCAGGCCAGCTGGTGGGTGAGCTCCTCGCGCAGGGCCTCGGCGTGGCGCCGCTCGATGTCCGCAGGCGTGCGGCCGCGCAGGCGCAGGCCCACCTCGACGACGTCGAACGTCTCCGGGTCCGCCTCCGCGTACCCCTCCTCGATCCCCTGGGCGAGGAACGCCGCGAGCAGCTCGCGGCCCTCCTCCTCGCCGGAGACCGGCTGGTCCCCCACGGTGCCCGGGTGACCGACCCGGCCGTGGTGGACGGTGAACACGGAGGCGTCCGGCTCGAGCCAGGCCTCCCGGTACTCGAACACGCGGCGGCCGTCCTCGGCCGTGGTGTCCCGCTGCAGGCGGACGATGCTCACGACTGCTCCTCTCCGGGGGTGCGACGACGGCCGTCCTCGGTCTCGAGGACCGGCTCGGCGTCCGGGGTGCGCCCCGGGACGGGGCGGGCGTAGGGGACCTTGGCGCCCAGGACCTGGGCGACGGTGTCCTGGGTGATGCGCCGGGCGGTCAGGCCCACGCGCTCGAGCACCTGCTCCCGGGTGCCGTGGGCCAGGAACTGCACCGGCAGGCCGACCTCGTTGAGCGCGGTGTCCACGCCCGCGGCGCGCATCTCCTGGCGGATCCGCGAGCCCACGCCGCCGGCGCGCACGCCGTCCTCGAGGCACACCACGATCCGGTGGCGGGCGGCCATCCCCACCACGGACTCCGCGACGGGCAGGACCCAGCGGGGGTCGACCACGGTGGCGGAGATCCCGTGCTGCTCGAGGCGGCGGGCCACGTCGAGGCCGAGCTCGGCGAACGAGCCCACGGCCACGATCAACACGTCCCGGTCCGCGCCGTCCTCGCCGGTGCCCTCGCCGAGGCGGGCCAGGACGTCCGTGCCGTCTACCAGGCGCTCGAGGGCGCGCACCGGCTCCCCCACGGAGCCCTTGGCGAAGCGCACCACGGTGGGGGCGTCGTCGACCGCCACCGCCTCGCGCAGCTCCTCGCGCAGCGTGTCGGCGTCGCGCGGCGCGGCGATCCGCAGCCCCGGGACGGACTGCAGCAGGGCCAGGTCCCACATGCCGTGGTGGCTCGGCCCGTCCGGGCCGGTGACGCCGGCGCGGTCCAGCACGAACGTCACGCCCGCACGGTGCAGGCCCACGTCCATCAGGACCTGGTCGTACGCGCGGTTCAGGAAGGTGGCGTACACGGCCACCACGGGGTGCAGGCCGCCGAAGGCCATGCCCGCGGCGGAGGTGACGGCGTGCTGCTCGGCGATGCCGACGTCGAACACGCGGTCCGGGTGCGCGGCGGCCATCGGCGCCAGTCCCACCGGGTTGCGCATGGCGGCGGTGATGGCGACGACGTCGGGGCGCTCGTCGGCGATCGCCACCATCTCCTCGCCGAACACCGAGGTCCAGGACTGCGCGGTGGAGGAGGACACGGGCTCACCCGTCTCCGGGTCGATGCGGCCGATCGCGTGGAACTGGTCGTCCTCGTGGGCGACCGCGGGCGCGTAGCCGTGGCCCTTCTCCGTGATCGCATGCACGAGCACGGGCCCCCCGTACGCGCGGGCGTCCTCGAAGGCGTCCTCGAGGGCGGCGAGGTCGTGGCCGTCCACCGGGCCGATGTACTTCATGCCCAGGTCCTCGAAGAGGCCCTGCGGGGCCCACAGGTCCTTCAGGCCCTTCTTGGTGGCGTGCAGCGGGCGGTAGACCAGGTCGCCGGCGGTCCCGGCCGCCTTGAGTCGGCCCTTGAGGAAGTCCAGCGTCTGCTCGTAGCGCCGGTGGGTGCGGACCTTGTCCAGCACGCCGCGACGCAGCCCGCCGAGGTGGTCCGCGAGCCCGCCGACCGTGGGGGCGTACGAGCGGCCGTTGTCGTTGACCACGATCACCACGCGGCGGTGCCGGTCCGCGGCGATGTTGTTGACCGCCTCCCAGGCCATGCCGCCGGTCAGTGCGCCGTCCCCGATCACGGCGACGACCGTCCGGTCCCCCTGCCCCGTCTGCTGCCAGGCACGGGAGATGCCGTCTGCCCAGGACAGCGAGGAGGATGCGTGGGAGGACTCCACCACGTCGTGCTCGGACTCCGTGCGGTCCCCGTAGCCGGAGAGCCCGCCCTCCTGGCGCAGCGAGGCGAAGTCCTGCCGCCCGGTGAGCAGCTTGTGCACGTAGGACTGGTGGCCGGTGTCGAACACCACGGCGTCCCGCGGGGAGTCGAACACGCGGTGGATCGCCAGGGTCAGCTCCACGACGCCCAGGTTGGGGCCCAGGTGGCCGCCGGTCTGGGAGACGTGCCGGATCAGGAACGCCCGGATCTCGGCCGCGAGCCCGGGCATCTCGTCCTCGGACAGGGCCGCGAGGTCGGCGGGCCGCGTGATCTGGGGCAGCAGGGGGGCGCCGGCGGCGCGGGGCTTCTCGGACATGGTCGTACCAGGGTACTCCGCACGCACGACGGCGGCCCGTCACCCCTCCGTGCGGGAGGGGCGACGGGCCGCCGTCGCGGGCCGGCCGGCGCGCGGGGCGCCGGCCGGGCCTGCGGGATCAGGCCTTGGCCGCGATCTGGCGCAGGACGTACTGCAGGATGCCGCCGTTGCGGTAGTAGTCGGCCTCACCGGGGGTGTCGATGCGGACGAC
>NZ_JAUNHR010000066.1:4799-11736 GCF_030523875.1 Micrococcus sp. | reverse complement strand
GAGGGCCGCGGCGTCCGCAACGCGGAGACGAACTTCTACACGGACGGCGAGGTCCGCACGCTGCGCACCACGATGAACGGTGAGGAGGTGGAGCTGCGGCTCACCCCCATCCAGTACATCTGGGACTACGGGGACGGCTCCGCCCCGCACGTCACGTCCGTGCCCGGCGGCGCGCAGCCCGGCTTCGACGTGCCCACCGCCACCAGCCATGTCTACGAGGAGACCGGTGCCTACCCGGTGACCCTCACCACCGTGTACGTCGGCGAAGTCCGGTACGCGGGCGGGGACTGGCAGCGGATCGACGGGCAGATCACCCGCACCGCAGCCCCCGAGACCGCAGACATCTGGACCACGTCCACCCGCAACGTCGCCGAGGACTGCGCCGCCGACCCCGGCGCCTGGGGCTGCACGGGGCCCGTCGAGAACCCCTGATCAGAGCAGCGTGCCCTGCTGCTCCCCCCGCTCCTCGATCAGCTGCGGCCCGTTGTTGCGCACGCTGCCGACCTCGCGTCCCACCGGGCGCAGGGCCCAGCCGCGGGCGACGTCGAACACCTGCTCCGTCATCCGCCCCACCAAGGCCTCGGCCTCGTCGGCCGAGCCGAGCTTGACCGGCTCCAGCCACGCGTCCATGGCCTCCGGGGACAGGGGCACCGGCACGCGGTCGTGCAGCTCCCCGAGCTGCGCGAGCACGGGGTCGGCGTCGTCGGCGGACGGGGAGTCCATGGTGAGGATGGAGGCGGACAGCACCCACGGGTCCTCCCCGCGGGCGTCCGCCTCCGGGTCCCTCCACCACTCGTACAGGCCCGCGAACCAGATCACCGGGCCCTCGCCGTCCCCGGCGCCGGCCGGGTGCACGTAGAACGGCTGCTTCTGGGCGGCCCTGCCGTCCGGGCCCTTGGACCCGGGCTCGGGCGTCCGCCACTCGTAGTACCCCTGCACGGGCACCGCGCACCGGCGCCCCCGGACAGCCGAGCGGAACGTCGGCTTCGAAGTCACCGTCTCCGAGCGGGCGTTGAACGCCCGCGACCCGACCGACAGCTCCTTCGCCCACGGCGGCACCAGACCCCACCGGGCCACGTGCAGCTCCCGCCGCACGGCGCCCCCACCGCCTGCACCGGCACCGGCACCCTCCAGCACGCGCTCCACCAGGATCGGCACGTCCGCCGTGGGGGCCACGTTCCAGTTCGGCCGCAGCTCCAGGCCCTCGTCCGGCAGCTCCCCGCCGCCGAGGGCCACCAGGTCACCGGCCGCACGGGCCATCACGTACCGTCCACACATGCGCCCGAGTCTAGGGACCCGTGGGCCGTCTCACGCCCTGTCGCCGCGCCCCGCACACTGCCCGCCCCAGGCGCGTGTGATGGGATGGGCGGCATGTCCGTGCCCCGGACCCGCGCCCCACGCGCCCCGCGGCGGCGGACCCACCTACCCCCACATCCTCAGGAGGACACCATGCCGCAGAAGGTGCGCGGCGTCGTCGCCACGGCGAAGGACGCCCCCGTCAGCATCGAGACCATCGTCATCCCCGACCCCGGACCGGGCGAGGCCGTGGTGGACGTCAAGACCTGCGGCGTCTGCCACACGGACCTGCACTACGTCCAGGGCGGCATCGGGGACGACTACCCCTACCTGCTCGGCCACGAGGCCACCGGCGTCGTCTCGGCCATCGGCGAGGGCGTCACCCACGTGGAGGTCGGCGACACCGTCATCCTCAACTGGCGCGCCGTGTGCGGCGAGTGCCGCGCGTGCAAGAAGGGCGAGCCGAAGTACTGCTTCGCCACCCACAACGCCGCCCAGAAGATGACCCTGGAGGACGGCACGGAGCTCTCCCCCGCCCTGGGCATCGGCGCGTTCGCGGACAAGACCCTGGTGCATGCCAAGCAGTGCACCCGGGTCGAGGGTGTGGACACCCCCGAGGAGCAGGCCGCCGTCGGCCTGCTGGGCTGCGGCATCATGGCCGGCATCGGCGCCGCCGTGAACACCGGCGAGGTCAAGCGCGGCGAGTCCGTGGCCGTGATCGGCTGCGGCGGCGTCGGCGTGGCCGCGGTGGCCGGCGCCAAGCTGGCCGGGGCGACGACGATCATCGCCGTCGACATCGACGGCAAGAAGCTGGCCAAGGCCGAGGAGCTCGGCGCCACGGTGACCGTGAACTCCAAGGAGCAGGACGCCGTGGAGGCGATCCGCGAGGCCACCGGCGGCTTCGGCGCGGACGTGGTCATCGAGGCCGTGGGCCACCCCGCCACCTACGAGCAGGCGTTCCAGGCCCGCGACCTCGCCGGCCGCGTGGTCCTGGTGGGCGTGCCCACCCCGGACATGAGGATCGAGCTGCCCCTGCTGGACGTGTTCGGCCGCGGCGGCTCCTTGAAGTCCTCCTGGTACGGCGACTGCCTGCCCGAGCGGGACTTCCCGATGCTCGTGGACCAGTACCGCCTGGGCCGCCTGCCGCTGGACGAGTTCGTCACGGAGACCATCGCGCTGGACGAGGTGAACGAGGCCTTCGAGACCATGAAGTCCGGCGACGTGCTGCGTTCGGTGGTGGTGCTCTGATGGCGCGCATCGACCACCTGGTCACCTCCGGCACGTTCTCCCTGGACGGGGAGACCCACGAGGTGGACAACAACGTCTGGATCGTCGGCGGCGCGGAGCAGTGCGTCGTGATCGACCCCGCCCATGACGCCTCCGCGGTGTGGCGCAAGGTGGAGGGCCGCCAGGTCCTGGCGATCCTGCTGACCCACGGCCACGACGACCACATCCGCCAGGTCCAGGAGTTCCGCCGCATGGTGGACGCCCCAGTCCTGATCCACGCGGACGACGCCATGCTCTGGGACGACGTGTTCCCGGACGAGGCCCCCGACGGCCACCTGTCCGAGGGCGACGTGTTCCGGATCGCCGGCACCGAGCTGCACGTGCTGCACACCCCGGGGCACTCCCCCGGCTCGGTGTGCTTCCACGCTCCGTCCCTGGGCGAGGCCGGCGAGGACGGCGAGCCGACCGGCGTGCTGTTCTCCGGCGACACCCTCTTCCAGGGCGGCCCCGGTGCCACCGGCCGCTCCTACTCGGACTTCGACACCATCATCGAGTCCATCCGCACGAAGCTGCTCACGCTGCCCGAGTCCACCGTGGTCCACACCGGCCACGGCGACTCCACGCGGATCGGCGAGGAGAAGCCGCACCTGCAGGAGTGGATCGACCGCGGCGAGTGAGCCGGGGCTCCACCGTGGCACCGGCCGGACCGTCACTTTCCGTCAGGACCGCATCAGCCAGACGCGGTCCTGACGGAAAGTGTCGGTCTCACCGAAGCAGGGTTCGGGTCGCATACGGGAGAATGTCTTCCCGTGAGTGACTCCCCCACCGCTGACTCCCCCTCCGATCCCGCCCGCCCCCAGGTGATCCTGCTCGGCGGCGCCTCCGGTGCCGGCAAGTCCTACCTGGCCCGCCGCTTCGGCCGGCCGCACCTGCCGCTGGACGCGTACTACCGGGAGATCGGCGAGGACCCGGAGCACGGCGGGTCCGGTCCGGCACTGCCGCGCACGGACTACGGGGAGATCGACTGGGACCACCACCTGACCTGGAACGAGCAGGCGGCGGTGGACGGGATCGTGGAGCTGCTCGAGGAGGGCGCCACCCTGCTGCCCGCCTACGAGATCAGCATCTCCTCCCGCACCGGCTCCACCCCGCTGGTCCTGGACGGGCCGGGGCCGATCCTCGCGGAGGGCATCTTCGCGGACCGGATGATCGCGGCGCTGGAGCGGGTGGGGGTCTCCTGTCAGGCCCTGTACATCGACTCGCCGCGCACGGTCACCGCGGTGCGCCGGTTCGGCCGGGACGTGGCCGAACGGCGCAAGCCGGTCCCGTTCCTGGTCCAGCGGGGCTGGGCGCACTTCCGCTCGGACCGCCGGGACCGCGAGCGCGCGGTGGCGGCCGGCTTCACCCCGGTGCCCAAGGCCCGGCTCAAGCGGATGCTGCGTGAGGCGGCAGCGGGGCCTCGCTGAGCCGCAGCCCGTTCCGCTCCGCCCACCCGGTGTACTCCGCCTTGAGGGCGGCCGTGAACCCGGGCACGTCCACCCCGGGGGCCACGTCCGTGGCGGCGCCGACCGTCCGCGGGTCCATCTGAAGGTCCAGCAGCCGATAGACGTCCGTGAGCACGGCGCGCAGGGGGGCGGGGTCGGCGACCACCACGTGGGTGGAGAACAGGAACGCGCCCTTGACCACGCGCTGGGCGGCGCCGGCCAGCTTGACCGGGTGCTCGGGCGCCGGCCCCTGAATCGAGTACTCCCCGGGGCAGTACTCCCCCGGAATCTCGCCGATGGAGGAGGCCACCCCCGCCCGCGCGAACGCGGCCACGAAGAGCTCGGCGAACTCGGCGAACCGGGCCTGCTGGGTGAGGGCGGCGTCCTCCTCCAGGGAGAGGTGGTCCACCACCACGCACCCCGGGTGGTAGGCGGCGGCCCGGCCCCCGGCGCGGCGCACCGCGGGCACGAACCCGTGGTCGCGGCACGCCTGCGCGGCGGCCTCGAAGCCGGACAGGCGGGCGTCCCGCTGGCCGAACGCCACGGTGGGCCGGGGCACGTACACCCGGATCAGGTCGGGGCGGGGCTCGCCGGCGGCCGCGGCCGCCCGGTAGGCGCCCAGCTCGTCGGAGGCCCACTCGAGGTCCTCGGCCGCACCGAGCGACGCCGGCTGCACGGCCCAGCGCAGCACGTCGCCGCCGGAGGGCGCCGGGGGGACGTCCCCAGCGGTCACAGCCCGCCCTCGGCCGGCCAGGCGCGCACGGTGAGGGTCTGCTCGACGTGGGCGAAGGGGCCGTCGTCGTCGTGGAGGACGGTGCTGGTCAGGCCCACGCCGTCCGGGCCCACGGTGACCTTTCCGGCCAGGCCGAGCCAGGAGCCGGCGGGGGCGCGGAACAGGTGGATCTGCAGGTCCACGTTGGGGAAGAACCAGCCGCCCGGCCGCGGGGGCAGGGCGGGGGCGATCCCGTTGGCGGCGTCGGTCAGCCCGATCAGGCGCACCAGGTCCGTGGTCTGCTCCCCCGCCACCATGTCCACGTCCGTGGTGAGCCACACGCGCCCGTGGCCGGCGGCGTGCCCGGCCACGGTCACCCCGGACAGGGAGGCGATGTAGCCGCCGTCCCAGCCGGACAGCGCACCGTCCTGCACGGCCTCGGTGCGCGGCGGCAGGGGCTCGTCCGGCAGCTGGGCGACGGCGGCGGTGTCCGTCGCGGACAGCAGCCAGGCGCGCAGGGTGAGCACGGCGCGGCCGCGGGCGTGCAGCACGGACTCGACCAGCTCGATGGTCCGGCCCGGGCGCAGGGTGCGGGTGACCACCTCGAGCTCGCCGGCCCACAGGGTGCCCAGGATGTCGTAGGACAGCCGGCCCACGCGCAGCCCGGCGGTGGTCTCATGCGCCTGCACCTCGTGCATCAGCAGCCCGGACACCGCGGCCATGTGCATCTCCTCGGCGCGCCACGCCCCCTGGGCGTGCACGGTGGAGCGCACGCGGGAGGTGCGGACGCCGTCGTCGTCGGTGACGGGGTCGGTCAGGCGCACATAGTAGGCGCGCGGGTCCTCCGCGGACTCGGAGCGGTCGGCGGCGGGGGCCTCGGTCTGCACGGTCATGGGCGGAAGTCTGCCAGAACGACGCCGGCCGGCGACCTCCTCGCGGGAGGTCACCGGCCGACGGGGCAGGCGCGAGGCGCCGTCAGCGGCGCATCACCTTGCGGGCCGCCCAGTTGCCGATCAGCTGCAGGGCCTGGACGAAGAGGATCACCACGATCACGGCCATCCAGGTCACCTCGGGCCGGAACCGGTTGTAGCCCTCGACGATGGCGAAGTTGCCGATGCCTCCGCCGCCGATGATGCCGGCCAGCGCGGACATGTCCACGAGGGAGATGATCACGAACGTGTAGCCGAGGATCAGCGGACCGAGGGCTTCGGGCAGCATCACGGACGTGACGATCCGCCAGCGCGAGGCGCCCATGGCCCGGGCCGCCTCGATCACGCCGGGGTCCAGGGAGACGAGGTTCTGCTCCACGATGCGGGCGATGCCGAAGGTGGAGGCCCAGATCATGCAGAACACCACGGCCGTGTTGCCGATGCCGGTGCCGACCATCGCGATGGTCAGCGGCTGGAGGGCCGCGATCAGGATGACGAACGGGATGGGGCGGATGAGGTTCACGACGAAGTTCACCACGAGGTTCACCGCGCGGTGCGCGAAGATCCCGCCCGGCCGGGTGGTGTAGAGGACGAAACCGAGGAGCAGTCCGAGCAGCCCGCCGATCAGGAACGCCCAGAACACCATGTAGATGGTGTCGCCCATGGCGGTGAGCAGTTCCGGACCGTAATAGCCCCAGTCGAGGTTCTGGAAGTTCTCGATCATCGGTTCCCCACCTCCTGGACGGCGCCGGCGGCCGCCAGCTCACGCACGAATCCCTCGACGGCGGTCGGCTCCCCGGTCAGGGACACCGTCAGCACGCCGTAGGAGGAGTCCTTCGTGGCGGACATGCCGCCGTGGACGATCTCGAAGGACACCCCGTGGGCGCCTGCGGAGCCGAGAACGGCGGAGACGGCGGCGGCATCCTTGAGGGACACCATGACGAGCCGTCCGTCCGTTCGTTCGCGGATGCGGGCGATCTCCTCTGCGTTGGGCCGGTCCTTGAGGGCGGTCGTCACGAACGAGGCGGCCTCCTCAGGGTGCGTGGGGTTCGAGAAGAGGTCGTAGACCCGGCCCGACTCCACCACCCGACCGGTGTCCATGACGGCCACCCTGTCCGCGATGGAGCGGATGACCTCCATCTCATGGGTGATCGCGACGATGGTCACCCCCAGCTCCTCGTTCACGCGTCGCAGCACGGAGAGGACCTCGGAGGTCGTCGACGGATCGAGGGCGGAGGTCGCCTCGTCCGCGAGGAGGATCTCCGGCTCAGCGGCCAGCGCTCGGGCGA
>NZ_JAUNHR010000066.1:0-4789 GCF_030523875.1 Micrococcus sp. | reverse complement strand
TGCCGACACGCTGCTTCTGCCCACCCGAGAGCTGCTCGGGGTACTGCTTGGCCTTCGCGGACAGCCCGACGAAGTCGAGCAGCTCGGCCACCCGGGCCTTGCGCTGGCCCGAGGGCCAGCCGGCCGTGGCGAGCGCGTAGTTCACGTTCCCGGCCACGGTGCGGGAGTGCATCAGGTTGAACTGCTGGAACACCATGCCGATGCGGGTCCGCAGGGGACGCAGCTTCGCCTCGGAGAGGTGGGACACCTGTTCCCCGAGCACCGTGACGGTGCCCGAGGTCGGCTTCTCCAGACCGTTGATCATGCGGATGAGGGTCGACTTGCCGGCTCCGGAGAAGCCGATCACGCCGAACACCTCCCCCCGGTTCACGGTCAGGGAGACGTCGTCCACGGCCTTGACGGCCCCGTCGCGCCCGTCGAAGACACGGCTGACGTGGTCGAAGACGATCACCGGCTCGCCCGGGGCACCCTCGACGGGGCGTCCCGGGCGAGCTTGACCCTGCTCAGGGGTGTGCGATCCTGCCACGGATCAGGCGCCCTGCTCCGCGATGACGTCCTGGTACTGCTTCAGGGTCTCCTCGATCTCCTCGGACTCCAGCTGCACCGGCACCGAGGTGCCCGAGGAGAGCTTGGCCGACTCGTCGAGGACGGCCTGCTCGTGGTACAGGTCGGCGATCTTCTTGTAGGTCTCGTTCTCCAGGTCCTCGCGACGCACCGCGAAGCCGTTGACGAACGGCTTGGCGGAGTCGGCCGAGGGGTCGTCCTTGTAGAGGGCCGTGTTGGTGTCGATCCCGGCGTCGGCGGAGAAGGTGTTGTTGATCACCGCGCCCTGCACGGACTCGAGCGCGTTCACGGTCTGCTGGGCCGCCACCGGCTGGACCTTCACCGTGGAGGCGGCCTCGTCGATGTCGCGGGGCTCGGGGCGGATGGTCTCCTTGTTGAGCGTGAGCAGACCGGCCTCCACCAGCACGTTGATGGCGCGCGCCTGGTTCACGGTGTCGTTCGGGATGGCGACGGTGTCGCCCTTCTGGAACTTGGACACGTCGTCGTACACCTTGGAGTACAGCGGGAGCGGGATGATCTCCGTGGTGCCGATGAGGGTGAGGTCCTTGCCCGCGGACTGGTTGTAGTCGGCCAGGTAGGCGATGTGCTGGAACCAGTTCATGTCGATGTCGCCGTTGTCCAGCGCCGGGTTCGGCTGGGTGTACTCGGTGAAGTTGCGGATCTCGACGTCGATCCCGTGCTTCTCCTTGGCCAGCTTCGCGAGGGCGCGGTGGGTCTCGTTCTCGGACACGACGCCGACAATGACCTTCTGGGAGTCGCCGGAGGCGGACGAGTCCTGGGCCTGCGAGTTGCACGCCGTGAGGGCGAACGCGCCGACGGCGGCCAGGGAGAGGCCGGCGAAGGAGCGGCGGGAGAGGTTCTGGGGCTGAGGCATGGGATGTCTCCTGTGGTGATGATGCCCCCGGGACGCGGGCGCGTCGGCCGGAGCTGAGGCAAGGACGGGGGCCGTCCGGGCAGGACGGCGAAGGCGCTGGGCGCGGGGAGCCGGGCGACCGGCGGGGGGT
The DNA here is from genome assembly GCF_030523875.1 of Micrococcus sp. Classification (GTDB taxonomy): domain Bacteria; phylum Actinomycetota; class Actinomycetes; order Actinomycetales; family Micrococcaceae; genus Micrococcus. The sequence goes on along the minus strand of NZ_JAUNHR010000066.1, from coordinate 3,221 downwards.
TCCTTTCGACGCTGCTCTTGCCCGGCCTCCAGGCGTCGGGGCGCCCTGGGGCGTCCTCCCGACGGAGACGGGCCGCTTCTCGGTCCAGTACCACCCGTGAACATGGGGTTGGCGAGCGGCTCGTCCTGGGACCACGTGGACCCGCCGGGGCGGATCCGAAAGCCGCTTCTCTTGAAGCTGGGCTCGAGCGTAGCGCACCACCGTCCGCGCCACTCGGCTCCTGAGATGCCCATCACATCGACAAGGGCCATGGGCATGTGGAGGACGTCGTCGCACCCGCGCGGCCCCCGTCATATGTCGTCATGTGACAAAACCCTGCCATCCAGTGGCCGGTGGCACCCCTCCCCCACGACGACGCCGGCCCCCCCCCCCCCCGGGGCGGGGGGGGGGCGCCCGCGGGGAGGGCCGCCGGCGGGGCGGGCGGGGGGGCGCACCCCCCCCACTACGACGCCGGCCCGCACCATCGCTGGGCCGGGGGGGGGCCGGCGTCGTGATGGCCTGCGGACGGGACGTCCGGGGAGCCTCAGGCGGGCGGGATCAGAAGTCCCAGTCCTCGTCCTCGGTGGCCTCGGCCTTGCCGATCACGTAGGAGGAGCCGGAGCCGGAGAAGAAGTCGTGGTTCTCGTCCGAGTTCGGGGACAGCGCGGAGAGGATGGCCGGATTCACGTTGGTGGTCTCGGCCGGGAACATCGCCTCGTAGCCCAGGTTCATCAGGGCCTTGTTGGCGTTGTAGTGGAGGAACTTCTTGACGTCCTCGGCCAGGCCCACCGCGTCGTAGAGCGTGTGGGTGTACTCGACCTCGTTCTCGTACAGCTCGAACATGAGCTCGAACGTGAAGGCCTTGAGCTCCTCGCGCTTCTCCTCCGGCAGCGTCTCGATGTTCCGCTGGTACTTGTAGCCGATGTAGTAGCCGTGGACGGCCTCGTCGCGGATGATCAGGCGGATCAGGTCCGCCGTGTTGGTCAGGCGCGCGTGCGAGGACAGGTACATGGGCCAGTAGAAGCCCGAGTAGAAGAGGAAGGACTCCAGCAGGGTGGAGGCGATCTTCTTCTTGTACGGGTCCTGGCCGTCGTAGCGCTCGAGGATCAGCTGGGCCTTGCGCTGCAGGTTCTCGTTCTCCCGCGACCACCGGAAGGCCTCGTCGATCTCCTTGGTGGAGGCCAGCGTGGAGAAGATCGAGGAGTAGGACTTCGCGTGCACGGACTCCATGAACGCGATGTTCGTGAGCACAGCCTCCTCGTGCTGCGTCATGGCGTCCGGGATGAGGGACACGGCGCCCACGGTGCCCTGGATGGTGTCCAGCAGGGTCAGGCCGGTGAAGACGCGCATGGAGAGGAGGCGCTCGTCGTCGGTGAGCTGGTTCCAGGACTGGACGTCGTTGGACAGCGGCACCTTCTCGGGCAGCCAGAAGTTGTTCACGAGGCGCTGCCACACCTCGGTGTCCTTCTCGTCCTGGATGCGGTTCCAGTTGATGGCCTCCACGAGGTGGTCGTGGACGGTGGGGCCGTGCTCGGTGGTCGGCTCCTGGGTCGCTGTCACGTCAGTTCACGTCCTCTATCAGTTGAGAACCGCTTGATTCTGCGGCTTTTGAGGCGCGCACGTCAGCGCGCGCGAGCTCGGGATCAGGGGTCAAGTCTAGGCCTTCAGGCCCGCTCGCGGGGCATTCGGAGCCCTGACGACGGTGGGGCGCCCCTCACACGAGGGGCGCCCCACCCCGGCCCGGCCCGCGGCCGCAGCGCACCGCGAACGCGCGTCGCATGCGCAGCAGCACGCTCGCACCCACCGCGACGCCGGCGAGCGCCCACCACTGGGCGCCGTCACCGGTCTGCACCACCTCAGGCCTGCGGTGCTGCTCCTCGGCCTCCTCGGCCTGCTCGGTGTCCACGGCGTGTGCGGGCTCGGTGGGCATGGGGGCCTCAGCGGTGTCCCCACGGGCGGGGGGCTCCTCGTCCGAGCTCACGGGGGACGCAGGAGCCGGCTCCCCAACGTGCTCCTCGTCCGCGGCGGCCTCGTCCAGGCCCCACTCCGCCAGGAGCGCAGGGTCCGTGACGAGCACGCGGGTCACGCTCTCCGTCTCACCGTCCACGAGGAGCTCGATCCGCAGGTCCTCCTGGACCGAGAGCTCGGCCGGGGTCAGGTCGGCACACGGCGTGCGGCCCACGACGAGCACCCAGTCGGCGGACTCGTCGATCGGCTCCGCCCACACTGCGGCATCGGGGCTGAAGAGGTCGGCGAGGGTGGCCACGAAGGCGTCCCCTGCGTACATGCAGGTGGTGTCCCCGTAGGCCTGCAGGGCCGCGAGCTGGTCCTCGGTGAGGTACTCGGACGGATCCAGGGGCTCGGTGGACCACCCGATCCTCTCGAGGAGCGCCTCCTGCTCCGCGGTCAGCTCGGCCTCGGGATCCTCGTCCAGCAGTGCCCAGATCTCCTCTAGCTGGGCCTCCTCCTCGTCGGTGAGCTCGGGCCACAGGTCACCCCCGCCCGCCTTCTCCAGGAGCGCCTCCTGCTCCGCGGTCAGCTCGGCCTCGGGATCCTCGTCCAGCAGCGCCCAGATCTCCTCGAGCGCTGCGATCTCCTCGTCGGTGAGGTCCCCCCACGGGTTCTCGAGGCCCGCCTTGGCCAGCAGCGCCTCCTGCTCCGCGGTCAGCGGGGCGTTCGGGTCCTCGTCCCACAGGGCGAAGATCTCCTCGAGCCGGTCCTCTTCCTCCGGGGTCAGCTCGGGCCACAGGTCCTCGACGTCACCGTCGCCCCACTCCTCCTCCCCTCCGCCGAAGCCGAGGAGGGACCAGAAAGGCCCGCCCAGCTCGACCTCTTCGCCGTGGCGGTCGACCGCGCGCAGCACGACCTCCGAGAACACCTCCTCCGGCGTCTGCGACTCGTCCGAGGCGACGGAGAGGGTGGACGCGTACGGCACAGCCCGGGTGGCCTCCTCAGCATGGGCCGGCAGGGCGCCGAGCCCGAGGGTGAGGGACACGCCGAGGACGGCAGCCGCGAGGCGGGGTGTGGTGCGGGACATGGGGTTGCTCCCTTGCTCGAGGAGGGCACGCCGGGCACTCCGGACGTCAGGACCGGGCTCAGGCGCCGGGTGATCCTGGCCACAGGATAGGAGGTGGCGGCCTGGGGGGCGGCGTGTCGCGACGACGGCGCGTCGTGGACGCCTGTCGCGGCGGCCGGAGCCCGCCCCGCAGACGACGACGGCGACGCACCCTGCGCAGGGTGCG
>NZ_JAUNHR010000173.1 GCF_030523875.1 Micrococcus sp. | reverse complement strand
GCACCGCCGCGCCGGGGGCCGCGGAGGACACCGCTCCGGGCGCTGTCGCGGACGGTGTGCCGGGTGCCGCCGTCCCGGGCCCCGCTCTGGCCGGTGTCCCGGACGCGGCCGCCGCGGGGCCGTTCCCCGGCGTCGTGCCCACCCTGAGCGCCCCGGCGCTCCTCGGGTCCACGGCGGCCGCCCCCCTCGCCGATGCCAGCGGAGCGGGCGCCGGCGGGACCGCTGACGGCGGGGTCGACCTCGCCGCGCACGCTGGCGTCCCCTGGGTCCCGGGCGTGTCCGTCGGGGACGTCCTCGGCGGCGCTCCCGCGAGCTCAGCCACAGGCTGGCCCCTGGCCGCCGTGCCGGCGCCGGAGACGCCGGAGAACCCGTGGGCGCCGGGGAACCCGGTGCTGACCGCCCTGCGGCAGAACCCCGAGGTCGTCCTCGTCACGGGCGCCTCGCTCGTGCTGCTGGTCTCCGTGCTGCTGTGGCTGGCCGCCCGCGGCGCGCCCATCCGATCCGTGACCCACCCCGCCGAGGCGTCGATCGCCCCGGCCTCCACCACCGAAGGGAACCACCCCCATGCGTGATGACCGCTCCACTTCTCGGACGCTCAGCGCCGCCGTCCTGTGCGCCTCCCTCCTGACCACCAGTGCCGTGGCCACGTTCGCGCCGGAGGCGGCGCGGGCCGAGACGGCCACGGCCGCGGCGGAGCAGGACACCCGCCCCGTCCTCAGCGGCTCCGGCACGACCGTGCTGCACCTGCGCTGGGACGGCACCACGCCGGTCCTGGAATCGGCCGCCGCCGACGGCACCGTCCACGACCCCAACCGTGTGCGCTTCGCCCTGCCCTCGGTACCAGACGAGTCCGTGGCCTCGGGGGACCGCAACGTGCTCCTCATGCCGGCCTTCGACCCGGACCTGGACCTGTCCTGGGTCGGACGCCCGGGGGAGCGGTTCCCCGCCGCGCTGGCCTGGGAGACGCCGGACCGGCCCGGGCACCGGATCACCTTCGACGCCCCTCCGGCCGGGATCAAGCCGGACAGTGTCCGCCTCAGCCTCAAGGAGAGCTCCGGCCCATCCTGGATGGAGCTGTTCTCCTACCGTCCTGGCGGCTACCTGTACACGCAGCGCATCATCTCCTCCGCCCACCCCTGGTATCACAACTACATCTTCGACGGCGTCTATGACCTGGACACCTCATGGGCCTTCGGTGCACCGGGCCAGTACTCGGCCACCTTCGTGCTGTACGCGGAGAAAGAGGACGGCACACCCGTGAACTCCAATCCCGCGACCATCGATTGGGACGTCCGGGTCGGCGCGTCCGAGGAGCCGTCCCCCGCACCGTCGCCCGCTGCGCCCGCTCCGATTCAATCCGCGCCGCCCCCGAGCGCGCCGACGCCGAGCGAATCCGTGCCGACCCCGAGTGCGCCGGCTGCGAGCGAATCCGCGCCGACGCCGAGCTCGCCGTCACCGGGCGAGTCCGCCTCGAGCACGCCGACGCCGTCCGGAGCAGCCACCCCTGCTCCGGAAGGGTCCACCGCCCCTGCTGCGGAGGACCCCACCGCGC
>NZ_JAUNHR010000172.1:1142-1568 GCF_030523875.1 Micrococcus sp. | reverse complement strand
GTCGGACACGCGTCCTGCATCGGGCGCCGACCGGGCGCGGCTCACTCTCCTTCATGCAGCACAGTGGCCCCATGCAGAGCAGCGGCCCCACGCCGAACACCGGAACCAGCAGCCGGCCCAACGTGCTGGTGATCATGTACGACCAGATCGCACCGTCGGCGCTGCGCTGCTACGGCAACCCGGTCACGCTCAGTCCGACGGTGGACCGGCTGGCCCGCGAGGGCGTGGTCTTCGACGCCGCCTACACCAACAGCCCGCTCTGCACGCCAGCCCGGTACTGCTTCATGACGGGCCAACTCCCCTCGGTGACAGGGGGATTCGACAACGCGGCCTTCCTGTCCAGCACCATCCCGACGTTCGCCCACCACGCCCGGCTGCAGGGGTACCGCACCGTCCTGGACGGCAAGATGCACTTCGTCGGGGCCG
>NZ_JAUNHR010000172.1:0-1132 GCF_030523875.1 Micrococcus sp. | reverse complement strand
CCAGCTGCACGGCTTCGAGGAGCGCCGCACCACCGACATCTACCCGGCGGACTTCGGCTGGACCCCGGACTGGCTGCGCCCGGACGACCGGATCGACTGGTGGTTCCACAACATGGAGTCGGTGACCCGGGCCGGGGTCGCCGAGGTGACCAACCAGCTCCTGTTCGACGACGAGGTCGGCCACCAGGGCGTGCGCGCCCTGCACGACCTGGCCCGCGAGGCCGACGACCGGCCCTGGTTCCTGGTGGTCAGCTTCACCCACCCGCACGACCCCTACGTCACGCGGCAGCGGTACTGGGACCTGTACGAGAACGTCGAGATCCCGCTGCCCCGGGTCGGCGCCGACGACGTGCCGTCGGACCCGCACTCCGAACGTCTGCGCCGGGTCGGCGCGATGGCGCACGTGCACCTGAGCGACGACGACGTGCGCCGGGCCCGCCGCGCCTACTACGGCAACATCTCCTACGTCGACGAGTGGACGGGCCGGCTGGTGGACACCCTGGCCGCTCTGGGCGAGGCCGAGGACACCGTGATCGTGCTGCTGGCCGACCACGGCGACCTGCTGGGCGAGCGCGGCCTCTGGTACAAGATGAGCTTCTTCGAGGGCTCGGCCCGGATCCCGCTGATCGTGCACTGGCCCCAGCGGTTCGCACCCCGGCGGGTGCCCGACCCGGTCTCCCTGGTGGACCTGCTGCCCACCTTCGCCGAACTCACCGGTGACGGGCCCGGCGCAGGCGGCCCCGAGGGCGGTCCGGACTTCCTCGACCCCCCGGCCGGGCGTTCGCTCGTCGACCTGTGCGCGGGCCGGCCGTCGCCATCGCAGCGAGAGGTGATCGGGGAGTACCTGGGCGAGGGCACCATCGCCCCGCTGGTGATGATCCGGCGCGGCGACCTCAAGTACGTGCACTCCCCCGTCGACCCGGACCAGCTCTTCGACCTGGCCGCCGACCCGGACGAACGCGTCAATCTCGCCTCCGACCCCGCCCACGCCGGGCGGCTGCGTGAGCTGCGCGCGGAGGTGGCCGACCGCTGGGACCTGGACCGGCTGACCCGGGACGTGCTGCGCGACCAGGCGCACCGGCGGCTGGTGGACGCCGCGCTGCGCACCGGCCGGGTCTCGCCCTGGGAGTAC
>NZ_JAUNHR010000065.1 GCF_030523875.1 Micrococcus sp. | reverse complement strand
CACCCGGGCCGGCCGGCGGGCGTGCCGCACGGCGGCCGCGGCGACGGCGCGGAGGTCGCCGAGGCGGACCGCCTCGCCTTCTGGGAGGCCGTGGGGCGGCGCCTGAGCTGGGACGAGGACTTCACGTCCGTGCAGGACATCGCGCCGGCGGACCCGGCCGCCGAGCGCGGACCGGAGATCCGCTGGTTCGCGGACGGGAAGCTCAACGTGGCGGCGAACTGCGTGGACCGGCACGTCGCGGCCGGCCGCGGGGAGAAGGTGGCCCTGTACTTCGAGGGCGAGCCCGGGGACCGCCGCGCCGTCACCTACGCCCAGCTGCTGGCGGAGGTCTGCCGGGCCGCGAACGCCCTGGAGGAGCTGGGCATCCGAGCCGGGGACCGCGTCGTCGTCTACCTGCCCGTGCTCGTGGAGACCGTGGTGATCGCGCTGGCCTGCGCGCGCATCGGCGCCGTGCACTCCCTGGTGTTCGGCGGGTTCTCCGCGGACGCGCTGCGCTTCCGGGTCGAGGACACCGGCGCGAAGCTGCTGGTCACCACGGACGGCCAGTTCCGCCGCGGGAAGGCCGTGCCGGTGAAGGCGAACGCGGACGAGGCGGTGTCCGGGGACAACGCGATCGAGCACGTCCTGGTGCTGGACCGCACCGGCCACCGGGACATCCCGTGGACCGAGGGGCGGGACGTGTGGTGGCACGACGTCGTGGACCGCCAGCCGGAGACGCATGAGGCGCCGTCGTTCGACGCCGAGCACCCCCTGTTCGTCATGTACACCTCCGGCACCACGGGCCAGCCCAAGGGCCTGGTGCACACCTCGGCCGGGTACCTGGCCGCCGCCTCCTGGACGCACGACCTCCTCTTCTCGCACCCGGACGTGACGCGGCGGGAGAGGGACGTGCACTGGTGCACCGCGGACCTGGCCTGGGTCACCGCGCACACCTACGAGATCTACGGGCCGCTCTCCAACGGCGTCACCCAGGTGATCTACGAGGGCGTGCCCAACGCCCCGCACCCGGGCCGGCACTTCGAGGTGATCGAGCGCTACGGGGTGACCAGCTACTACACGGCCCCCACGCTGATCCGCTCCCTCATGGGCTGGCACCCGGACGGCATCCCCGCCACCGCCGACGGCGGCCCGGACCTGTCCTCGATCCGCCTGATCGGCACCGTGGGCGAGGCCGTGAACCCGGAGGCCTGGGCGTGGGCGCGCACCCAGATCGGCCGCGACGCCCTCGGCCCCGGCGACCCGCGCGACGGCTCCGCGGGCGTGCCCATGGTGGACACCTGGTGGCAGTCCGAGACCGGCTCCACCGTGATCTCCCCCCGCCCCACGGACACCGTGTTCAAGCCCGGCTGCGGCTCCCGCCCCCTGCCGGGGCTGGACGTGGCCGTCGTCGACGACGACGGCGCACCCGTCCCCACGGACGTGCAGGGCAGGATCGTGGTCACCCGCACCTCGCCGTCGATGGCGCGCACCGTGTGGGGGAACCCGGAGCGGTTCTTCCACTCCTACTGGGAGGACCACGCGGAGCAGGGCTGGTTCCTGGCCGGCGACGGCGCCAAGCGGGACGCGGACGGGGACGTGTGGATCCTGGGACGCATCGACGACGTCATCAACATCTCCGGGCACCGCCTGTCCACCATCGAGATCGAGTCCGCGCTGGTGTCCCACCCCGAGGTGATCGAGGCGGGCGTGTGCCCGGTGCCGGACCCGACGACCGGCCACGCCGCCGTCGCCTTCGTGGTGGCCCACGAGCGCTGGCTCGCCGGCGCCCACGACGCGGCGGCCGCCGAGCGGGCCCAGGAGCTGCGCGCCCACGTGGGCCGCGTCATCGGCCCGGTGGCCAAGCCGGCCGAGGTGGTGTTCGTCCCGGACGTGCCCAAGACCCGCTCCGGCAAGATCATGCGCCGCCTGCTCACGCAGCTGCACCAGGGCACCGCGCTCGGGGACACCACGAGCCTGCAGAACGAGCCGTGCATCGCGCAGATCGCCGACGTCATGGCCGCCCGCCGCGGCTGACCCCCAGGCGCTTTCGCTGACGCAACGGGGACCCTCGGGGCGCTTCCGCTGACACTCCGGGAGCCGCCCGGGCGGCTCAGCCCCCGGTGGCGCCGTCGTCGAAGATCTGCCCGACCGGCGTGCGCTTCTCCGCCTGGAACGCGTCCTCGGCGCGGCCGTGCGCCCAATACGCGGATACCGAGAGCGCACGGCGATCGATCCCGCGCACGTCCGTCAGGTGGGCCCGCGCCCGCTTGACCTGCTCGCGCTCGCCGTGGACGAACACCTGCACGCGGCCCTCCCGCCAGTCCAGCCCCTCGAGCGCGGCCGCGAACAGCGAGGTCTCCGGGGTGAACGGGCCGCCGCGGTGCAGCCACCGCACCTCGACGCCGGCCGGGGCCGTCAGGTCCAGCTCGTCCTCCGGGCCGGCCACCTCCACCAGCGCGACGCCGACCGCCGCCGGGGCGGTCGCGGCCAGGTCCTCGAGGGCCGCCGCGATCGCCGGGAGCGCGGACTCGTCGCCGGCCAGCAGGTGCCAGTCCGCCTCGGGGTCCGGGCGGTACATGCCGCCGGGGCCGTGGAACGCCACCTGCTGCCCCACCGGCAGGGAGGCAGCCCACGGGCCGGCGAGGCCGGCGTCGTCGTCGCCCTCCGCTCCGTGGACCACAAAGTCCACGTCCACCGTGCCCGCCGCCTCGTCCACGGACCGCACCGTGTAGGTGCGGGTCACCGGCATCTGCTCGGGCGGCAGGCGCTCGCGCAGGGCGTCCATGTCGTAGGGCGGCTCGAGCCCGAGTGCGGGGTCCGCGAAGAGCAGCTTGAGGTACTGGTCCGTGGCGCCCTTCTCCGCCCACCGCCCGCGGAAGGCCTCGAACCCATCCCCGCCGAGCGTCAGGCGCACCAGGTGCGGGGTGAGGCGGCGGGCCGCCTTCACCGTGAGCACGGTCTGCGGGCGGGGCGGTCGGCCGGGGGTGGCGGGACGGGTCATGCGGGCCTCCTGGCGGTGGGTGCGGGCCGGTCGTGGGCCCACTCTGCCACGGCGGCCCCGACCCGGCGCGGGGACGGTCCGCCGGCCCCCTGTCCCGTCCCCGGGTCCCGCCCAGGGGCGTCCAGTAGCATCGAGGACCAGGCGGTCCGGGGCCCGGACCGCTCCCGTCCGCACGCGATCCACGGAGGAACCCATGACGTCACTGGCCGATCTCGCCGGAACGTGGACCCTGGATCCGGAGCACACCCGCGTCGGCTTCTCGGCGCGTCACGCGATGGTGACGAAGGTGCGCGGGGCGTTCAACGACGTCGCCGGCACCCTGGTGATCGACCCGCGGGGCCTGGAGCACTCGCACGTGACGGTCACGGCCAAGGCCGAGAGCATCGACACCCGCAACGAGGACCGGGACGAGCACCTGCGCTCCCGCGACTTCTTCGACGTCTCCGCCCACCCGGACATCACGTTCCGCTCCACCTCGATCGTGGAGCGCGGTGACTGGAGCTTCCTGGTGGTCGGGGACCTCACCCTGCGCGGGGTCACCCACGAGGTGATCGTGCCGCTCGAGCTGATCGGGGTGGACGTGGACCCGTTCGGCCTCACCCGCGCCGGCCTCGAGGGCTCGCGCCGCGTGGACCGCCGCCAGTGGGGCCTCGAGTGGAACACCCCCCTGGACTCGGGAGGCGTCCTGATCGCCGAGCGCATCACGCTGGAGTTCGAGCTCTCCCTGATCCGCGCCGCCGCGTGAGCCGCGCCCACGACGCCGGCCGCCCGCCGTCCCCTCCCCTCGTCGCCCCGCCCCTGCCCCCGGGCACCGGCCGACTGCTGTTCCTGCTGGTGGCCGCCGCGTTCGTGGTGATCCTCAACGAGACCATCATGTCCGTGGCCCTGCCCACGCTCATGGCGGAGTTCTCCGTCACGGCCGCCACCGCCCAGTGGCTGACCACCGGGTTCATGCTGACCATGGCGGTGGTCATCCCGTTCACGGGCTGGCTGCTCACCCGCCTGCCCCTGCGGGGCGTGTTCGTCCTGGCGATGTCCACCTTCCTGGCGGGCAACGTCCTGGCGGGCCTGGCCCCCGTGTTCCCCCTGCTGATCGCCGGGCGCGTGGTCCAGGCCGTGGGCACCGCGCTGATGATGCCGCTGCTGATGACCACCGTGATGAACGTGGTCCCCCTGGCCCGGCGCGGCACCACCATGGGCCTGATCTCCGTGGTCATCTCCGTGGCCCCGGCCGCCGGGCCCACCGTGGGCGGGGTGATCCTCGAGCACCTGACATGGCGGTGGATGTTCGGCACGGTGGCGCCGATCGCCCTGGCCGCCCTCGTGGCGGGATCGCTGTGGGTCCGGGACGTGACGGAGCGGCGCCGGGTGCCCCTCGACGTCGCCTCGGGCCTGCTCTCCGCCGCCGGGTTCGCCGCGCTCGTGTTCGGCCTGTCCTCGATCGGCGAGGCCGCCGCCGGCCACGCGCCGCTGCCGCCGGCCCTGCCGATCGCCGTCGGCGCGGTGCTGCTGGCCGTGTTCGCCGCCCGCCAGCTGCGGCTGGGCGACGGCGCCCTCCTGGACCTGCGGGTCCTCGCCCGCCCCGGGTACACCGTGCCCCTGGCGGTGCTGCTCGTGGGGATGATGGCGCTGTTCGGCACGCTCATCCTGCTGCCCATCTACCTGCAGTCCGTGCTGGGCTGGGACGCCCAGGCCACGGGCCTGGCCCTGCTGCCCGGCGGCCTGGTCATGGCGGCCCTGGGCTACCTGGCCGGCCGCGCCTACGACCGGGTGGGCCCCCGCCCGCTCGTGCTCCCCGGCGCCGCGCTGGCCGCCGCGGGCCTGTGGGGGTACGCGCTGCTCCTGGGCCCGACGACGACGGCCGGCCTGGTGGTGGGCCTGCACGTGACGCTGTCCGCGGGGCTGGCCCTGCTGTTCGGCCCGCTGATGACCTCCGCGCTGGGCGCCCTGGACCGCCCCCAGTACCCCCACGGCTCCGCCCTGCTCTCCACCCTCCAGCAGGTGTCCGCCGCCACGGGCACCGCCGTGTTCATCACCCTGCTGACCGTGGGCACCGCCGCCGGCCTGGACGCGGGGGCCGACCGGGCCGAGGCCACCATGCAGGGCGTGCACACCGCGTTCCTGACCGGCGCGGCGATCTTCCTCGTGGCCGTGGTCGGCACGCTCCGGGTCCGCCGGCCCGCGGCACCGGACGCCCCGGCGCCGACCCCGGCGGGCACGCCGGACGTGCCCCCGGCGGGCTGAGGCCGTGCCCCTGGTCCTGCTCGTCCTCGTCTCCCTGCTGAGCCAGCAGCTGGGCGCCTCGGTGGCGGGCCTGCTGTTCGACGACGTCGGCTCGGCCGGCATGGTCGCGCTGCGCATCGCCTTCTCCGCCGTGGTGCTCCTGCTGGTCACCCGGCCCACCCGTGCCGCGCTGGCCGGACTGGGCCGACCGGGGTGGGCCGCCGTCGTCGGGCTGGGGGCGGCGATGACCGGCATGAACCTGATGATCTACGAGGCCTTCGCCCGCATCCCCCAGGGCGTGGCGGTGACGTTCGAGGTGCTCGGGCCGCTGGCGCTGTCCGTGCTCGCGCGGCCCTCCTGGCGATCGGGGCTCTGGGCGGCGATCGCCCTGGCCGGGATCGCGGTGCTGGGCCGGGACGGGTTCTCCGCGGCCGGCGGGATCCACGGCGCGGGCCTGGACCCGGTGGGCGTGGCGCTCGCTCTGGGGGCGGCGGCGTGCTGGGCCGGGTACATCGTGATGTCCCGACGCGCGGGCACCCACCTGCCCGGCGTGCAGGGCCTGGCCCTGGCGACGGCGGCCGGGTCCCTGCTGGCCGTGCCCGTCGGCGCGGGGACGGCGGGCGCGGCGCTGCTCTCCCCCGTGGTGCTGGCGGTGGGCCTGGCGGTGGCACTGCTGTCCACGGCCGTCCCGTACGGGATCGAGATGCAGGTGCTGCGGCGCATGCCCACCGCGCTGTTCTCCCTGCTGACCTGCCTGTCCCCCGTGGCCGCCGCCCTCACCGCGTGGGCCGTGCGCGGCCAGCGGCTCGGCGGCGCGGACCTGGTGGGGATGGCCCTGGTGATCGTCGCCTGCGCGGCCGCCGTGTGGACCGCCCGCGAGCGCCCGGTCCCCGGCACGGGTCCCGGGCCGGGCGCCCGCGAGGCGGTCAGCGGGCGGGGTAGGCGCTGACCCAGGACACCAGCGGGAGGCCGACCGCGAACACCAGGACGAACCCGTTGACCAGCAGGCGCCCGGCGCGGGTGCCCACGTTGACGGTCACCCCCGTGCCGTAGCCCTCCCGCTTGGACACGAACACGTCCGCCACCTCGGGGTCGTCCATCAGGCCCGACGGCGTCCAACGGGCGTCCTCCGAGGCCTCCTCGGGCGTGGGACGCACGCCGACGGCGGCCGCGCGCTCTGCCATCCGGCGCTGCTCCCGCCGCATGATCGGGCCGATCCCGAGGAGGGCGACGGCCAGGGCCACCGTCAGCAGCAGCGGCATGACCCACCACGCCGTCGCCCCGTCGCCGCGGGTGAGCACGGAGGCGGTGCCCACCCCCGCGAGGACCGTGGTGGGGAGCAGGGTCCACCCGAGCAGGGCGGTGGCCCCGCGCGCGATGCCCTCCTGCCCGAAGCGCTGCCACGCGCTCGCCTGCCGGGGGCCCGCCATCATCCGCACCGCCCCGGCCGCCAGCGCCATGAGGGCGCAGGTGCCGAGCAGGATGATCGGCCCCAGGGCGACCGTGCCGAGGCTCGTCGCGGCCCATCCATCCGGGCGGCCGTCCGCGCCCCAGTGGGTCGGGACCTGCTCCGGCAGGGCGGGCAGCGCAAGCCAGGCCGCCAGGATGAGGCCGAGGTTGAGCAACGCCGCGGCCAGCAGCGGCAGCCAGGAGCGCCCACGGCCCGCGCGGAGGACGGCGGCGTGCGGGTCGGGAGACAGGGGTGCGGGGCTGGGGTCGGAGCGGCTCACCCTCCCACCCTATGCGGGCCATGTGCGGGCCCGGTGTCCGAGAGCCCGGAGGTGCGCGGGAGCGGGGCGGCGACCCGGCGACCGGTGCCACCATGAGGGTATGAGCTCCCCCGCCGCCGGCCCCGTCCGCCTGCTGTTGATCGCCGACACCCACATCCCGAAGAAGGCGCGCGCCCTGCCCGCCCAGGTGTGGGAGGAGGTGGCGCGGGCCGACGTCGTGCTCCATGCCGGCGACTGGGTGGACGAGGCCGTCCTGGACGAGCTCGAGGCGCGGGCCGCCCGCGTGGTGGGCGTGTGGGGCAACAACGACGGGCCCGCCCTGCGGGAGCGACTGCCGGAGGTCGCGCGCGTGGAGCTCGGCGGCGTGCGGATCGCCATGACCCACGAGACCGGAGCGGCCGCCGGACGCGAACGGCGCATGGCGGCGGCGTTCGACGACGTGGACGTGCTGGTGTTCGGACACAGCCACATCCCGTGGGACACCGTGGCCGGCCCGGAGACCGCGAACCCCGGCCTGCGGCTGCTCAACCCGGGCTCCTGCACGGACCGGCGCCGCCAGCCCGTGTGCACGCTGATGCGGGCCGTCGCGCGGGACGGGGCGCTGACGGAGGTGGAGCTGGTGCCGGTCGACCGGACCCCCTGACCCCGACCCCCCTGCGGTTTCGGTTGAGTCGTGACGGGCCATCCGCCCGGACGCCCCCGACAAGTCGACCCGCGTTGGAGAGGGGGGCGGCGCGTCCCGGCCGCCCCAGCGTGACGCCGGGTGTCGTCCGCGACTCCGCCCGCGCAGCGCCCGGACCGGAGAATGGACCCCGACGACGGCGGCCCCCGCGCCCCCCGCCCCCCCTCCGCCGGCCCCCACCCAAAGGACCCCCCTGGCAGACCACGAGGTCGGCTTCCGCACGAAGGCCCTCCACGCGGGCGCCGTGCCGGACGCCGTGCACGGCTCCCGCGCCGTGCCGATCCACCAGACCAGCTCCTTCGTGTTCGAGTCCGCGGACGACGCGGCCAACCTGTTCGCACTGCAGAAGTACGGCAACATCTACAGCCGCATCGGCAACCCCACGGTGGCGGCGTTCGAGGAGCGCATCGCCACGCTCGAGGGCGGCATCGGCGCGGTGGCCACCGCCTCGGGCATGGCCGCAGAGTTCATCACCTTCGCCGCCCTGTGCCAGGCCGGGGACCACATCGTGGCCTCGTCCAAGCTCTACGGCGGCACCATCACCCAGCTGGACGTGTCCCTGCGCCGGTTCGGGGTGGAGACCACGTTCGTGGACTCCACGGAGGCGGCGGACTTCGAGGCCGCCGTCCAGGAGAACACGAAGGCCGTGTACACGGAGATCGTGGCGAACCCGTCCGGCGACGTCGTGGACCTGCCCGGGCTGGCCGACGTCGCGCACCGCCACGGCGTGCCGCTCGTGGTGGACGCGACCCTCACGCCCCCGTACCTGATCCGCCCGATCGAGCACGGCGCGGACATCGTGATCCACTCGGCCACGAAGTTCCTCGGCGGCCACGGCACCACGCTGGGCGGCGTCGTCGTCGAGTCCGGCCGGTTCCCGTGGGACAACGGGAGGTTCCCCTCCATGACGGAGCCGGTGCCCTCCTACGGCGGCGTGTCCTGGTGGGGCAACTTCGGCGAGTACGGCTTCCTCACCAAGCTCCGCTCGGAGCAGCTGCGCGACTTCGGCCCGTCCCTGGCCCCGCAGTCGGCGTTCCAGCTGATGATCGGCGTGGAGACCCTGGCCCAGCGCATGGACGCCCACCTGGCCAACGCCCAGGCCGTGGCGCGGTGGCTGGACGAGGACCCGCGCGTGGCCTGGGTGCGCTACGCGGGTCTGCCGGACCACCCGCACCACGCACGGGCGCAGGAGCTGCTGCCCCTCGGCGTCGGCTCGGTGTTCAGCTTCGGCGTGGCCCCCGGCGAGGACGGCGACGGGCGCGCCGCCGGTGCCGCCTTCATCTCCGCGCTGCGGCTGGCCTCCCACCTGGCGAACATCGGCGACGCGAAGACCCTCGTGCTGCACCCGGCCTCCACCACGCACCAGCAGCTCACGGCCGAGCAGCTCGTGGCCGGCGGCGTGCCGGCGGACCTGATCCGCATCTCGGTGGGCATCGAGGACGCCGAGGACATCCTGTGGGACCTGGACCAGGCCCTCACCGCCGCCACGGGCCGCACCCGCGACGGCGATCCCGCCCCGGCCGACGACGCCGCCCCCGCCCCCGCGAAGGAGGACCAGCGATGAGCACCCCCCTGCCCGAGCGCACCTGGACCGGACCCGGCGCCCCCGAGCGGCTGGCGCTGCTGCGCCGCACGCGGTCCATCGCGATCGTGGGCGCCTCGGACAAGCCCGAGCGCGCCTCCTACTTCGTCGCCACGTACCTGCTGAGCTCCACCACGTTCGACGTGTACTTCGTGAACCCCGTGCTCGCCGAGGCCGGCAAGGAGATCCTGGGCCACCGGGTGTACGCCTCGCTCGAGGACCTGCCCGTGGTCCCGGACCTCGTGGAGGTCTTCCGCAAGGCCTCGGACGCCCCCGGGGTGGTGGAGGACGCCCACGCGGCGGGCGCGAAGGCGGTGTGGCTGCAGCTGGGCATCTGGAACGAGGACGCCGCGGCCCTGGCCGAGTCGTACGGCATGGACGTGGTGATGGACCGGTGCGTGAAGATCGAGCACGCCCGCTTCCACGGCGGCCTGAACCTGGCCGGGTTCAACACCGGCGTCATCTCCTCCAAGCGCCAGCCGCTGGACCGCTGAGCCCATCCCCGGGACCTGGTCTCTCCGTCTGGACCTGAGCCGCCAGCCACGGTTCTGACGGAGAGACCAGGCTGCGAAGGACGGGCCTGTCAGCGCCGCGGCACTCCGACCCGCACCAGCTCGGCCTCGAGCCGGGCAGGCGAGCGCAGGTCCGCCCACGTCCACCGGCCCAGATCCCGGACCACGCGACGCAGGCGCACCTCACGCTCCTTCTCGTGCCGGATGGCGCGCCGGCGTTCCTCCTCGGAGTCGTGCATCTGGACGTCGTACTTGGTGATCCCGTCGAACTCACCGGCCACCTGCACGTCCGGCCACCAGAAGTCGACCCGTCCCACGAACGCCCCGTCCCCGGCGTGCACGTTCCACTGCGGCACGGGCGGCACGAACCCCAGCTCATGGATCAGGACGCGGCTCAGCGACTCCCCCGGGGATTCCGACCGCGGGTCCACGAAGGCGCACGCCCGCTGGAACCGCTCCTGCGCGCGCCTCCCCTTCGGCAGCCCACCGTGGTCCCGCGCCCAGATGCCGCTCGGGCCGGGAGAGATCCGTGCAAGACGGTCGAGGGGGATGATGCTCTCGCGCAGCGGCAGGGAGGCGGCGAGCTGCAGGTGGACCGTGACGAGGGGGTCGGCCACCGCTGAGCCCAGGTCGTCGCCCGCGGCGGTGCGGATCCGCACCTGCTGTGCCCGTGCGCCCGGGACGGTCGGCCGGTTCCACGTGTGGGCGAGCGACGGCGGCACGGGGACGCCCTCCCCGACGCCGGGTGACGTCGGGCGTCGAGCGAGGGGAGACCGGCCCGGGTGGCCGCGTGTGGCGGCGCGGATGAACACGGCGTCGGGGGTGTCGGGCAGGGGGAGTCCGTGGAGGTGGGCGGCGGTCGTTCCGGTGAACACCGCCGTCGGCCTGGTCAGAGCGACCGCGGCGACCGACAGCGCGTACCGGTCCCACGGGGGCACGGCGGCCCAGACGGACACCGGGAGGTACACGCCGCGGGTGAGGCGGAGGAGGTCCCCCTTCTCCCAGGCCCGTCGGACGGCCCGTTCGAGTGTGGACCCGGCATCAGGGGGCATGCGCAGCAGGGGGCCGCGTCCGGTGTGCAGTCTCGGATGAGCGAGGCTCTCGGCGGTGGTGACGGGGCTCATGTCACGAGCGTGCACCGACGACGCGCGGGCCAGGAGCCGCGGCGCTGTGGTGGTGGACGACCGGGGGGCGGTGACTGCCTGTGCAGGACCGGTCCTGCCCCGCGGCCGACACGGCCTGAGTCATCCGTCAGAACCTGAACCGTCCGACGCGGTTCTGACGGAGAGCGGAGGTCGGACGCGTCGGCGACCGAGTTGCACCCCCCTGACGCGCGATGTGGGATGGACCCATGACCTCCGATCACCCCTCCTCCCCTGTCAGCGGCTGGTCCGGCCGCGTGGACGGCACCTCCTCCGAGCACCTGCGCTGGCACCAGGCGGTCCGCCCCGCCGACGCCGACGACGCCGCCCCCGGCCGCTCCACGGCCGTGGTCGGCTTCGCCTCCGACGAGGGCGTGCGCCGCAACGCCGGGCGCGTCGGCGCCGTCGAGGGCCCGGCCGCCCTGCGCGGCGCCCTGTCCTCCCTGGCCTTCGTGGACGGGACGGGCGCGCTCGTGGACGCGGGCGACGTCGTCGTGGAGCGCGGCAACGAGGACGCCCCCGGCGAGCTCGAGGGCGGCCAGGAGGAGCTGGCGGGCCGGGTGGCGGCCCTGCTGGACGGGCACACCCTGACGGTGGTGCTCGGCGGCGGCCACGAGACCGCCTACGCCTCCTACTCGGGCCTGGCGCGCTCGCGCCGTGTGGGCCCGGACACCCGGATCGGCATCCTGAACCTGGACGCCCACTTCGACCTGCGCGAGGCCCCCCGGCCCAGCTCCGGCACCCCGTTCCTGCAGGCCGCGCGCGCCGAGGAGGCCGCCGGCCGCGAGCTGCGCTACGCGGTGGTGGGCATCTCGGAGGCCAACAACACCCGCGTCCTGTTCGACACGGCCCGGGAGCTCGGCGCCCGCTGGCTCACGGACGAGCAGTCCCAGACCGCGGACCTGCCCAACGTGCTGCGGTTCGTGCGGGAGTTCGTCCGCGAGGTGGACGTGCTCTACCTGACGATCGACCTGGACGTCCTGCCGGCCGCCGTCGCCCCGGGCGTGAGCGCCCCGGCGGGCTTCGGCGTGCCGTACGAGGTCATCCATGCGTGCGTGCTCGAGGCGACCCGCTCCGAGAAGCTCGTGCTGGCCGACGTCGTCGAGCTCAACCCCTCCCTGGACGTGGACGGCCGCACCGCGAAGTCGGCGGCGCGCCTGGTCCACACCATCGTGACGCGGCACGCGACGCCGGCCGGCTGACCCGCCCGCCGCGTCGCCGCAGTCCTCACCGAGGCGCCCGGCGGAGAAAGTGGTCACGACACGCCGCCACGTGCGCAGGGCACGCGGCGTGTCGTGACCACAACGCCAGCCCTGACCCGTCCGCTGCACGACGACGGCCCCCTCCCGCGAGCGGGTTCTAGCGGTCCTCGCAACACCCTGGATTCCAGGAGGTTG
>NZ_JAUNHR010000171.1 GCF_030523875.1 Micrococcus sp. | reverse complement strand
TCCGCGCCACCGCCACCGGCGGCTGGGGCCTGTCCGGGCAGCCCGAGGGCTGGACCCCGGACATCTGGTGCTTCGGCAAGGTGATCGGCGGCGGCATGCCCGCCGCCGCGCTGGCCGGCTCCGAGGAGGTCATGAACCATCTGGCCCCGCTGGGCCCGGTCTACCAGGCCGGCACCCTCTCCGGGAACCCGGTGGCCATGGCCGCCGGCGTCGCCACCCTCGGCCACGCGGACGAGTCCGTGTACGCCCGGGTGGCCGCCGCCTCCGACGCCCTGCGCGAGGGTGTGGTGTCCGCGTTCGAGGCCGCGGGCGTGGACCACTCGATCCAGCGGGCCGGCACCCTGTTCTCCGTGGCCTTCGGCACCTCCGAGCACGGCGTGCACGACTACGCCGACGCCCAGGGACAGGAGGCCTTCCGCTACGCCCCGTTCTTCCAGTCCATGCTGGAGCAGGGCGTCTACCTGCCCCCGAGCGTGTTCGAGGCCTGGTTCGTCTCCGCCGCCCACGACGACGCCGCGATCGGCCGGGTCCTCGACGCCCTGCCCGCCGCCGCCCGCGCGGCCGCGGCCGCGACCCCGCAGGGCTGACCCCCGGCCGGGCCCGACCTCCGGCCCCACGACGACGGCGACGCCACCGGGTCAGGTGACGCCGCCGTCGTCGTGCGTGGGGAGGCAGGCCCCGGGGCGGGGGCCGGAGGCGCCTCAGTCCCGCGGCTCGACCGGCCAGGCGCGGGAGACCGTGGCCTGCGGGTCCTTGCGGCGCAGGTACTGCTCGAAGCTCTCGGCCTGCTCGGCCTTCCACCGCACCTGCTGGGCGTGGAGGTCGCCGAGGGGCAGGTCCGCCTTGGGGTGGCGACGCACGAGCTCGTCCATCACCTGCACCGCCGCGAGCGCGTCCGCAGCGGAGGTGTGGGCGTCCTCGAGGGACACCCCGTAGTGCTCCGAGACCGCGCCGAGGGTGCGCTTGCCCTTGCGGAAGCGGTCCACCTGCTTGTCCACCACGAACGGGTCCACCACGGGGTGCGGCTCCAGCGGGGCGATGCCGTGGCGGCGGGCCTCGCGGTCCATCACCGTGAAGTCGTACACGGCGTTGAAGGCGACCACCGGGATGCCCGCGGCGAACAGGTCCCGCAGGGTCTCGGCGATCTCGGAGACGGCCTGCCGTGCGGGCATGCCCTCGGCCTGCGCCTTCTGCGTGGTGACGCCGTGCACCGCGGCGGCCTCCTCCGGGATGGGCACGCCCGGGTCCACGAGCCACTCGGCGGAGGAGACGGCCCGCCCCTGAGCGTCCACCATCACCACGGTGGCGGTGACGATCAGCGCCACCGTGGGGTCGCGGCCGGTGGTCTCGAGGTCGAACCCCGCGCGGATCTGCTGGTTCCAGGTCATGGCCTCCACCGTACCGACGGGCCGGACACGACAGGCGCGGCGGGCCCGCGTGGGCGCAGGATGGGGGCATGAGCGCCCGTGAGACGACCGCCCCGACCGCCGTGGACGGCCCCTCGCCCGTCCCCGCGGGGCCGATCACCGTCGGCGAGGCGCTCGCGGCCCTGGCGGGGCGGATCCCCGCGGGGCGTGCGGTGTCCTACGGCGGCCTCGCGGGCGCGCTGGGCGTCGGCGGGCC
>NZ_JAUNHR010000170.1 GCF_030523875.1 Micrococcus sp. | reverse complement strand
ACACATGTTCGAACTCGATGCTCCCAACGTAGGAAGCGGGGCGGACACGTTAAGGCGGAGGTCGGGCGCCCGGTCCATCCTGTGGAAACCCTGGGCCGGGGGTCCCGCACCCGCCTAGACTGCGTGACGAGCACCACTCGACCGCCTCGGCGGGGCGCCGCGGGACCGGCGTCAGAGGTGCCTGCAGATCCGGACGTCTTCTCAGGAGGGGACCATGACGACCCTGCCCACCCCTCGGCGCACCCTGCGCCGGCACCGCCTCGCTCGCACGAGCACGTGGGGGGCGGCACTGCTGCTGGCCCTGACCGCGTGCGGTGCCGACTCCCCCGACCCCGACACCTCCCCGAGTGCGCCCTCCGCGTCCGTGGCGCCCGACTCGGCCACGGCATCCACCTCGGAGGCGGGCACTCCCACCGCGAGCGCCGCCGAGGGCACGGCGAGCCGGTCCACTGACGACGACGGAACGTACGTCCCCGCGTCCGAGAAGGGCCCGGCGCGGAACGTGCCGAAGCCGGTGATGCCGGAGGCCGTGAAGGAGGACACCCCGGAGGGGGCCGAGGCCGCGGTGAAGCACTGGTGGGACGCCGTGTACTACCTGCAGCAGACGAACGACCCGGAGCCGCTGAAAAGTATTTCGGATATGGACAATTGCGATCTATGCAATGGTTATATTAAGTCAATGGCCAGCGTATATGAAAAGGGCGGGTGGTATACGGGCAGCAATCCTCAGGTGCATTCAGCCATCGCCACGCCGGTGGAGAACTTTATGGACGTGACAGTGCTGGTCAATGAAAGCGAAGCTCAAGGGTTTACCGAATCCGGGGGTCCCGCCGCCGGGTCCTTTACTAAAGGTAGTGAGAAGCAACCCTGGAGATTTGCGGTTAGTCGCGACGCAAAGCGAGACCACTGGGTGATCAGCATCTCCGAGTACGCTGGGCAGAAGTCGCCGTGAATCACGTTAAAACACCCACCGCGTCGTCCTTTTCATCCAAGCCCAAGCCTCATAAAACTTTATACTCTTCACTCGTTAAAATAACCGCCGCAGTGATCGCTAGCTCAGCATTAACCGCCACTCCGGCAGTAGCAGAAGACATGAACGGCGCTAACGGTCAAAAGGATTGCGCGAGGAGCGATATCCGCTGGACCACCCAGGAAGAATCCCTCACTGGAAATTTAAATTGCGGCTACCAGTCTTTTGAGGAATTTGTACAAAAGAATCAGGAAATCGGCTCCCCCGATCAAGAGGGGCGTGTTGATAGTTCGCCGTCACCCACCACGAAGCGCACCACCCTCGTCAGCGGCTGTCTCGAGAGCCTCGCCGGAGAGCCCGGCCTGGACAGCTGCCTCGATCAGGAGGAGGCCTTCTGCCCGGGTGAGGACAGCACGTGGGTGGTCCCCGAGACCACGGACACGGCTGCCCCCGGTGAACCGCCCACCTACGGCATGCGGCAGTGCACGCAGTCGGGCGCCGGACCGGATGCGGGCGCGGACGGGGCGGACGCCCGGCCGGAGGTCAGCATCGACGACGTCGCTGAGCTGTTCGCCCCGGAGCCGCAGATCCTCTCCGACAATGAGGGCCGCGGCGTCCGCAACGCGGAGACGAACTTCTACACGGACGGCGAGGTCC
>NZ_JAUNHR010000064.1 GCF_030523875.1 Micrococcus sp. | reverse complement strand
TCCTCGCAACCTCCTGGAATCCAGGGTGTTGCGAGGACCGCTAGAACCCGCTCACGGGGTGCGGCGCCGTCGTCGTCGTGCGGCGGGGCCGGCTCAGCCGCGGTGCGGGTGGGCGAGGGCGTCGGTGACCTTGAACGCGAGCTCGAGCGACTGCTGGTGGTTCAGGCGCGGGTCGCACAGGGTCTCGTAGCGGGCGTCGAAGTCCGCCTCCGCCACGGGGTCGGCGCCGCCGACGCACTCGGCGACGTCGTCGCCGGTGAGCTCCACGTGCATGCCCCCGGGGTGGGTGCCGAGACCGCGGTGGACCTCGAAGAAGCCGGAGACCTCGTCCATGACGTCCTCGAACCGGCGGGTCTTGTAGCCGTTGGCGGCCGTGACCGTGTTGCCGTGCATGGGGTCGGTGACCCACACCGGCAGCGTCTCGAACGACTTCGACGCCTCCAGCAGCGTCGGCAGCGCGTCGCGGATGCGACCTGCACCCATGCGGGTGATGAAGGTGAGGCGGCCGGGCTCGCGCTCGGGGTCGAGCCGGTCCGCGAGAGCGCGGACGTCGTCCACCGTGGTGCTGGGGCCGAGCTTGACGCCGATCGGGTTGCGCACGCGGGAGAGGAAGTCCACGTGGGCGCCGTCGACCTCGCGGGTGCGCTCTCCGATCCACAGGAAGTGGGCGCTCGTGGCGTAGGGCGTGCCGGTGCGCGAGTCGAGGCGGGTGAGGGCGCGCTCGTAGTCGAGGAGCAGGGCCTCGTGGGCGGCGTAGAACTCGGTGCGCCGCATGGCCTCGAAGTCCGCGCCGGCGGCGGCCATGAAGCGCACGGCCCGGTCGATCTCCGCGGCGATGCGCTCGTACTGCTTGTGGGCGGGGTTCTCCATGAAGCCGCGGTTCCACTGGTGGACGCTGCGCAGGTCGGCGAAGCCGCCCTGGGTGAAGGCGCGCACGAGGTTCAGGGTGGACGCGGCCGTGTGGTAGGCCGTCACCATGCGGCTCGCGTCGTGGCGGCGGGCCTCCTCGGTGAACTCGAAGCCGTTGACGATCTCCCCGCGGAAGCTCGGGAGGGTGACGCCGTCGCGGGTCTCGGTGTCCGAGGACCGGGGCTTGGCGTACTGGCCGGCGATCCGGCCCATCTTCACCACCGGCATGGAGGCGCCATAGGTGAGCACGGCCGCCATCTGGAGGATGGTCTTCACGCGGGCGGAGATGCGGTTGGCGGTGGAGCCGGCGAACGTCTCGGCGCAGTCGCCGCCCTGGAGCAGGAACGCCTCGCCGCGGGCGACCTCGGCCAGCCGGGTGCGCAGCACGTCCACCTCCCCGGCGAAGACGAGCGGGGGGACCTGGCTCAGCTCGGCGACGGCGGCGCGGAAGTCGTCCTGGTCCGCCCAGGTGGGCGCCTGGCGGACCTCGAGGTCGCGCCACGCGTCGAGCGCGGGGTCGGGCGCGGCGCCCTCGGAGATGGCGGTGCCGAAGGCCAGGATCTGGTCGCGGGGGTCCTCATGCATGGACCCAGCCTAGGCCCGGCCGACGAGGGGGTCCGGAACGTGACCCGGCAGGTCCGCAGTGTGAGACCGGACTCAGTCGCGGCCCGCGCGCGGCGGGGCCGGCACACGGCCGGACTTCACATCGGCGGCGTAGACGTCCACGTACTCCTGGCCGAAGAGGCGGCGGATCGCCTCCATGATCTCGTCCGTGACCTCCCGCAGGACGCGGTGGTCCCCGGCGGACTCGGCCCGGCCGGAGAAGTCCAGCGGCTCGCCGAAGACCATGCCGAGCCGGCGGGGGGTGGGCAGGGTCCGGCCGATCGGCTGGACCCGGTCGGTGCCGATCATGGCGATCGGCACCACGGGGGCCCCGGAGGCCAGCGCCATCTTCGCCACGCCGATCTTGCCGCGGTACAGCCGTCCGTCGGGGCTGCGGGTCCCCTCGGGGTAGATGCCGAGCAGCTTGCCCTCCCGCAGGCAGTCCAGACCCGCCTCCAGCGAGCGCAGGGACGCCTGGCCGCCGGAGCGGTCCATCGGCAGCTGGTTGGTGGCCTCGAAGAACTTCCTGGTGACCCACCCCTTGGGGCCGGGCCCGGTGAAGTACTCCTGCTTCGCCAGGAAGTGCACCTGCCGCTCCAGCATCGCCGGCATGAACACGGAGTCGCAGACCGAGAGGTGGTTGCTGGCCAGGATCGCCGCCCCCTCGTCGGGCACGTGGGCCAGCCCCTTGACCCAGGGGCGGAACAGGAGCCGGGTGGCGGGGGCCACCACGAACGTCTTGGCGGACCGGTAGAACGTGGACACGGGGAGAGCCTCTCTCGACGTCGGCGGTGCCCCCATCCTATGCGGGCGGGTCTAGGCTCGTCCGCATGCGTCTGCCGTTCCCCCTCCGCCCCGCGTCCGCCCCCGCCCCGCGCGACGTCGACGTCCCCGAGGCCCAGCGCCCGTTCCGCCTGCCCGCCACCGGGCGGCCCGACGTGGCCGTGGTGGTCCTGCACGGCTTCACCTCCGGTCCGGCGTCGGTGCGGGCGTGGGCCGAGGGGCTGGCCGCGGAGGGGGTGGCGGTGCGGGTGCCGCTGCTGCCCGGCCACGGCACCCGCTGGGAGGACCTGGCGGCCACCGGGGCGGACGAGATCCGCGCGGCCGTGCGCGCCGAGGTGGACGCCGCGCTGGCCGGGCACCACCATGTGGCGGTGGCCGGCATCTCGATGGGGGGCGCGCTCACCCTGGACGCCGCCGCCCACCGGCCCGTGGCCGCGGCGCTGGTGGTGAACCCCGCGCTGCGGTTCGGCAACCCCGTGGCCCACGCGGCCCCGCTGCTGCGGCACGTGGTCCCCTCCCTGCCCGCGATCGCCGGGGACATCGCCGACCCCGACGCGCGGGAGATCGCGTACGAGCGCACGCCCCTGGGCGGCGTCGCGGCGGTCGGCCGCATCCAGCGGGCCGCCGAGCGGGGCCTGGGGAGGATCACGTCCCCGGTCACCGTGTTCCGCTCGGCCCGGGACGCCGTGGTGCCCGAGGCCAGCCACCGCGCACTGCTGCGCGGCCTGACCCGGGCGCCCGTGGAGGTGGTCCCGCTGCCCCGCAGCCGGCACGTGGCGACCCTCGACCTCGACCTGCCCCTGCTGATCGAGGCGAGCAGGGCCGCGGTGGCCCGCGCCGTGGCGCCCCGCTGACCACGCACGGGGGGCGGTCCTCCGCCGGCGGCGGATGCTTGTAGGGTGTACGTGACACCGCTCACACCGGACCCCGACGCGGGTGCGCCGTCCCCGCGCACCCGGTCCGTCCCGGCCAGACCCCCTGGAGGACCCATGCGCCACATCGCCGAGCCGGCCCACCCGACGCTCTCCCCCGACACCGCTCTGACCGATGCCCTCGCCCGTCAGGCGGCCGAGCACCCGGACCGCCCGCTGTTCGCCGCGCCCGTGCCCGGCGGCGAGGGCGAGGCCGCCTGGCGCGATGTGACGGCCGCCGAGGCCTGGGCCCGGGTCCAGGGGTATGCCCGCGGTCTGGTGGCGGCCGGCGTGGGCCCCGGCGACCGCGTGGCGATCATGGCCTCCACCCGGCTCGAGTGGACCCTCGTGGACTACGCCATCTGGGCCGCCGGCGCCGTCACGGTGCCGGTCTACGAGACCTCCTCGCCGTCGCAGGTGGCCTGGATCTTCGAGGATGCCGGCGTGTGCGCCGCCGTCGTCGACACCCCGGAGCGCGCCAAGACCGTGCGCGACGCCGTCCACCGCGAGGGCCTGCCTGCCCTGTGCGGGCTGTGGACCATGGACCCCGCCGGTGCCGAGCCCGGGTCCGGCCTGGACGAGCTCAGCAGCGAGGAGGGCGGGGACGAGGTCCTCGCCGAGCGGCGGGCCGGCCTCGCCCTGGACTCCCTGGCCACCGTGATCTACACCTCCGGCACCACGGGCCGGCCCAAGGGCTGCGAGCTGACGCACGCCAACTTCGCGGAGCTCGCCCACCAGACGCTCTCCTCCTCCCTCGGCGAGGTGGTCAACCCCGACTCGTCGACGGTGCTGTTCATCCCCCTGGCGCATGTGTTCGCCCGGTTCGTGTCCGTGCTGACCGTGGAGGGCGGGGCCCGGTGCGGTCACGTCTCCGACCTCGCCCACCTGTCCGAGTCGATGGAGAGCTTCCATCCGACCTTCCTGCTCGCCGTGCCGCGCGTGTTCGAGAAGATCTACAACGCGGCGCTGCTCAAGGCGCAGACCGGTGGGAAGGGGGCGATCTTCGAGCGCGGCGCGGACGTGGCGGTCCGGTGGTCGAAGGCGCTCGAGGACGGCCGGGTGAGCGTGCCGCTGCGGGCCCAGCGCGCGTTCTACTCTGCGCTGATCTACCGTCGCATCCGCGCCGCCATGGGCGGGTCCCTGCAGTACGCGGTCTCCGGTGGCGGCCCCCTCTCCCCCGACCTGGCGCACTTCTTCCGGGGGGTGGGCGTCACGATCCTCGAGGGCTACGGCCTCACCGAGACCACCGCCCCCGTGACCGTCGGCCGCCCGAGGAAGCTCCGCATCGGCACCGTGGGCCGCCCGCTGGGCGGCAATGAGATCCGGATCGACGACGACGGCGAGATCCTCACACGCGGCACCTCGCTGTTCCGCGGCTACCGCAATCGCCCCGAGGCGGACGCGGAGGCCTTCACCGAGGACGGCTGGTTCCGCACCGGCGATCTGGGCTCCCTGGACGAGGAGGGCTTCCTGCGCATCACGGGCCGGAAGAAGGAGATCATCGTCACCGCCGGCGGCAAGAACGTGGCCCCGGCGCAGCTGGAGGACGCGATCCGCTCCGACGCCCTCATCTCGCAGGTGATGGTCGTGGGCGACGCAAAGCCTTTCGTCGCGGCGATCGTCACCCTCGACGCGGACACCCTGCCCGCGTGGCTGGCCGCCCGCGGACTGGACCGTGACCTCGACGTCGCGGCGGCGGCGCGGGAGCCGAAGGTCCGCGAGCACGTGCAGTCCGTGGTGGACCGGGCCAACGGGACGGTGTCGAAGGCCGAGGGCATCCGTGAGTTCCGCATCCTCGACCGGGACTTCTCCGCGGAGGAGGGTCACATGACGCCCTCTCTGAAGATGCGTCGGGCCGCCATCCTCAAGGACTTCTCCGCCGTCGTGGAGGACATCTACTCGGGCCCGCGGCCGTCCTGACCCGGACGCCTCGGAGCGGGCCCGTGCCCGGTGACCTCCACGGCCGCCGGGCACGGGGCCGCGGCCTCAGAGGCGTCCGGAGTCGGGGACGTCCAGGCCCAGGAGGGCGTTCTCGACGACCTCGCTGAGCGCCGGGTGGGGCCAGTACTGGCCGCGGGCGAGGGTGTGGGCGTCGATTCCGAACGACATCGCCGTCACGAAGGTCTGGACGAGGTTCGCGGCCTCGTGCCCCAGCAGGTGCGCCCCCAGGATCCGTCCGGTGGCCCGCTCGGCCACGACCTTGCACAGGCCCTCGGAGTCCTCCATGGCCCAGCCGTAGGCGACGTCCCCGAAGGCCTGCTCCTTCACCGTGACGGCGTCCGCGCCGAACCGCTCGACGGCCTCGGCCTCCGTGAGGCCCACCGAGGCGATCTGGGGCTGCGTGAACACGGCGGCCGGCACCGGGCCGGGCGAGTCCTCGCGCAGGTCGTGGGGATGCTCCAGGTTGTGCGCGACGAGGCGCGCCTCGTGGTTGGCCACGTGCTTGAGCTGCCAGGTGTTGGCCACGTCGCCCAGGGCGTAGACGCCCGGGACCGGCCGGCCGCCCGCGAGGACGCGCTGGGCGGCGTCCACCGCCAGGACGCCGTCCGGGGTCACGTCGTAGCCGGCCTCCGCGACCGCCAGCCGGTCCGTGTTGGGGACGCGACCGGTGGCCACGAGCACGGCGTCCGCCTCGAGCTCCGCCTCGTCCGGTCCGCTGCGCTCGGCCCCCGGGGCCGGGTCCAGGCGCACCGTGACCCAGCCCTCGGCGGCGCGCTCGGCGTCCGCCACGGCCTCGACGCCGCCCAGGGTCCACCCCGTGCGCAGGTCCCACCGCCGCGCGGCGATCTGGGTGAACCGGTCAGAGACAGCCACGTCGTGCCGACGCAGCAGGCGGCGGCTCCGGTTGACCTGCACCACCTCGGTGCCCAGGGCGGCGAAGACGGAGGCGAACTCGGCGGCGATGAACCCGCCGCCGACCACCACGAGCCGCCGGGGCAGGCGCGGCAAGCGCATGATCGTGTCCGAGGTGTGCACCGAGGGCAGGTCCATGCCCGGCACGTCCGGGACCACGGGGCGGGACCCGGCAGCCACCACCACCTGCTCGCCGCGCAGCACGCGCCCGGACGCGGTGGTCAGCTCCCTCGGCCCCGTGAAGCGCACCTCCTCAGCCACCACCTCAGTGTGCTCGAGCTCGTCCCGCCGGTACCGCAGCCCGGCGTCGCTGATGGCGTCCACCCGGCCGAAGACGCGGTCCCGGATGCCCTCGAAGTCGGCGCCGGTGAACTCGAGCCCGACGCCGAGGCGGGCGGCCTCGGCCGGCGCGGCGGCCAGCTGGGCCGGGTAGGCGTACATCTTCGTGGGGATGCAGCCCCGGTTCAGGCACGTCCCCCCGAAGGGGCCGGAGTCCACGACGGCCACGCGGCGACCCTCCCAGTGCTCGGTGACGAGGGAGTTCCCGGAGCCGGAGCCGATGATGATCAGGTCGAAGTCCTCTGCGGTGGCCATGGCCCCCAGCATAGGAGACGGCCCGGACGCCTCAGGCGTCCGGGCCGTCTCCGGCGGGCGGGTCAGTCCAGCTCGAGCAGCAGGTCGCCGCCCTGGACCGGGGTCACGCCCTCCACCACCACGCGGCGGACCGTGCCCGCCACGGGGGCGGTGATGGCCGCCTCCATCTTCATGGCCTCGATCGTGGCCACCGGCTGGCCGGCCTCCACCGTGTCGCCCTCGGCCACCTGCACCGTCACCGAGCCGGCGAACGGCGCGGGGACGTGGCCGGCGACGCCGGGGTCGGCCTTCTCGGCCTGGCGCACCGTGGACTCCACGGAGCGGTCGCGGACCTGCACCTGGCGCAGCTGGCCGTTGAGGGCGATCATCACGATGCGCACGCCCTTCTCGTCCGGCTCGGACACCGACTGCAGCGCGGCGATCAGGCGCACGCCGCGGCCCAGGGACACGATGTGCTCGCGCCCGGGGACCAGGCCGTACAGGAAGTCGCGGGTGTGCAGCGTCGAGGTGTCGCCGAACTCCTCGCGATGCGCCTGGAACTCGCGCGTCGGGCCGGGGAACAGCAGACGGTTGAGCGCGTCGCGGCGCGTCGCGCCCGGCTCGGCCAGGGCGGCGGCGTCCTCCGCGGAGACCTCCGCCATGCCGGTGCCCTCGCGGCGGCCCTGCAGCGCGCGCGTGCGGAAGGGCTCGGGCCAGCCGCCGGGCGGGTCGCCCAGCTCGCCGCGCAGGAAGCCGACCACCGAGTCCGGGATGTCGAAGTCCTGCGGGTGCTCCTGGAACTCGGCCGGGTCCACCCCGGCGCCCACCAGCTGCAGGGCGAGGTCGCCCACCACCTTGGAGGACGGGGTCACCTTCACCAGATGGCCCAGCATGTCGTCCGCGGCGGCGTACATGGACTCGATCTGCTCGAACCGCTCCCCCAGGCCCAGTGCGATGGCCTGCGTGCGCAGGTTGGACAGCTGTCCGCCGGGGATCTCGTGGTGGTACACGCGGCCGGTGGGAGCCGTCAGACCCGCCTCGAACGGCGCGTAGATCGAGCGCACGGACTCCCAGTAGGGCTCCATCGCGGTGGCCGCCTCGAGGGAGAGGCCGGTGTCGCGCTCGGTGTGCTCCAGCGCCGCCACGAGGGCGGACAGCGGCACCTGGCTCGTGGTGCCGGCCATGGAGGCGGTGGCCGCGTCCACGGCGTCGACGCCGGCCTCGGAGGCCGCCAGCAGCGTCGCCAGCTGGCCG
This sequence comes from Micrococcus sp., assembly GCF_030523875.1. Classification (GTDB taxonomy): domain Bacteria; phylum Actinomycetota; class Actinomycetes; order Actinomycetales; family Micrococcaceae; genus Micrococcus. The sequence continues at coordinate 4,997 of NZ_JAUNHR010000064.1, read as the reverse complement.
CCGGCCGTGTCGTGCGTGTGCAGGTGCACCGGCAGGCCGAACTCGGCGCGCAGGGCGCCCACGAGCTCGCGCGCGGCGGCCGGGCGCAGCAGGCCGGCCATGTCCTTGATGCCCAGCACGTGCGCGCCGGCGTCGACCATGCGGCGGGCCAGGTCCAGGTAGTAGTCCAGCGTGTAGAGCGACTCGGACGGGTCCGTCATGTTGCCCGTGTAGCACAGGGCCGCCTCGGCGACCGCGGTGCCCGTGGCGCGCACGGCGGCGATCGCCGGGGTGATCTGCTCGACGTCGTTGAGGGCGTCGAAGATGCGGAACACGTCCACGCCGGTGGCCGCGGCCTCGGCCACGAACGCGTCCGTCACCTCGGTGGGGTAGGGCGTGTACCCGACCGTGTTGCGGCCGCGCAGCAGCATCTGGATCGGGATGTTCGGCAGCTCCGCGCGGAGCAGGGCCAGGCGCTCCCACGGGTCCTCGTGGAGGAACCGGAGGGCGACGTCGTACGTGGCCCCGCCCCACGCCTCCACGGACAGCAGGCCCGGCAGGGTGTGGGCGACGGCGGGCGCGGCGGCCAGCAGGTCGCGCGTGCGGACGCGCGTGGCCAGCAGGGACTGGTGGGCGTCGCGGAAGGTGGTGTCCGTGACGGCCAGGGCGGTCTGCTCGCGCAGGGCGGAGGCGAACCCCTCGGGGCCCTTCTCCAGCAGCACCTGACGCCAGCCCGCCGGCGGGACGGCCGCGGGGTCACGGCTCGGGCCGTCGAACGGCGAGCGGTCCGGCTCGTGGCGCTTGTCCCCGGGGTGGCCGGGCAGGCGGTCGCGCGGGTCGATGCCGTCGATCCGCTCGCCGTGCGGCTTGTTCACGGTGACGTCCGCGAGGTACTGCAGCGCCTTGGAGCCGCGGTCCTGGGAGCGGTTGACGGCCGCCAGCTCGGGGTGGGCGTCGATGAAGTCGGTGGCCACGTCGCCGGCGAGGAACTGCGGGTCGTCCAGCACGTTCATCAGGAACGGGATGTTCGTGGTCACGCCGCGCACGCGGAACTCCGCGAGGGCGCGGCGGGCACGGCGCACGGCCGTCTCGTAGTCGCGGCCGCGGCACGTGAGCTTCACGAGCATCGAGTCGAAGTGGGGGCTGATCTCCGCGCCGGCGTAGATCGTGCCGCCGTCCAGACGGACGCCCGAGCCGCCCGCGGAGCGGTAGGCGGTGATGGTGCCGGTGTCCGGGCGGAACCCGTTGGCGGGGTCCTCCGTGGTGATGCGGCACTGCATGGCGAAGCCGCGCACCTGCAGGGTGTCCTGCGTGATGCCCAGGTCGGCCAGCGAGGCCCCGGCGGCGATGCGCAGCTGCGCCGAGACGAGGTCCACGTCCGTGACCTCCTCGGTCACGGTGTGCTCCACCTGGATGCGGGGGTTCATCTCGATGAACACGTGCTGGCCGGCGCGGTCGCCCGCGGTGTCCACGAGGAACTCCACCGTGCCCGCGTTGACGTAGCCCATCTCCTTGGCGAAGGCGACGGCGTCCCGGTGCAGGGCCTGGCGGATCTCCTCGTCCAGGTGCGGGGCGGGGGCCATCTCGATGACCTTCTGGTGGCGGCGCTGCAGCGAGCAGTCGCGCTCGAACAGGTGCACCACGTCCCCGTGGGCGTCGGCCAGGATCTGCACCTCGATGTGGCGCGGGCGCAGCACGGCCTGCTCGAGGAAGACGGTGGGGTCGCCGAAGGCGGTGTCCGCCTCGCGCATGGCGGCCTCGAGGGAGTCGCGCAGGTCCTCGGGGCGCTCGACGCGGCGCATGCCGCGCCCGCCGCCGCCGGCCACGGCCTTGACGAAGATCGGGAAGCCGATGGCGTCGGCCTGCCCCATCAGCCAGTCGACGTCCGCGCTGGGCTCGGAGGAGTCCAGGGTGGGGATGCCGGCGCGCTTGGCCGCGCGCAGGGCCTCCACCTTGTTGCCGGTCAGCTCCAGGACGTCGGCCGGCGGGCCCACGAAGGTGATGCCGTTCTCGGCGGCGGCGCGGGCCAGGCCGGCGTTCTCGGAGAGGAAGCCGTAGCCGGGGTAGATCGCGTCGGCGCCGACGTCCTTGGCCACCCGGATGACCTCGTCCACGTCCAGGTACGCCCGGACGGGGTGCCCCTCCTCGCCGATCCGGTACGCCTCGTCGGCCTTCTGACGGTGGATGGAGTTGCGGTCCTCGTAGGGGAACACGGCCACGGTGCGAGCACCGAGCTCGTTGCAGGCACGGAAGGCGCGCACGGCGATCTCACCGCGGTTGGCCACCAGGACCTTGGAGAAGACGGGAGCCGTGTCGGTCGAGGCCGGACGACCCGCGTCGTTGCGGGGGGTGTCGGGATCCAGGGGGAGACTCATGCCCCGAGTGTGGCACATCCCACGCTCCGGGCCGGTGAGCGGCGTCACGATGACGAGCCGGGGCCGCTTCTCCTCCCCCGCGCCGGACACGACGACGGCGCCGCCCGGGCGGGGCGGCGCCGTCGTCGGCGCGGGGGCGGGCTCAGGAGGCCGCGCGCGCCGCCTGACGGCCGCGGCGACGGGCGGAGAGCTCGTCCTGGGCGGCGGAGGGGCCCAGCAGCTCGCTGGGCAGCTCGGCGAGGCTGCCCTCGACCTCGCGCCAGACGCGGCCGACGGCGATGCCGAAGACGCCCTGGCCGCCCTGGACGAGGTCCACGACCTCGTCGGCGGACGTGCACTCGTACACCGAGGCGCCGTCGCTCATCAGGGTGATCTGGGCGAGGTCGTCGACCCCCCGCTCGCGCAGGTGCGCCACGGCGGCGCGGATCTGCTGGAGGGAGACCCCTGTGTCCAGCAGGCGCTTGACCACCTTGAGGACGAGGATGTCCCGGAAGGAGTACAGCCGCTGGGTGCCGGAGCCGGCGGCGCCGCGGACCGTGGGCACCACGAGGTCCGTGCGCGCCCAGTAGTCCAGCTGGCGGTAGGTGATCCCGGCGGCCTTGCACGCGGTGGGGCCGCGGTAGCCGACGTCGCCGTCCGGGGTGGTGGTGTCGTCGTCGAAGAGACGTCCCTGTCTGCCGTCGATGCCGAGGGGCAGACCAGGTCCTGCATGCGGTGTCACTGAGGAGACCTCCTGGTCGGTGGCCCCATGGGGGTGACCGTCTCCGCCCGTCCCCTCCGGTGACCGTGGAGGGGCTTCGGCGGGCACGGCCGGGGCCTTCTGGTCGAAGGTACGGGCCGCAGGGGGCCGGGTCAACGACGTCGGCTCCTGGGGCCCCGGGCGTGTCGCGGCCGGCGCCCCCGACCGGGGGCGCTCAGGCGAAGTCCTCGGGGGCCACGTCGTCCAGGAACGCCCGGAAGTCGTGGAGCGCCGCCTCCTCGTCCTCCTCGGGGTCCCCGTGCCCGCCCCGGGCGGGCAGGCCGGCCTCGGCGAGGACCTCCGGGGCGCACAGCACCGGGGCCTGCGCCCGCAGGGCCAGGACCACGGCGTCCGAGGCCCGCGCGTCCACGCGCGCGCCGCCGCGCAGCTCGAGGGACGCGTGGACCACCCCGTCCACCACCGCCGTGAGGCGCACCGCCTCCAGGCGCCCTCCGAGCGCCGCCACCGTCTCCAGCAGCAGGGCGTGGGTCAGGGGGCGCGGGCTCGGCAGCCCCTCGAGGGCCAGGGCCGCCGCGGCGGCCTCCGGGGCGCCGACCCATAGGGGGACGACGGTGTCCCCCGGCGGGTCCAGGAGCAGCACCACGTGCTGCTGGGCGGGCAGCTCCACGCGCACGCCCAGCACCGTCAGGGGGACGTCCGCCGGGGACGCGGGGCCGTTCGCCTCAGTCATCCCACTGCTCCAGTCCCCCGTGCACGAGCGCAGAGTGCAGGCGCAGGCAGGCGTCGGCAATCCCCCGCGCCGTCTGCGCGGTGCGCTCCCGGGTCCCGGCGTCCCGGCGGGAGGCCAGGGGCGCCACCGCGCGCTCCACGAGGCTGAGCTCCCGGTCGGCGGCCGCGCGGAAGGGGCGCAGGTGGCGGGGCTCGATCCCGTGGTCCGCGAGCTCGACGGCGGCCCGGGCCACCGCGAGCGCGGCCGCCGGGTGCAGGCCCTCGGCGTCCCGGGGCAGCAGCGCGTACTGGTCGAGCTCGCCGATCAGCTCCTCGGAGGCGCCGGACTCGTGGGCGAGCTCGGCACGGGTCCACCGGCGGGCGGGGTCCGTCATCCTCCGCCCCAGGCGCTCGGCCTCGACGTCGGACGGCGCGGCCTCGAGGACGGCGGATCGCTCCCCGCGGTCCAGGGCCTCGAGGTGCTCGCGGATCACGCGCAGCGGCAGGAACCGGTCCCGCTGGAGCGTCAGGACCAGGCGCATGCGGTCCACGTCCGCGGCGCGGTAGCGCCGGTATCCGGCGGGCGTGCGCTCCGGGGTCACCAGTCCGCGGTCCTCGAGGAACCGCACTTTGGACGCGCTCACGCCCGGGAAGGCCGGCTCGAGGGCGGCGACCACCTCGCCGATGCCGAGGGTCCGGACGGCGTCCTCGGCCGCGCGGGGCCGGTGCCCGGTGGGGTCCACGGTCCCTCTCAGGCCTGCGCGGCCGCGTGGTAGGTGAGGCGGTAGCGCCCGATGCGCAGCTCCATGCCGGAGCGCAGGCGGACGTCGTCGACCCGGTCCCCGTTGACGTAGGTCCCGTTGAGGGATCCCAGGTCCACGAGCTGGTGGCCGCCGTCCACGGCGCGCAGCTCGACGTGCCGGCGGGAGACGGTCACGTCGTCGAGCAGGATGTCGGCGTCCGGGTGGCGCCCCACGCTCACCACGGGGGTGTCCAGCAGGAACCGGGCGCCGGCGTCGGGGCCGCCGTGGGCCACCAGCAGCGCCGTGCCGGCCGGCAGGGCGCGGACGGCCGCGAGCGCCTCCGGGGAGAGGTCGGCGTCGCCGGCCGGGGCGAGGTCGGTGAGGCTGATCGAGGAGGTGTGGAGGCTCGGCTCGTGTCCGGGCTGCGTCATGGGGTGGGCTCCTGTGCAGGTGCGGGCGCGGGGGCGGGGGCCCCCCCCCGCCCCCCCCCGC
>NZ_JAUNHR010000169.1 GCF_030523875.1 Micrococcus sp. | reverse complement strand
AGGCCCCCGTGCTCAAGGAGCTCTCCGCCAAGTACAAGGGCAAAGGCGCCGCGTTCCTCGGCGCCAACGTTCGGGACGAGAAGGAGACGGCGGAGGCGTTCGAGCGCGCGTTCGGCATCGCCTACCCGTCCGTGCGGGACATCGAAGGCAAGGTCCTCCTCGCGCTGTCCAAGTACGTGCCGCTCAAGTCCGTGCCCGTGACCGTCGTCGTGGACCCGGAGGGCCGCGTGGCCGCCCGCATCCTCGGCGCCGCAGACAAGTCCACGCTGGACACGCTCATCAAGGACAACATCGCCTGAGCCTCCATGTCTGAACCCCTGAGCGCCCTCGCCCCCCTGGCCGCCGCCAACCCGTTCGCTGAGACGGTCGCCGACGGCCCCCTCCTGCTTGCCATCCCCGTGGCGGCCCTTGCGGGGCTCGTGTCGTTCCTCTCGCCGTGCGTCCTGCCGCTCGTCCCCGGGTACTTGGGGTACGTCACCGGCCTGTCCGGCGAGGAGCTGGAGAACGGGCGCAAGTCCCGCGTGGTCCCCGCCGTCGTCCTCTTCGTCCTCGGCTTCTCCGTGGTGTTCGTCCTGGCCGGCGCGGTCTCCGCCCAGCTGTTCTACTGGATCAACGGTGACGGGCGGTGGCTGACCCGGGTCCTGGGCGTCGTCGTCATGGTCCTGGGGCTGGGCTTCATGGGGCTCATCCCCTGGCTCCAGGGCCAGGCCAAGCTGGCCTGGCAGCCGCCGCGCGGTCTCGTGGGCGCGCCGCTGCTCGGCGCGGTCTTCGCGCTCGGGTGGGCGCCGTGCATCGGGCCCACGCTGGCCGCGGTCCTCGCAATGTCCAGCGCCCTGAGCCCCGATCCCTGGCGAGGCGCGTTCCTCGCGTTCGTGTACTGCCTCGGGCTCGGCATCCCGTTCGTCCTCATCGCCTTCGGCGTGCGGCGCGGGCTCGGACGCCTCGCGGCCCTGCGCAAGCACCGGCGCGCCATCTCCCTCGCGGGCGGCGCGCTGCTCGTCCTTCTCGGCCTCCTCATTGCCCTCGGGCACTGGACCGAGTGGATGAGCGCGTTACAGAACTGGTTCAGCACCGAATACTCGGCCCCGATCTAAGGCACCTCACTCATGGCCCACGCATCTGACGACATCGCACAGCCGAAGCTCGGTCCGCTCGGCTGGCTCAGGTTCGTCTGGACCCAGCTCACGTCCATGTCGACGGCGCTGTTCTTGCTCCTGCTCCTCGCCGTCGGCGCGGTTCCCGGCTCAATCTTCCCGCAGCGCTCCGTGGACGCCGTCAAGGTGGCCCAATACAAGAAGGACCACCCGGACCTCTTCCCGGTCCTCGACGCGCTCCAGTTCTTCGACGTCTTCTCCAGCGCGTGGTTCTCCGCGATCTACCTCCTCCTCTTCATCTCGCTCATCGGCTGCGTCATCCCGCGCGCCCGCGTCCACTACCGGCACTGGCGCTCCGCCCCGCCGAAGACCCCGGCCCGCCTCGAGCGGCTGCCGGAGCACGGCTCCCTCGAGGCCGGCGACGGGTGGACGCCCGCCGGGGCGGCTGACGCGGCCGCAGCCCTGCTGCGCAAGCGCGGTTACCGTGTGGACGTCCGGCCTGCGGCAGGTGGGCGCGGTCCCTCCATCGGCGCCGAGCGGGGCCTCGTCAAGGAGCTCGGAAACCTCGTCTTCCACGCGAGCCTCATCG
>NZ_JAUNHR010000168.1 GCF_030523875.1 Micrococcus sp. | reverse complement strand
CAGGTCGCCTCCCGTCGCAGCCCGGTGTCCGCCGACGTCGACCTGGCCGCCGTCGCGGACGCCACCGACGGCTACTCGGCGGCGGACTGCGACGCCCTGGTCCGGGAGGCGGCGCTCGCCGCGATGCGGGAGTCGTTGAGCCTGGCCGAGATCGGCAGACGGCACTTCGAGGCGGCGCTCGCCGTCGTCCGGCCCTCGCTCAGTTGAGCCTGGTTCTCAGTTGAGCCAGGCGACGATCTGGTCCGTGGCGGGACCGGAGTAGCCGAGCTCGAGGTGGTTCAGTGGGGTCTGCTTGACCCCGGCGAGGGTGCGGATGCCGTCCGGGGCGGCGCAGCTGCGGACGAAGACGGCGCCGTCGGAGGGGCCGGTGTGTTCGTTGTGCATGCCGAGCATGGTGGGCGAGGTCCCGCACAGCAGGTGGACGGGCAGGCCCTCGGGGGTGCCGGCCCGGACGATGGGCTGCACCAGGGACTGCCGGTCGATGGCGTACTGGATGCCGCGGCCGCTGCTGAAGAAGCCGGTGCCGCCGTAGTAGGTGGTGTACCAGTCCTGCTCCCAGGCGGGCAGCGGGTAGGTCGAGTCCCAGCGCGCCAGCATCTGTCCCGAACCGGGGAAGGCGGGGCTCTCGTAGGACAGCTCGGTGTGCTGGTACCGCAGACCGAAGCAGGTCATCGAAGTGTGCGCCGCGGGGGCGTTCAGCCGGCCGCCGCACTCGGGGAAGATCGCGGCGTCGTGGCTGATGCCGTGCCGGTAGCCCCAGTCGAAGCCGAGGTTCGGGTTGCCCAGCAGGACCAGCCGGTTGACGTGGCCGGAGTAGGGGGTGCCCCACGGCTTGCGCACCGAGGAGACGTACTGGCGGGCGTTGAAGGCGCCCTTGGACCAGCCCACGACGTCCACCTTGTCGGCGCCGGTCTGGGCCCGGATCACCTCGACGGCGTCGCCGATCTGCTGGGACCAGTAGTAGCCGTCGCCGTTCCGGTGCGGGAAGCCGATCGCGTACACCTGGTGGCCCTGCTCGGTGAGCTGCTGCATCAGCCCGGTGCGCGGGCACAGCAGCCGGCCGCAGCCGAAGTTGCCGCCGGCGTTGGGGTTGGCCCAAGCGCCGCCCGCGGTCTGGTTGGCGCCGTGGACGAGCAGCACCGGCGTCTTGGCCGGGGCGCTCGGGCGGGGGCCGGCGTAGAGCAGGAACCGGGAGGAGTGCGGGCGGGCCGAGCCGAAGAAGGTGGCGGTCTGGCCGACCTGGTCGCCGCGTCCGTCGGCGGGATAGGTCTCGGCGACGAAGCCCGGGTTGGTGTCCCGGTACCGCTCGACGGAGGCCCACCCGTCCTCGATGCCCGTGGTGAAGGTGGCCTCCCTGACGACGGGGCTCTGCCCCTGGGCGGGCGCGGTGCCGGTGAGCCCGCTGAGCAGCAGGGCGAACAGGAAGGTCGGAGCCAGGAGCGCACGCCAGCGATTCGCGGTCATCGGGGGCCTCTCGATCGGTCAGATCAGCCGAACAGGGACGAGCGGGCTCAGAGTAGGACAGATCCCTGCTTTCGGGCGGGCGGTTTGCCCGGGGTCTTGGTTCGTGCCCTGGCTCCGCGAGTGTGGCTGGCGTCCCGTCCCGGACGTGGGATGCGGCCGCGGAAGAGTTGCTCGGGCTTCGACGCCTCAGCGCCCACGGTCGGGGCTCCGGTGCTGTGAGCTGAGTCGGGTG
>NZ_JAUNHR010000167.1 GCF_030523875.1 Micrococcus sp. | reverse complement strand
GGCAGCCACCATGGTTGTTGGAGCCGATGTCCACAAGCACACGCACACGTTCGTGGCGGTGGACGCGGTGGGCAGGCAGCTGGGTCAGCGCACTGTTGAGGCCACCACGCAGGGGCATCTGAAGGCTCTGAGGTGGGCCCGCGGGCAGTTCGGAGAGGACCTGACGTGGGCCGTGGAGGACTGTCGACATCTGTCGGCCCGTCTGGAACGTGACCTGTTGAGCGCGGGTCAGCCGGTGGTGCGGGTGCCGCCGAAGATGATGGCCGAACAGCGGCGGGTGGCCCGCACGCGGGGTAAGTCCGACCCGATCGACGCCCTGGCGGTGGCGCGAGCGTTCCTGCGCGAACCGACCCTGCCGGTGGCCTCCCATGACGAGGTCTCGCGGGAGGCGAAGCTGCTGGTCGACCGGCGAGAAACCTTGGTGAACACCAGGACCCGCACGATCAACTCGCTGTTGTGGCGAGTTCACGAACTCGACCCCGCTCACGCTCCCAAGGCCCGTTCGCTGCACCTGGGCATCCATCAGCAGGCTCTCAAGACGTGGCTTGTCACCCTGGAGGGTGTCGTGGCCGAGATGGCCCGCGACGAGCTCGAGGACATCATCGCCCTCACCGCGCGGATCAAGGGATTCGACAAGCGGATCAGCGCCTTGGTCCGCCGTGAGGTCCCGACCCTGCTCACTCTGACCGGCTGTGGAGAGCTGTCCGCGGCCAAGCTCTTCGGGGAAACCGCCGGCATCGGCCGGGTGCGCATGACCCGCTCTGGCAACCGCCAGCTCAACGCCGCACTCCATCGGATCGCGATCACCCAGGCCCGGATGCCCGGCACCCTCGCCAAGACCTACTACGAGAAGAAGCTCGCCGAAGGCAAGTCCCCAACCGAGGCACTGCGCTGCCTGAAACGACGCCTCGCCCGCACCACCTACAACCTCCTCACCACCGACCATCCCAACCATCAAACCCCCGCCCACCCCGCAGCGGCTTGACATAGGAGAAACGAATGACCATCGAGTTGCCCGCCAGCGTCTCCCTCGTCACCGGACCGTCCGAGCTGCCGCTGCTGCACATCACCAACAGCAGGGCGACCGTCGAGATCTTCCTGACCGGCGCCCACATCAGTGGGTTCGCCCCGGCGGGCCACCGGAACGTGCTGTTCATGAGCCGGGAGACGCAGTTCGAGGAGGGCAAAGCCCTGCGCGGCGGCATCCCGATCTGCGGGCCGTGGTTCGGCCCCGGGCGCGACGGGAACAGCAAGCCCGCGCACGGCTTCTTCCGCAACGCCGTCTGGGAGGTGACCTCGGCCTCCGATGACGGCGAGGAGACCACCGTCGAGCTGACCCTGCCGCCGTCGGCGCTGAAGGGTGTGCCTGGTGCCCAGGGCTGGCCCGCGGACGCCACCGTCGTCTACCGGGTCACCGTCGGCACCCGGCTGACCGCCGCGCTGACGGTCACGGCCGGCGACGCACCGCTGGACCTGCAGGCCGCTCTGCACTCCTACTTCGAGGTGGCCGACGTCCGCCGGATCCGGATCGAGGGCCTGGCCGGGGCGTCCTACCTGGACAAGCTCACCCAGCAGACCCACACCCAGGAGGGCCCGGTCACCATCTCCGCGGAGACGGACCGGGTCTACAACAGTGAGGCGGAGTGCGTGGTCGTCGACCCCGCCCATCGCCGCAGCATCACCGTTGCCAAGGCCGGG
>NZ_JAUNHR010000166.1:846-1737 GCF_030523875.1 Micrococcus sp. | reverse complement strand
GTTGTCGCTCGTTCCCTCGACGATGGTGCCGCCGGGCTTGAGGTCGCCGGAGGCGACGGCCGCGTCGATGATGGCCGCCCCGATCCGGTCTTTGACGCTGTTGGCCGGGTTGGCGAATTCAAGCTTCACGGCCACCTGCGCGGGCAGGCCCTCCGTGAGTCGGTTGAGGCGGACCATGGGGGTGCCGCCGATGACCTGCGTGACGTCATCGTAAATGCGCCCGTGTGCGGGCCGATCGCTCGTGTTCACGTTCTTGCTCCTCGTGACGAAATGCGGTGCGGTCGTGGGTTGGCTGCGACGGCCAGGGCCCTTGACGCGCGGCGGCCGGCGTCACCGGGTGGGCTGAACCCACTCCGCGAAGCCCTTGCGCGCGGACGCGAGCTTCGGGCTGACGATGGCCTGGCAGTAACCCGCCTCTGGAAACCTACTGTAGTAGTCCTGGTGGATCGCTTCGGCGGTGTGAAACTCGCCGAGCGGCTCGATCGTCGTGACGATGGGGTCGGGCCACAGCTCCTGGGCGGCCGCGATGGCGTCCTTGGCGTCGCGCTCGTCCTGCGCGTCCGCAACGAAGATCGTGCTGCGGTACTGCGTGCCGATGTCCCAGCCCTGACGGTTGAGCGTCGTGGGGTTGTGCATCGCGAAGAACATGGCGAGGATGACTCGCGCCGGGATGACCTCCGGGTCGAAGACCACGCGGACAGCCTCGGCGTGGCCGCTCGCGCCGGAGCACACCTGCTCGTAGTACGGGTCCGGCGTGTGGCCGCCGGTGTACCCGCTCGTCACGGAGCGCACGCCCTTGACGGTGCGGTAGAAGGCGTCGAGGCACCAGAAGCAGCCACCTCCGAGGACGAGGGTTCGGGTCTCGGGCGTGTCAGTCGCGTTGGGGTCCAT
>NZ_JAUNHR010000166.1:0-836 GCF_030523875.1 Micrococcus sp. | reverse complement strand
GGCTGGCATTCCCGCCGCGCCAGCGCGTCGTCGCCCGCACGCCCCGGCCGCCCGCGCGCCCCCGCACTCACCCGCCGCTCTCTGCCCCCGCACCTGAGAAGATGGGGGCATGACTGAGCAGCAGGAGAACCCAGGCACCGCCCCCACGCTCGCCGAGGTCGTCGAGAGCATCGACGCGCTCTGGCCGTTCTCCCTCACGGAAGAGTGGGACCGGACGGGCGTCGTCGTCGGCCGGATGGACAAGCCCGTGCGCAGCGTGCTGGTGGCCGTGGACCCGGTTGCGGACGTCGTCACGCAGGCCATCGAGGGCGGGTTCGATCTCCTCGTCACCCACCACCCCCTCCTCCTCAAGGGCGTCAACTCGGTGTCCGACGAGACCGCCAAAGGCGAGATGGTCATGCGCCTCGCGGAGGCCGGCTGCGCGCTCGTGTGCACGCACACCAACGCGGACCAGCCGGAGGGCGGCGTGTCCCAGATTCTCGCGGACATCCTCGGGCTCACCGAGCAGCGTCCCCTCGCCCCAGCGAAGAACGGGCCGGACGCCGCCGGGATCGGCCGCGTGGGCGTGCTGGCCGAGCCGGTCAGCCTCGCCTCGTTCGCCCAGCGCGTGGCCCGCTCGCTTCCGCGGGTCGCTGGCGGAGTCCGCGTGGCCGGCGACCTCCAGGCCGAGGTCCGCACCGTAGCCGTGTGCGGCGGTGCGGGAGACAGCCTCTTCGATGACGTGAGGGCCAGCGGCGCGGACGTCTACGTCACGTCCGACCTCCGCCACCACCCCGCCTCCGAAGCCCGCGAGACGGCCCGCGGCGGCACCCCGTTCCTCATCGACACCGCGCACT
>NZ_JAUNHR010000165.1 GCF_030523875.1 Micrococcus sp. | reverse complement strand
CCACCCCCCGGTGGGGCGCGCCCTCTTCTGCCCCCGAACCCGCCCGCCCCCCCCCCCCGGACCGGGGGGCGGGGCGAGCCCCCCCCCACCCCCGGGGTGGCCCCCGCCGCGTCCGGGGGCGGGACCGGAGTCGTCCTGCGGCACGGGACGGGAGCGGACGACGACGCGGGGTAGCGTGACCACGCCCCTCCCCCCACGTCACACCGGAGATCCCCTCGTGAGCACTTCCTCCGCCCACCCCGCCGCGGACGTCCCCGCCTCGGGCGCCGACGGCGCCCAGGCGCAGCTGCAGCGCGGCCTCACCGCGCGCCACATCATGTTCATCGCCCTCGGCACCGCCGTGGGCACGGGCCTGTTCTACGGCTCGGCCGGCGGCATCCAGGCGGCCGGGCCCGGCGTGATCCTGGCCTTCCTGCTGGCCGGCGGCGCCGTGTTCCTGGTGATGCGCGCGCTCGGGGAGATGGCGCTGCGCGAGCCGGTGTCCGGGTCGTTCGTGGCCTACGCCACCCGCTACCTCGGCCCGATGGCCGGCTTCGCCACGGGGTGGACGTACATCTTCGAGCTGGCCGTCGTGATCGTGGCGGACACCGCCGCCGTGACCGCCTACATGGCGTTCTGGTACCCGCAGGTGCCGGCGTGGGTGTGGGTCGCGGCCACCATGGCCGCCCTCGGCCTCGTGAACCTCTCCCACGTCGGCAGCTTCGGCGAGACCGAGTTCTGGTTCTCCCTCATCAAGGTGGTGGCCATCGTGGCCATGATCTTCGGCGGCGTGATCCTCATGTTCACGGGCGCCTCGTACCAGCCGGGCGTCACCGCCGGCCTCCACAACCTCGTGGACCACGGCGGCTTCCTGCCCCACGGGGTCCTGGGCGTGCTCACCGCGCTGACCATCGTGACGTTCTCCTTCGGCGGCACGGAGACCCTCGGCGTGGCCGCGGGCGAGGCCAAGGACCCCGCCACCGCGCTGCCGAGGGCCGTGAACACGGTGCCCGTGCGCATCCTGCTGTTCTACGTGGGCTCCATGGTGGTGATCATGTCCCTGGTCCCGTGGACGGCCGTCGACGGCGAGACCAGCCCGTTCGTGCAGATCTTCGACGCCCTCGGCATCCCCTTCGCCGCGCACATCCTGAACTTCGTGGTGCTCACCGCGGCCGTCTCCGCGATCAACGCGTGCATCTACACCACCGGCCGACTGCTCCACCACATGGCCCACGACGGCCAGGCCCCCCATGCGTTCACCGCCGTGAGCCGCCGCGGCGTGCCGTGGCTGACCGTGCTGGCCATGCTCGGCGTGATGGCCGCCGGCGCAGTGTTCATCACCCTCAACGAGGACGCGTTCGGGATCGTGGCCGGCGTGGCCACGTTCGCCGTGATCTTCACGTGGTCCATGATCCTGCTGGCCCACCACGCGATGCGCCGGGCCATGCGCCGCGCGGGCGAGGAGCCGCCGTCGTTCGCGATGCCCGGCGGCACGGCCGGCACCTGGGCCGGTCTGGCGTTCGTGGCCGTGGTGGCCGCGACCATGGTGGTCGACGCCCAGGCCCGCCAGCCCCTCGTGATCGGCCTCGTGTGGCTGGCCGTGCTGGGCCTGGCGTGGGCCGTGCCCGCCGTGCGCCGCTCGGCCCGCCGCCACGCCCGCACCGGACGGCTCCCCCTGACCTGGCGGGACTGAGATCCCCGCTCCTCGGGGACCACGACGACGGCGGCCCGCCTCTCGCGCTGAGGAGGCGGGGCGCCGTCGTCGTGGGGGG
>NZ_JAUNHR010000164.1 GCF_030523875.1 Micrococcus sp. | reverse complement strand
GGGGCGCCCACGGAGTGCACGGCGGGCACGTAGAAGGCCTGCTCGCGGGACATCTTGTCCAGGACCTCGGTGCCGATGCGCGCCATGATGCGCATGGAGAGCACCACGTAGGCGGAGTCGGTGACCTCGACGCCGTACTTGGGGTCCTCGGCGTCCAGGTGGCCCATCACGAAGGGGATGACGTACATCGTGCGGCCGCGCATCGCGCCGGCGAACGCGTCGTCGAGGATGCCGTGCATCTTCTTCGGGTCCATCCAGTTGTTGGTGAACCCGGCGTCCTCCTCCTTCTCGGAGCAGATGAAGGTGCGGTCCTCCACGCGGGCCACGTCGGCCGGGTCGGAGAAGGCGGCGTACGAGTTGGGGAACTTCTTCTCGTTCAGCTTCGTGAGCGTGCCGGCCTCGACGAGCTCGGCGGCGAGGCGGTCGTACTCCTCCTGGGACCCGTCCACCCAGTGCACGGCGTCCGGCTGGGTGAGCTCGGCGATCCCGGCGACCCAGTCGCGCAGCCGGCCGTAGTCCGTCGGGGCGTCCTTGGTGGCGAGCTCCGTGTACGAGGGGGTGGCGTTCTCAGCCATGGTGGAGTGTCCTCCCATTGGGTTCCTGGGCCGTCCCGTACCCGCCACGGGCTGTGCGCACCCGTGGCGGGTGCACCACGTCCTTGTGGTCGCACGGTCTGGGGCCAGAGTACCCGAGGCAGGCGTAGAATCCCCCGTCACGAAGTGCCCGACGACGGCGCACCCGGGCCGATTTGCATCGCTCCGCAGGCGCGTGTAGAGTTCTACGAGTTCGAGCCGCTCCGGCGGATCGGCACCAGCGCCCATAGCTCAGCTGGATAGAGCGTCTGTCTACGGAACAGAAGGTCAGGGGTTCGAATCCCTTTGGGCGCACCCCAGCGAAGGCCCCCTCCTCACGGAGGGGGCCTTCGTCGTCGTGGGCGGAGGGCGGACGCTGGCCGACCGGGGCGCGGGGCCGCCCCGGCCGGCACGGGGCGAGGTCAGCCGTGGGCCAGCAGCCGCCCCCAGGTCACCGGCCCGACGAAGCCGTCGGCCACGAGGCCCTGGGCGCGCTGGAACGCGACCACCGCCGCCCGGGTGCGGTGGGCGAAGACGCCCGTGGCTGGCACGCGGTGGCCCGCGGACGTGAGCAGGCGCTGGGCGCGGCGCACGTGCGCGCCCCGACTCCCGGGGCCCAGCACGGGCAGGGACGCGGCCTCGCCCTCGGGCCGGGCGGCCTCCGGCGCCGGCCGCCCGGAGAGCGAGGAGACCGTGAGGACGCCGGAGTCCAGGGTGCGGGCCACGTCCCGGCGCAGCGTGACCAGGTGCGCGTGGAACGCGTCCCCGGGGCACGCGGTGGCCCCGTGGTCCCGGTGCCCGGTGATCGCGGCGGGGTCGATCCGGTACCGGCGGCAGATGTGCGCGGCCAGCTGCACCAGGGCCCGGTACTGGGCCCCGGTCGGCAGGGCCGAGGTGTAGGTGCCCTCGCACTCGATCCCGATCCTGCCGGTGTTGGCCCCGCCCACGTGGGCGCCCTTCACGTAGGCGTCGCCGGCGCGCAGCGCCGCCAGGGAGCCGGTGCGGCCCTCGAGGCAGTGGCCGCCGCGCGTCACGGTGAAGTGCTGCCCGGAGTCGCCGAATCCGACCCGGTCCATGTGGTCGGCCTGGCACCGGCGGGCCAGGGCGAACGCGTGGGACAGCGAGGTGGCCGCCGTGTTGGGCGAGGCCATGTGGTGGACCACCAGACCCGTGGGACGGCCCGGGGTCCAC
>NZ_JAUNHR010000163.1 GCF_030523875.1 Micrococcus sp. | reverse complement strand
GCACGACGGTGCCCTCGAAGCCGGCGTCCGCCATGAGCGTGTTGGACCCGCCGCCGAGGACGAACACGGGCTCACCGGCGGCGTCGGCGGCGCGGACGGCCTCGACGGCCTCGGCCTCGGTGCGCGCGGTGACCCACGCGCGGGCGGGCCCGCCGACGCGGGTGGTGGTGTGGTCGGCCAGGCGCTCGCTCATGCGCGCTCCCCCTCGGTCTCCTGGGGTGCCGCCAGGCGCACCACGGCCTGCGCCTTCGTCAGCACGCGGGGCCTGTCCTGTGCGGGGTCGTTCACGGTGAGGTCGATCCGCACGGTCCCGGCCTCGGCGTCCACGGCGCCGATCGAGCCGGAGACCTCCAGGACCGCGCCGGGCACGGGCGCGCCGTCGTCGTCCGTGCGGCCGGTGGTGTCCTCGACCGGCACCATGGCCGTGAAACGCGTCTGGTAGTCCACGACGGCGCCCGGGTCCCCGGCCCAGTCGGTGACCAGCTGCACGGCCGCGCCCATGGTGAGCATGCCGTGGGCGATCACGCCGGGCAGGCCGACGGACTCGGAGAAGGACTGGCTCCAGTGGATAGGGTTGCGGTCCCCGGAGGCGGCGGCGTAGGCGACCAGGTCCGCACGGGTCAGCGGGACCCGGCGGGAGCCGATGGTCTGCCCCTTCTCCAGCTCGGCCAGGACGGGGCGGGCGGCGGTGGGCTCGCTCATCAGGACTCCTCTCCCCGGACCAGCAGGGTGGACGTGACGTCGGAGACGGGGGCGCCGTCGGCGTCGACGATCTCCGTGACGGTGGTGACCATCCGGTTGCCGCCGAGCTCCTTGACCGCGTGGACGCGGACGGTGCCGGTGAGCTCGTCCCCCGCGACGATCGGGCGGTGGTGGGTGAAGCGCTCCTCCGCGTGGACCACCCGGGAGAAGTCGATCCCCGCCTCGGGATCCGCGACGACGGCCGCCTCCACCCGCTGCGCCACGACCACGGCGAACGTGGGGGGCGCGACGAGGTCGGCGTGCCCGAGCGCGCGGGCCGCCTCGACGTCGTGGTGGGCGGGGTGCCCGGCCTGCACGGCGTCCGCGAACGCGCGCACGGCCTCGCGGCCGACCTGGTACGGGGACGCCGGCGGGTAGGTGCGCCCGGCGAGGGTCTGGGGGTCGCTCACGCGTGCTCCTGGGTGTCGGGGGTCCGCCGACCCGTGCGGCGGGCGGGGCCCCAGCCTATCGGGCGGGCCGGACCCGTCAGCGGGACCGTCCCGGGCCCGTCTCGGCCTGCCGGCGGCCGGCCTCCCGCAGGCGCACCGTCTGGGCGGTCAGGTGCACCAGGACGCCGACGGCGAGGATCGCCAGGGCCGCCCAGGACAGCGGCAGCCGCTCGGTCAGCGCGCCCACCACGGACAGCACGATGCCCAGCAGGAACAGGCCCGAGCCCGCCAGCACTATGCGGCGGTACAGCGACGAGCCGTTCTGCCAGGGGGACACGAAGCCGGGGCGCGGGTCGGACGGGGCCGGTCGGCGGGAGGGGCGGGACATGCGGGCCAGTCTACGGACGCTCCCGGCACGACGGAGGCCCGGACCGTCCGGTCCGGGCCTCCGCCTCGGTGGGTAGCGGCGGAGGGACTCGATCCCTCGACCTCACGATTATGAGTCGTGCGCTCTAACCAGCTGAGCTACGCCGCCACGGCATGAGAACGCCCGCGCTCGCGGCGCACACCGTGAGAACGGGCTCTCATGTCAGAGCCCCGACCGGGAATCGATCCCGGGACCTCCATCTTACCAAGATGGCGCTC
>NZ_JAUNHR010000162.1 GCF_030523875.1 Micrococcus sp. | reverse complement strand
GCTGCCGGCCGACGATGATCCCCGGGAGGTGACGTGGTCGAGACCGCGCCGCCCCGGTTCCTGATCCGCCCGGCGGCAGACGCCGTGGACATGAGCCACGCCGAGAGCGCCATCGCGCTCGCGGCCGGCTACGGCCACGTCCTGGACGGGTGGCAGGCCGACGCGCTGCGCGCCTGGATGGCATGCGCCCCGGGCGGCCCGGCCAGCGTCTCCGCGTGGCTGGCCTCTACCTGGGGGCTCACCGTGGCCCGCCAGAACGGCAAGAACGGCACGCTGGAGGCGTTCGAGCTGTACGCCATGGCGGTGCTGGGGCTGCGGATCGCGCACACGGCGCAGAAGCTCAAGACGGCGCAGGCGCACCTGAAGCGCATGCAGAAGTTCTTCGGCACGGAGGTCGACGACCCGCGGGCCAAGTACCCGGAGCTGAACGCGCTGGTCAAGGAGATGCGCAAGACCAACGGCGAGCAGGTGATCCTGCTGACCAACGGCGGCGCGCTGGAGATCGCGGCCCGGTCCTCGAACAGCATCCGCGGCGAGTCGTACGACGTGCTCGTGGTGGACGAGGCCCAGGAGTACGAGGTCCAGCATCAGGAGGCCGCGGAGCCGGCCATCTCGGCGTCGCCGTCGGGCCGGCCGGTGACGATCTACCTCGGCACACCGCCGAAGGAGGTCGGGGAGCGCGGCGAGCCGTTCGTGAAGGTCCGGGACGCTGCGGTGACCGGGGCGACCAAGAAGACGACCTGGGTCGAGTGGTCGGCGTCCGGGGACCCGGACAAGATGACCACGGACGAGCTCGAGGCGTTCGTGCGGGACCGGCACAACCTGCTGGCGTCGAACCCGGCATACCCGCACCGCTTCACGCAGGAGGCGTTCGACGGCGAGATGGAGCGGTGGTCGCCGCGAACCATCTGCCGTGAGCGATTCAACATGTTCCCGGCGCCGAAGCTCAAGGACGAGCGCGCCGTGTCGAAGCGGGCCTGGGAGGCTCGGGAGATCGACGGGGACACCTCGGAGCTGAAGCTCGCGGCGGTGGGCCTGGACATGAACCCGGAGCGGACCAAGGTCACGATCACGATGGCCTACTGGGCAGCCTACGGGCTGCACATCGAGGTCGCCGCGGACTCCCCGTACGCCGAGGCCGGCTCCGAGCACCTCGCCGAGTGGGTGCGCCGTCGCGCGCGCCGCCGGATCCCGGTGGTCATGGACGCCTTCTCCCCGGCCCGCTCGCTGGAAGCCCACTTCCGGCAGCGGAAGATGCTCGTCCGGGTCCTGGACTCGGCCGAGTGGGGGCAGGCCTGCATGGGCTTCGTGGACGCCATCCGGGACGAGGAGATGTCCCACTTCGGGCAGGCCCAGCTCACGCTCTCGGCGCTCGGCGCCGTGAAGGAACCCATGGGCAAGGGCGGCGCCTGGAAGTTCTCCCGCCGCTCCCTCGACGTCGACCTCTCCCCGGTGAACAGCGCCGTCTGCGCGCACTTCGGGGCCATCAAGTTCGGCCGCCGGCCCCGCGCGGCCGAGGCCACCACCGAGGACGCCAGGCACGGCTTCTTCTAGACCAGCTGGAAGGCAGGTGACGACGCATGGCAGAGCTCCTCGCCGGCCCGGAGGCCACGATCTACCAGCAGCTGCGCTGGAACATCCAGCAGGCCGAGCGCGGCAACCTGCTGCGGGAGAACCTGTTCAACGCGCGCCACAACCTGGACAAGGTCGGCTTCTCCGTGCCGGACAGCATGCGGGACTTCGCCGCGGCGATCGGCTGGCCGGAGAAGGCCGTGACC
>NZ_JAUNHR010000063.1 GCF_030523875.1 Micrococcus sp. | reverse complement strand
CTCGAGCGTCCCGGCGGCCTCGACGGCCCGGCTCCCCTCGGCGTCCTCGTCAGCCTCGTCGTCCTCGTCGAGGGGGACCCAGGGGAGCGCGACCGAGAAGGTGGCCCCGCCGCCGTCGGTCTCCAGCAGGCGCACGGACCCGCCGTGCTGGGCGACGATCGCCGCGACGATCGCCAGCCCCAGGCCCGTGCCGCCGGTCTCGCGGTGGCGGGAGGCGTCGGCGCGGTAGAACCGCTCGAAGATGCGCTCCGCGTCCTCCTCGGACACCCCTGCGCCGTGGTCCCGCACCTCGATCACGGACTGCCGGCTCCCGGCGGCGTCCATGCCCGTCAGCAGGTCGCGCGTGCCCACGGCCACCTCGATCGGGGTGCCCTCCGGCGTGTAGCGCAGGGCGTTGGTCATGAGGTTGACCACCACCTGCCGGATGCGGTTCTCGTCGCCCATCAGGGGCGCGGAGGAGGCCGGGCCGCCGTCCAGGCCCACCAGGGTGACCCGCCGCCCGGGCGCGTTGACCGAGGCGTCCATCATGGAGTCCATGCCGAGCACCAGCAGGTCGACGGGGGCGTGGTCCAGGGGGCGCTGCTCGTCCAGGCGGGCCAGGGTGAGCAGGTCCTCCACGAGGCGGTGCATGCGCCCGGCCTCGGACTCGATCCGGCCCATGGCCGCGGCCACGTCCTCCGGCTCGGTGATCCCGCCGTGCCGGTACAGCTCCGAGAACCCGCGGATGGTCACGAGCGGGGTGCGCAGCTCGTGCGAGGCGTCCTGGACGAACCGCCGCATCTTGTCCTCGGAGACCTCCTTGTCCCGGAACGCGGACTCGATGTGCGCGAGCATCGCGTTCACGGAGCGGGAGAGCCGGCCGACCTCGGTGCTCGGCGGGGCCGTGGCCACGCGCTGGGTCAGGTCCCCCGCCGCGATCTTGGCCGTGGTCCGCTCCACGCGGTCCAGGGTGCGGAAGGCCCGCTCCACCAGCAGGTTCGCGATGACGACGGACACCGCCGTGCCGATCAGCCCGATGCTCACCACCAGGCTCACCACGCGGCTGACGGAGGTGGTCACGCTGTGCAGCGGCAGCGCGATGGCCATCGAGCCCTCGCCGCTGCGCAGGTGGTAGAGCTGCACGCGCCACCCGTCGGAGCCGGGCTGGGTGCCGGGCACCTCGAACGAGCCGGAGCCGCGGGCGTCCACCTCGGCGGTGCTCATCCCGGACAGGGCCGGCCCGTCGGAGCCGGGCAGCAGCGGGGTGCTCACCACGGGGTCGCCGTCGGTGTCCCACACGACCCCGTAGAAGCGCAGGATGGAGTGCTGGGGCGAGTAGTAGCCGCCCGTCTGGACCATGGACGTCAGGTACACGGAGACGACGTCCTTGTTGGTCTCCATGTCCTCGTCCAGCTGGCGGACGAGCTCGGTGCGGAAGAGGACCGCGGTGACGAGGGCGATGACGGCCACGAGGATCATCATCAGCGCCGTGATCATCACGACGAGCTTCGTGCGCAGCGGCCGGGCGCCCCACCACGTCCGCCACCACGTGCGGGGGTGGCGGACCCGGTCCGCCGCCCGGCGCAGGCCCTCCTCCACCTCAGCGCTTGTCGGCGGTCCGGAGCAGGTAGCCGACGCCGCGCTTGGTGTGGATCATCCTGTCCCGGCCCCCGACGTCGATCTTGCGCCGCAGGTAGGAGATGTAGGACTCCACGATCGAGGCGTCCCCGTTGAAGTCGTACTCCCACACGTGGTCCAGGATCTGGGCCTTGGAGAGCACGCGGTTGGGGTTCATCATCAGGTAGCGCAGCAGCTTGAACTCCGTGGGGGACAGCTCCACCACCTCGCCGCCGCGGCGGACCTCGTGGGCGTCGTCGTCCAGCTCCAGGTCGTCCACGCGCAGCACCGCCGAGTCGTCCTCGAGCGACGCCGTGCGGCGCAGCACGGCGCGGATGCGCGCCACCACCTCGTCCAGGGAGAAGGGCTTGGTGACGTAGTCGTCCCCGCCCACGGTCAGGCCGGTGACCTTGTCCTCGGTGCCGTCCCGCGCGGTCAGGAACACCACGGGGAAGTGGCGGCCCGCGGCGCGCAGGCGGCGCGTGACGGTGAACCCGTCCATGTCCGGGAGCATGACGTCCAGGACGGCGAGGTCGGGCTGGAACTCCTCCGCGGCGTCGAGGGCCTCGCGGCCGTTGGCCGCCGCGCGGACCTCGAACCCGGCGAAGCGCAGGGAGGTGGACAGGAGCTCGCGGATGTTGGGCTCGTCGTCCACCACGAGGAGCCGGGCTTCGGGGTTCTTGGACTGCATGGGCCCAGTGTGGCCGCCGGACCTGAACGTCTGCTGGACGTGGGCTGACAGGGTGGGAGGGGGGTCAGACGCGGGAGCGCCGCACGGCCGAGACCACCATGTACAGCACCATCAGCGTGAACCCCAGCGGGAGTCCGAACAGGCTCAGCGCGTAGAGGGCCGGCAGGAAGGCAGGGGCGGCGCCCGCGAAGTAGAACGCCAGCGCGCCGATCAGCGCGAGCCCGGAGACCGCCGTGACGAGCACGCCGACCACCAGCATCGCCCGGAGGGCGGGGGTGGGGGCGGCGTTCCGACCGGGGGCGCCGGACGGGGCGTCGGAGGCGGGGCGGGGCTGCGGGGCGGGCTGGTCGGAGGGCACCGTCCCACTGTAGTGCGGCTATCCTGGAGGATCAGTGACTCTCGTCCCCCGCCGCCCGCAGCGAGGCGCGCGGCCGACGGTCCCACCGATGCCGCGGCGCACGGCCGCACCGGTGCGAGGACCCGGCCGCCCCGCGACGGACCGGCGGACGGCGCGCCCGCGCACCGCCTGCGCCCGCGTCCCGGGACGCCCCGACCGACGAAGGCAGGTGCCCAGATGCCCACGGGCCGCATCAAGTTCTACGACTCCGCCAAGGGGTTCGGCTTCGCCCACACCGACGACGGCGAGGAGGTGCACGTCCCCTCCTCGGCGCTGCCGGCCGGGACGACCGAGCTGCGCTCGGGCACCCGCGTCCAGCTCGGCGTGGCCGAGGGACGCCGCGGCAAGCAGGCCCTGTCCGTGCAGGTGCTCGAGGACGGGCCCTCCGTGGTGCGCAACCACCGACCCTCCCCGGACCGCATGGCCGTGCTCATGGAGGACCTGATCAAGGTCCTGGACCAGACCTCGAACGGCCTGCGCCGCGGCCGGTACCCGCAGCGGGCGCAGGCCGAGAAGATCGCCGCCGTCCTGCGCCGTGTGGCCGACGACCTGGAGGCCTGAGCCCATGACCCCCCGTGACCCGGCGCTCCAGCCGGACGACACCCGGGCCGCCGAGACGGCCGGCGTCGAGACCGCCGCGGCCCCGGCCGCCCCGCCCCGGCGCCGCCGCGCGCCCAAGCGGGACGAGGTGCTCGCCGCCGCCGTCGCGGAGGCCCGCGCGGGCCTGGAGGACCTCGCGGCCGAGGACCAGGTCGGCGAGCACCTCGGCGCCACCGCCGACGACGACCGCCTGATGACCCACCGCTTCGCCTCCTCCCTGCCCGGCTACGCGGGCTGGGTCTGGTACTCCACCGTGGCCCGCGCCCCGCGCAGCCGGCACGTGACCGTGTGCGAGGCGGGCCTGGAGGCGGGGGAGGGCGCCGTCGTCGCCCCGCCGTGGGTGCCCTACGAGGAGCGCGTCAGCGTCGAGGAGCGCGAGCGCCTGGCCGCCGTGGCCGAGGGCCGAGTCCCCGAGCAGGTCTGAGACGCGGACGGGGCGGGCTGGCGCACGCCGACCCGCCCCGTCCGTGCGCCGGGCTCAGCGCAGCTGCCCGATCACGTGGTCGATGCAGGTCAGCAGGGCGGTGACGTCGTCCGGCTCGATCGCGGCGAAGGTGGCGATGCGCAGCTGGTTGCGGCCGAGCTTGCGGTAGGGCTCCACGTCCACCACGCCGTGCGCGCGCAGGGCCTTCGCGACGGCGGCGGCGTCCACGGCGTCGTCGAAGTCCACCGTGCAGATCACCGCGGAGCGGTCCTCGGGACGCGTCACGTACGGCGTGGCCACATCCGAGGCCTCGGCCCACGCGTACACGCGGGAGGAGGACTCCGCCGTGCGGCCGGTGGTGAACTCCAGGCCGCCGTTCTCCAGCATCCAGCGCAGCTGGGCGTCCAGCAGGACCAGCGTGGCCAGGGCCGGGGTGTTGTAGGTCTGGTCCTTGAGGGAGTTCTCCACCGCGATGGACAGGTCCAGGAACTCCGGGATCCAGCGGCCGGAGTCCTTGATCTCCTGCACGCGGGCCAGGGCGCGCGGGGAGAGCAGGGCGAGCCACAGGCCGCCGTCCGAGGCGAAGTTCTTCTGCGGGGCGAAGTAGTAGACGTCCGCCTGGGCCACGTCCACGGGCAGGCCGCCCGCGGCGGAGGTCGCGTCCACCACCACGAGGGCGTCCTCGTCGATCCCCTCGGGGCGGACCACGGGCGCCGCCACGCCGGTGGAGGTCTCGTTGTGCGGCCACGCGTAGACGTCGACGCCGGCCACGGCCTCCGGCTCGGGGCGCGTGCCGGGCTCGGCGGTGCGGATGTCCGAGGCCTCCAGGAAGGGGGCCCTGTCCGTGGCGCGCGCGAACTTCGAGCCGAACTCGCCGAAGGAAAGGTGCTGGGCCCGCGCGCGCACCAGGGAGAACGCGGCCGCGTCCCAGAACGCGGTGGACCCGCCCACGCCGAGGACCACCTCGTAGCCCTCCGGGGCGGAGAACAGCTCGGCCACGCCGCGGCGCACGGAGGCGACGAGGTCCTTGACCGGCTTCTGACGGTGGGAGGTGCCCAGCAGGCCGGCGGCGTCCTGCAGCGCCTGCAGCTGCTCGGGCCGGACCTTGGAGGGGCCGGCGCCGAAGCGGCCGTCCTGCGGCAGCAGCTCGGCGGGGATCGTGACGGCGGGGGTGGCCTCGGACGCGGTCATGGGCGCTCCTGTCTCGGTGGGCGGGCCCGACGGCCGGAGGGCCGGCGCGCCGGGACGGCGGGCGACGCCGCGCGGGGGCGCCGACCGGACCGTCCGGCCATTCTGGCCCGTCCGCCGGGCCGCAGGCTCCACATGACCGGGCCCGGCCGACGCGGCCGCCTAGGATGGTCGGCGACTGCACGCGGGCCCGGTCCGGGACCGCGGCGCGCCGGGCCCCGCGTCCCGGCCGGAGACCCAGGAGGACCGCGCGTGACCGACCTCATCGACACCACCGAGATGTACCTGCGCACCATCCTCGAGCTCGAGGAGGAGGGGATCACGCCGCTGCGCGCGCGGATCGTGGAGCGCCTGGAGCACTCCGGACCCACGGTCTCCCAGACGGTGGCCCGCATGGAGCGCGACGGGCTGGTGCACGTCGGCCCGGACCGTCGGCTCGACCTGACCTCGCAGGGCCGTGAGCACGCCGTCGCGGTGCTGCGCAAGCACCGCCTGGCCGAGCGCCTGCTCGCGGACGTGATCGGCCTGGACTGGGCGTACGTGCACGACGAGGCCTGCCGCTGGGAGCACGTGATGAGCGACCAGGTGGAGCGGCGCCTGCTCGAGATCCTCGAGAACCCCACCGAGACCCCCTACGGCACGCCCATCCCGCCGCGGCCCGAGGTCCGGTCCGCCGACGAGTGGAGCCGGGGGATGGGCCTGCCCGGGGAGGTCCTCTCCGGCGTGGCCGCGTCCCCGGGCCGCTGGCGCGTGCGGAGCCTGGCCGAGGGAGTGCAGACCGATCCGGACCTGCTGGCCGAGCTCGGCCGCGCCGGGATCGTGCCGGGGGCCGAGGTCCAGGTCCGTCCCGCCCTCGAGTCCGGGTATGTGCGCGTGCAGGCCGAGGGGGCCGGGGACGGCGCGCTCGAGCTCTCCGAGCAGACGGCCGGCCACGTGTGGGTCGAGCGGGCCTGAGCCGCAGGTCCCCGGCTCCGGGCGGCCGGGGCGTGACGGGCGCGTGAGCCCGCGATGACGGGCCGGTGACATCCCCGCGCACCCGCGCCCGGACACGCGGCGGGGGCCCGTTGCCGGGCCTACGGTGGGGCGCAGAGCAGCACCGCCCCTCACCCTGCGAGGCCCGCCATGCGCACACTCGTCCTGAACGCCGGCTACGAACCCGTCTCGGTGGTCTCCGACCGCCGGGCGCTGCTGCTCGTGGCCGCCGGCAAGGCGCGCGTGCTCGAGGCCGGCGGGGACCCGATCGTCAGCCCCACCCGCGAGTGGGGGCGCCCGCTCGTCATCCTCCTGCACCGCTACGTCCGCGTCCCGACGTCGGACGCGGCGGGCGTGACGCGGACCGGCGTCCTGCGGCGCGACGGTCACCGCTGCGCCTACTGCGGCGCCCATGCCACCACGGTGGACCACGTGCACCCGCGCTCCCGCGGCGGCCAGGACACGTGGGAGAACCTCGTGGCCTGCTGCCTGCGCTGCAACGGGGTCAAGGCGGACCGGTCCCTCGAGGCCCTCGGCTGGCGCCTGCGCGTGACCCCCGCCCGGCCGCGCGGTGTCCAGTGGCGCCTGCGCGGCCTCGAGCGCCCCGCCCCGGCATGGGAGGGCTGGCTGCAGCTGGCGGCCTGAGCCGCCCGTCGCCCCCGTGGGCCCCGCCCCTGTGCCCGGGGCGAACTCGCCCGCCCGGCGATCCGCGCGTCGCTAGCCTGGACCAGCCGCGCGCCCGGGAACCGCCCGCACGCGCGCGGGAGTCGGAGAGGTCGGTGGGGCCCATGAGCATGGAGTCGGCGGCGCGCATGTCCATGATGCGGATGCAGCGTGGGACGGACGGGGCGGAGGGCCAGGCCCTCGCCCCGGGGACGGTGCGGCGCACCGTCGCGTTCGCGGGTCAGTACCGGGCGCGGCTCATCGTGTTCGTGCTGGCCTCCGTGGTGGGGGCCGTGCTCGGCGTCGCCTCCCCGGTGCTGGCCGGGGACGTGGTCAACGCGATCACCGGCAGCCGGGACTCGGGGCTGATCGTGCGCCTGGCCCTGCTGATCGCGCTCGTGGCCGTGGCGGACGCCGCGGTGGGCGTGTTCACCAAGTGGCTGTCCGCCGGGCTCGGCGAGCGGGTCATCTACGACCTGCGCACCCGTGTGTTCGACCACGTCCAGCGCATGCCCGTGGCCTTCTTCCAGCGCACCCGCACCGGCGCCCTGGTCTCCCGCCTGAACAACGACGTGATCGGCGCCCAGTCCGCCATCTCCCGCACGCTTTCCGGCGTGGTGGCCAACGTGGTCTCCCTGGCCCTGACCCTCGGCGTCATGCTGGCCACGAGCTGGCAGATCACCGTGCTGGCGCTCGTGCTGCTGCCGCTCTTCCTGATCCCCGCCCGCTGGGTGGGCGGCCGCCTGGCCGGGCTGTCCCGCGAGCGGGCCGGGCACAACGCCGCCATGGGGGACCAGATGACGGAGCGCTTCTCCGCCCCCGGCGCCACCCTCATCAAGCTCTTCGGCGAGCCCGACGCGGAGTCCGCCGAGTTCGCCCGCCGCGCGGACCGCGTGCGCGCCACCGGCGTGGACATCTCCGTCCGCCAGGCCGCGTTCACCACCCTGCTCACCCTGGTCTCGGCGCTCGCGCTGGCGGCCGTGTACGGGGTGGGCGGCCTCCAGGCGCTCGCGGGCACGCTGGACGCCGGCGACGTCGTCACCATGGCGCTGCTGCTGACGCGCCTCTACGCGCCGCTGACCTCCCTGGCCAACGCCCGCGTGGAGATCATGAGTGCCCTGGTGTCCTTCGAGCGGGTGTTCGAGGTCCTGGACCTCGAGCCGCTCATCCAGGAGCCGGCCGTCCCGACGCCGGTGCCCGCCGGCCCGCTCTCCGTGCGGCTGCGGGACGTGCGGTTCGCCTACCCCACGGCGCAGGAGGTGTCCCTGGCCTCACTCGAGGAGGTGGCCGTGCTGGACACCCGCGGCGGGGAGGAGGTGCTGCACGGGATCGACGTGGAGATCCCGGCCGGGCGCACGGTGGCGCTCGTGGGCTCCTCGGGGGCGGGCAAGTCCACCGTCGCCTCCCTGGTCACCCGGCTGTACGACGTCTCCTCCGGCGCCGTGGAGCTCGGCGGGGTGGACGTGCGGGAGATGGCGTTCGCGGACCTGCAGGACGCGGTGGGCATGGTGACCCAGGACGGGCATCTGTTCCACGACACGGTGCGGGGCAACCTGCTGCTGGCCCGGCCCGACGCGTCCGAGGCCGAGGTGTGGGACGCCGTCGAGCGGGCGCGGCTGCGCCCCGTGGTGGAGGCCCTGCCGGACGGGCTGGACACCGTGGTGGGCGAGCGCGGCTACCGCCTCTCCGGCGGCGAGCGTCAGCGCATGACCATCGCCCGGCTCCTGCTGGCGGCCCCGCGCGTCGTGGTCCTGGACGAGGCGACGGCGGCCCTGGACTCCACCAACGAGCGCGCCATCCAGGAGGCGCTGGGGGAGGCCCTGGCCGGGCGCACCGCCGTGGTGATCGCGCACCGGCTCTCCACCGTGCGGGACGCGGACGAGATCCTGGTGCTCGAGGGCGGGCGGATCGTGGAGCGGGGCACCCACGCGGAGCTGCTGTCCGCCGGCGGCCGGTACGCCGAGCTGTACACCACGCAGTTCGCGGAGCAGGACTGACGGGGGCAACACCGTCGCCCAGCGCTCCGGCGACATTCCAGCCGTGCAGCACCGCTGGAATGTCGCCCGGGCGCTGGGGACTGGTCTGGACGGTGCCCCAGGCCGGAATCGAACCGACGGCCTACCCTTTAGGAGAGGGTCGCTCTATCCAACTGAGCTACTGGGGCGCAGGACCGGCGCGGCAGACGCCGCGGGGTCCGTTGGGAGAGTCTAGCCGAGCGGCTCAGCGCCCGGCCCGGGCCTGCGCGGCCGCTCCCCGCGGGCGGCGCCGCCGGCCCAGCCGCAGCATCGCGATCACGGCCAGGGTGATCACGGCCAGCAGGATCCAGCGGATCAGCGTCAGCGCGGAGGCCAGTCCCGCGCCATCGCCGCCGGCCGCGATGGCCGCCTCGATCGCCAGGCCCTCCCAGATGTCCACGACGGCGAACACCACCCCGAGCGCGAGCGCGCCCCACTTCGCCGCGACCGGGCGCAGCCGCCAGGCCCCGACGACGGCCACCGTCAGCGCCACGGCGACCGCGAAGATCACCCCGGCGGTCTTGTGCACCCAGTTGAGCTGTCCGCGCGCGGCCTCGTCCATGACGCCGGCGAGCGCGGCCACGTGGTCCCGGCCGTAGAGGAGCATCGAGTCCGGCATCGCGAGCCCGCCGGTGAGCTGCGTCATCTGCTGCAGGACGAGCAGGTGGTAGTACGCGCCGATGAACAGGGTGGTGCCGATCAGGGCGATCACCAGCATCGCCGGGCTGCCCTCCTGCTCGGCGGCGACGCTCAGGTCCTCCCGCGGCGAGACGTCCCGCAGGGTGGCGCGGTCGCGCTCGGGGGCGGGGGCCGCCGTCGAGCCGGCGGGGGGCCCGGCCTGCGGGCGGCGGTGCTTGCTGGTCTTGTTCTTGGCCACTTCGGACTCCTGGGACGGGGACTCGCCCCCATCCTCCCAGGCGGAGCCGGCGTCAGGGGAATCGTCGCCGCTGTCGCGTCCGGGCCCACGCCTAGACTGGCCGGGCCATGGCTGACCTGTTCTCCTCCCTCGGACGCGACTCGATCCTCTCCGCCCGGACCCGCCCCGCGGATCCGGAGACGGCCCTGCCCGGCCTGGTGCCGACGTCGGTCACGCGCGCGGCCGCGGACCCGGAGGCCGGGGCCTGGGGGGACGACGCCGGCGCGCCCGCCCCGCGGCCGCTCACCCCCGCCGGGCTCGTCGAGGGGCTCAACCCGCAGCAGGCGGCGGCGGTGCAGCACACCGGCTCGCCGCTGCTGATCGTGGCCGGTGCCGGCTCCGGCAAGACGCGCGTGCTAACGCACCGGATCGCCTGGCTGCTGGCCACGGGGCGCGCCCGCCCGCACGAGATCCTGGCCATCACGTTCACCAACAAGGCCGCCGCGGAGATGCGCGAGCGCATCGCGGGGCTGATCGGGGACACCGCCCGGCGCATGTGGATCTCCACGTTCCACTCCTCGGCGGTGCGGATCCTCCGGAACGAGGCGGCGAGCATCGGGCTGAAGCCCACGTTCACCATCTACGACTCCGCGGACAGCCTCCGGCTGGTCACGCAGATCGCCAAGGCCAACGACCTGGACCCCAAGCGCTTCGCCCCCAAGGCGCTGCTGAACCGGATCAGCGCGCTCAAGAACGAGCTCGTGGACGCGGACGAGCACGCCGGCACGGTGTCCTCCACGGACCCGTGGGGGCAGGCCGTGGCCGCCGTGTACCGCGAGTACACCGCCCGCCTGCGCCAGGCCAACGCGCTGGACTTCGACGACCTGATCGGCATGACCGTCCACATGTTCGAGGCGTTCCCGCGCGTGCTGGACAGCTACCGCCGGCGCTTCCGTCACGTGCTCGTGGACGAGTACCAGGACACCAACCATGCGCAGTACCGCCTCATCCGCCTGCTGGCCGGCCCGGCCGGGGAGCCCGAGGGCGTGGCCACCGCCGGCGGCGAGCTGACCGTGGTGGGCGACTCGGACCAGTCCATCTACGCCTTCCGCGGCGCGGACATCCGCAACATCGTGGAGTTCGAGGAGGACTTCACGGACGCGGCCACCATCAAGCTCGAGCAGAACTACCGCTCCACGCAGACCATCCTGGACGCCGCCAACGCGGTGATCGCCAACAACCCGGACCGTCGCAAGAAGGACCTGTGGACGGCTGAGGGCGCCGGGCCGCGGATCGTGGGCTACGCGGCGGAGAACGAGTCCGCGGAGGCCGAGTGGATCGCCACCACCATCGACCGGCTCCAGGACGAGGAGGGCGTCCGCCCCGCGGACGTCGCCGTGTTCTACCGCACCAACGCGCAGTCCCGGGCCCTCGAGGAGCGCCTGGTCACCCGCGGCATCCCCTACCGCGTGATCGGCGGCACCCGGTTCTACGACCGCAAGGAGATCAAGGACGCCCTCGCCTACCTGCGGGTGATCGTCAACCCCGCGGACGACGTCAACACCCGGCGCATCCTCAACGAGCCCAAGCGCGGCATCGGCGACCGGGCCGAGGGCGCCGTGGCCGCGTGGGCGGAGCGCAACCGCATCCCGTTCTTCGACGCACTGCGCGACGCCGAGCACGCCCCCGGCATGGCCACCCGCTCGCTCAAGGCGGTCCGGGGCTTCGTGCAGATGATGGACGACCTCGCCCAGGTGGCCGAGGGCTCCGGCCCCGCCACCGTGCTCGAGGCCGTCCTCGAGCAGTCCGGCATGCTCGCCGCGCTGCGCGAGTCCGAAGACCTGCAGGACGAGTCCCGCGCGGACAACCTGGGCGAGCTGGTCGCCGTCGTGCGCTCCTTCGAGACCACGACGCCGGACGGCACCCTCTCCGACTTCCTCGAGCAGGTGGCGCTCGTGGCGGACGCGGACCAGCTGCCCACCGCCGCGGACGTGGAGGGTGAGACGCTGGCCGAGCAGCAGGGCCAGGTGACGCTCATGACCCTGCACACCGCCAAGGGCCTCGAGTTCCCCGTGGTCTTCCTCACCGGCATGGAGCACGGGGTGTTCCCGCACTCGCGCTCCCTGACGGACGAGAAGGAGCTGGCGGAGGAGCGCCGCCTGGCGTACGTGGGCCTCACCCGGGCCCGGGAGCGCCTGCACCTGTCCCGCGCCGAGGCCCGCTCGCTGTGGGGCCAGCACCAGTTCAACCCGCCGAGCCAGTTCCTGGGGGAGATCCCGGAGGACCTGATCGAGTGGGAGCGCGAGGGCACGGACCGCTCCGGCGGGCTGACGTCCCTCAACGGCGCAGGCACGTCCCGGTACGCGGACCGGTTCGGCGGCTCCGCCCGCCGCGGCTCGATGTCCGGGGCGTGGGGCTCCCAGGCGGCCGGGGGCGTCGCCGGCGGGAACCGGCCCGCGCGCCTGACCCGCGGGGAGGAGCCGGCCGACCTCACCGTGCCGTCCTCCGTGGTCCGCGGGAAGGCGCCCGCGCGGGTGCAGCCGCAGCGGGAGATCGCCGCGCTCAGCCCCGGTGACCGGGTGTCCCACACCACCTTCGGCGAGGGCCGGGTGGACGCCGTCGCGGGGGCCGGGGACAAGACCGTGGCCACCGTGACGTTCCTCGCGTCCGGGGCCCAGAAGCGGCTCCTCCTGCGGTACGCGCCGCTGACCCGGATCGAGGGCTGAGCACCCCCGCGCGGGGGCGGATCCCCGGGGCCGCCCGACCCTCGGAACGGCCCCGCCGCGTGGTCTACAGTTGCCCTCGGAGCGCCGCCGTCCGTCGCCCGGCCCTGCCCTCGGCACGGCCCGTCCGCGGACATGCGGCGCCGGCGTCGGCACGGCCTCCCCGCGGTGCCGGCAGGAAACTGTCTTCGACCAAGAAGGACACACACCGTGGACCTGTATGAGTACCAGGCGCGCGATCTGTTCGAGAAGCACGGCGTCCCCGTGCTCGCCGGCATCGTCGCGGAGACCCCGGAAGAGGCCAAGGCCGCTGCGGAGAAGATCGGCGGTGTGACCGTCGTCAAGGCGCAGGTGAAGGTCGGCGGCCGCGGCAAGGCCGGCGGCGTCAAGGTCGCCAAGACCGCGGACGAGGCCTACGAGCACGCCAAGGCCATCCTCGGGATGGACATCAAGGGCCACACCGTGCACAAGGTCATGATCGCCGAGGGCGCCGACATCGCCGAGGAGTACTACTTCTCCGTGCTGCTGGACCGCGCCAACCGCACCTACCTGGCCATGTGCTCGGTGGAGGGCGGCATGGAGATCGAGCAGCTCGCCGAGGAGCGCCCCGAGGCCCTCGCCAAGGTGCCCGTGTCCGCCGTCGACGGCGTGGACCAGGCCACCGCCGAGAAGATCGTCGCCGAGGCGGGCTTCCCGGAGGAGCTGCGCGCCGACGTCGCCGCCGTGCTCGTGAAGCTGGGCGAGGTGTTCGACAAGGAGGACGCCACGCTCGTCGAGGTGAACCCGCTGGTCAAGACCGGCGACGGTAAGATCCTCGCCCTCGACGGCAAGGTCTCCCTGGACGACAACGCCGAGTTCCGCCAGGAGGGCCACGCCGCCCTGGCCGACAAGACCACCGAGGACCCGCTCGAGGCCAAGGCCAAGGAGAACGACCTCAACTACGTCAAGCTCGACGGCCAGGTCGGCATCATCGGCAACGGCGCCGGCCTCGTGATGTCCACCCTCGACGTGGTGGCCTACGCCGGCGAGAAGCACGGCGGCGTCAAGCCCGCCAACTTCCTCGACATCGGCGGCGGCGCGAACGCCGAGGTCATGGCCGCCGGCCTGGACGTCATCCTGGGCGACGAGCAGGTCAAGTCCGTGTTCGTGAACGTCTTCGGCGGCATCACCGCGTGCGACGCCGTGGCCAACGGCATCGTCAAGGCCCTCGAGATCCTGGGCGACTCCGCCACCAAGCCGCTCGTGGTGCGCCTCGACGGCAACAACGTGGAGGAGGGCCGTCGCATCCTGAACGAGGCCGGCCACCCGCTCGTGACCCTGGCCGCCAGCATGGACGAGGGCGCCGACAAGGCCGCCGAGCTCGCCCACGCCGCCAACTGATTCTTCGGAAAGACGAGGGAAGACTGACATGTCCATCTACCTGAACAAGGACTCCAAGGTCATCGTCCAGGGCATCACGGGCGGCGAGGGCACCAAGCACACCCGCCTGATGCTCAAGGCCGGCACGAACATCGTGGGCGGCGTGAACGCCCGCAAGGCCGGCACCACCGTGTCCCACGAGGACAAGGACGGCAACGCCGTCGAGCTGCCCGTCTTCGGCTCCGTGGCCGAGGCCATGCAGGAGACCGGCGCCGACGTGTCCGTGGCCTTCGTGCCGCCGGCCTTCGCCAAGGACGCCGCGATCGAGGCCATCGAGGCCGAGATCCCGCTGCTCGTGGTCATCACCGAGGGCATCCCGGTGCAGGACTCCGCCGAGTTCTACGCCCTGTCGCAGGCCCGCACCGGCGAGGACGGCAAGCCGAAGACCCGCATCATCGGCCCGAACTGCCCCGGCATCATCACCCCGGGCGAGGCCCTCGCGGGCATCACCCCGGCCACCATCACGGGCTCCGGCCCCATCGGCCTCGTGTCCAAGTCCGGCACGCTGACCTACCAGATGATGTTCGAGCTGAAGGACTTCGGCTTCTCGACCGCCATCGGCATCGGCGGCGACCCGGTCATCGGCACCACCCACATCGACGCCCTCGAGGCGTTCGAGGCCGACCCGGACACCAAGGCCATCGTGATGATCGGCGAGATCGGCGGCGACGCCGAGGAGCGCGCGGCCGAGTTCATCAAGGCCCACGTGACCAAGCCGGTCGTCGGCTACGTGGCGGGCTTCACCGCCCCGGAGGGCAAGACCATGGGCCACGCCGGCGCCATCGTCT